>JASLAX010000056.1 GCA_030146875.1 Longimicrobiaceae bacterium
GTGTAGACGCCGGCCAGGATCCCCCCCGCCACCGAGTACGCCAGCACGATCCCCATCCCCAGCCAGATCCCCCACCCCAGCCCGATTCCGAAGATGGCGTCGATAACCAGCCCGAGCGCCAGGATGTTGGTGGCCAAGTAGCCGATCACCGCCAGCAGGATCGCCACCGCGGAGAGCCCCTGCGCGGCGGGCGAGCGGTAGCGCGCGCCGATGGCGTCCGGCACGGTGATCAGGCCGCGCACCTCGCCCAGCAGCCGCATCCGCTTCGCCAGCATCCACGCGCCCAGCGACGACGTCACCGCCGCCGGCAGGAGCAGGAACATCGCCCCGATGCCGGTGGAGTAGACCAGCCCCGGCCCGCCGATGAAGGCGAAGCCCGAGAGCGTGGCCGACATCGCCGCCATGGTCAGGGCGAGCAGGCCGATGCCCCCGCCCGCCACGAAGAAGTCGCTCGCCGAGCGCGTGCGCCGCGTGGCCCACACCCCGATGGCGGCCACGATGGCGAAGTAGACCAGCGCCACCACGACGATGGTGGGCTGCGTGAGCGGCGGCAGATCCTTGGTCTGGAGCAGCACGGCGGCGGCGGTCACGACCCCACCTCCGCGGCGGCGGGCTCGCGGACGGGGGCCGCGGCCGCGGCGGCGCGCAGGGCCTTCGCCTCCTCGCGCACGCGGGCCAGGTCGGCCTCGGAGAGCGTCATCTCCTCGAAGGTCAGGGCGTAGGAGAGGGGCAGGACGAGCAGCGGGAGCAGCCCGACGCCCAGGAGGATCACCGCCGCGCCGGCGGGGAGGCCCAGGAAGAGGGCGTCGCCGGGCTTCGG
The DNA here is from genome assembly GCA_030146875.1 of Longimicrobiaceae bacterium. Taxonomy (GTDB): domain Bacteria; phylum Gemmatimonadota; class Gemmatimonadetes; order Longimicrobiales; family Longimicrobiaceae; genus JASLAX01. The sequence goes on from JASLAX010000056.1 coordinate 821, forward strand.
GGCCGGGAGGAGCAGGGCGTACGCGAAGCCGCCGGCCAGGATCGCCAGCACGATCGCGAACGGCACCTTCAGCCGCCCCACCGAGCCGCCGCGCGCGGCGCCCAGCGCCATGGCCGCGACCATCATCACGGCCGTGCCGCCGGCCATGAGCCACGCCGCCCAGCGCGGCGCGCCGCCGGGCAGGAACGCCGAGGCGTAGGCGGCCGCGATGGCCAGCGTGGAGAGGACGAGCGCCGTCAGGGCGTAGCGTCTTGCCATGGGATCAGCGGTAGAGGGCGTCCAGCGCGTCGGCGAACCGCTCCGCCACGACCGGGCGGCGCACCTTCAGGGTGGGGGTCAGCTCCCCCTCGGCCACGGACAGGTCGCGGGGCAGCAGCACGAAGCGGCGGACCCGCTCGGGGTTGGAGAGGCCGGCGTTCACGCGGTCCACCGCGCCCTGCACCTCGGCCACCAGCTCGGGGTGGTCCAGCACCTCGGCGGCGGAGGCGCGGAGGGCGCGCGCCTCCGTCCAGGCGGCCACCGTCTCGGCACGCAGGCAGAGGAGCGCGGAGACGAAGCGGCGCCCTTCGCCGTGCAGCACCGCGCGGGCGATCCACGGCTCGCGCGACAGCATCTCCTCGATGGGGAGCGGCGCCACCTTCTTTCCGCCGGACAGGGCGATCAGCTCCTTCTTCCGACCCGTCACGCGCAGCGCCCCGTCCGCGCCGATGGAGCCCAGGTCCCCCGTCAGCAGCCACTCGCCGTCCACCGTGAAGGCCTCCGCCGTCTCCGTGGGCCGGCCGTGGTAGCCGTCGAAGGTCAGGTCCGAGCGGCGCACCAGGATCTCGCCGTCCACCCCGATCCGCAGCTCCGTCCCCGGCATGGGCGGGCCGGCGGAGTCGAAGCCGTAGCGGTCCGGGCGGTGGAAGGCGGCGCAGAGGTGCTCCGTCAGCCCATAGCCGCCCAGGACGGTGATCCCCAGCGCGTCCAGGTCCTCCGCCACCGCCACCGGCAGCGTGGCGCCGCCCGACGTCGCCAGCCGCATCCGCCCGCCGAACAGCTCCGCCGCCCTCTCCCGCATCGGCGCGGAGACGCTCACCCACTCGGCGTCGAGCGCGGCGGGCACGGCCTCGCCCGCGCGGCGGAGGCGGGACCTCTGCCGTCCGAGGTCGAGGGCGCGGTCCCAGCGCTCGCGCGTGGCGCCGTCCGCCCGCGCCCGATCGGCGACGAGGACCCCGTGCGCCTTCTCGTAGAGGCGCGGCAGCCCGCCGAAGAGCGTGGGCCGGAAGGCGCGCAGTGCGTCCCACAGGAGCACGTGGTCCTCCACCAGCCCCGCCTCCATCCCCGTCACGATGCGCGTGTGGAGGCCGAAGACCCGCTCCGCGGCGTGGCAGAAGGGGAGGAAGGAGAGCGACGAGTCGTTCTCCCCCAGCCCCAGCGTCTCCGCGATGGAGCGGGCGGAGGCCAGCAGGTTCCGGTGGGGGATGCGCGCGCCCTTCGGCTGGCCGGTGGAGCCGGAGGTGTAGATCAGCGCGGCCAGGTCGGCCGGCCCGGCGGAGGCGGCGCGCCGGCCGACCTCCTCGCCCGCCGGGCCGGCGAGGGCGCGCCCGCCGCCGGCCAGCCAGGCGTCCCAGCGCACCGCGTCCCGTCCGGGGGCCACGGAGACGAGGGTGCGCACCGCGGGTGAGGCCGCGCGGGCGGCGCGGAGGATCGCCAGTCGCTCCGCGGTGTCGCAGACCACGACGGATGCGCCGCAGTCCGCCAGCACCTGCGCCACCTGCGTGGCGGGGGAGGTGGGGTAGAGGCCCACGGCCACGCCGCCGGCGAGCAGCGTCCCCAGGTCCGCGACGGGCCAGGGAAGGCCGTTCCCCGCGAAGACGGCGACGGCGTCCCCCGGCTGGTGGCCCGCGTCCACCAGCGCGGCGGCGAAGCGGCGCGCCGTCTCCGCCCACTCGCCCCACGTCACCGACTCGTCACGCTCCGCACCGCCGGCCGCGAGGACGCGTAGCGCGGCGCGGTCCGGGTGGCGGGCGGCGCGTGCCAGGAAGAGCGAGACGGGGGTCTCAGCCACCGCGCACCCCCTCGCGGTGCCAGCGCAGCGCCACGCACCCCATCGACAGCCCCGCCCCGGAGCCGGTGAGGACGACCAGGTCGCCCTCCTGCAGGCGGCCGGCGCGCGCGGCGTCGTCCAGCGCCATGGGCAGGCAGGCGGAGCCGGTGTAGCCCCACTTCCCCATCACCGTGTGCGCCTTCTCCATCGGCTCGCCCAGGCGCTCCATCACCGCCTGGATCGTGGAGCGGTTCACCTGCGTCCAGAGCCAGAGGTCCACGTCCGCCGGCGTCTCCCGGATGCGGGACAGCACGGAGCGCGCGATGCGCGGCCATCCCTCCTCGTTCACCTCCCTCGGGTACTTCGTCACGAAGCGCAGGCGGTTGCGCACGCCCGAGCGGAGCACCTCCTCCGTCACCGGCTCCGCCGTTCCGCCGGCGAACACCCCCATCCCCGGCGCCAGGGAGCCGTCCGCGTAGAGCTCCGACGCCATGATGCCTGGGTGGTCGGACCTCTCGACCACCACCGCCCCCGCCCCGTCCGCGAAGATGGTCACCGTCTTCTTGTCGGCCGGGTCCAGGAACTTGGACATGGCGTAGACGGCGACGACCAGCACGCGCTCGTAGCGCTCGTCGGCGCGCACGTACTTCCACGCGCAGTCCAGCGCCGTCGCGAAGCCGGCGCAGGCGGAGTTCACGTCGAAGGTCCCGGCGGCCCTGGGGAGCCCGAGACGGCCGTGCAGCACGGACGAGGTGGCGGGGGAGACGTGCTCGGGGGTGTCGGTGGAGACGATCAGCAGGTCCACGTCCTCGGGGCCCAGCCCGGCGTCGGCCAGGGCGGCGCGGGCGGCACGCTCGGCCAGGTCGGCGGTGGACTCGCCCTCGGCGCACCAGCGGCGCTCGCGGATCCCCAGGACGTTCGCCACGAAGTCCTCCACGTCCTCGCCCAGCGCGGCGGAGAGCTCCGCGTTGGCGACGACGCGCGCGGGGACGAACGATCCCGTTCCGGTGATGGTGGCGTGACGCATCGGGTGGGTCACTGGGTGGTGTCCTCCGCCGGGGGCGGAGCGGTCGTGCCGCGGGTCACCAGGCGCACGGGCAGCAGCCGGGAAGCGCGCGGCGTCTCCTTCTCGTCCAGCAGCCGCAGCAGCAGGCGCGCGGCGCGGGCGCCCAGCTCGCGGGCGGGCACGGCCACGGTGGTCAGCTCCGGGGTGACGACCCGCGCCATCTCGATGTCGTCGCATCCCACCAGCGAGACCTCCCCCGGGACCGCCACCCCGGCGCGGAGGCAGGCCTTCAGCGCCCCCATCGCCATCAGGTCATTGGCGCAGAACACCGCCGTGGGGCGAGGCCGCAGCGCCAGCAGCTCCTTCATCGCCCCGTGCCCCCCGGCCACCGTGGGCGCCGCGCGCCGCAGCCGCTCGGAGGCCAGCGGGAGCCCGGCGGCCCGCACCGTGGCCGAGAACCCCCGCTCCCGCATGCGGAAGGCGTGCGCGTCGGCCGCGGGGCCGATGAAGGCGAACCGGCGGTGGCCCAGCGAGAGGAGGTGCTCCGCGGCCAGCCGTCCCGCCCCCAGCGCGTCGCTGGCGACGCCCGGCAGCCGCTCGGAGGGCTCGTCGACGAGGACGACCTTCACCTCCCGCAGCACGTCCTCGGGCAGCGACGCCGCGCCCAGCGCGTCGATCACCACCCCGTCCACCCGCCGGTCCCGGAGCGTCTCCAGGTGGCGCTCCGCGGGCAGCTCGCCGCCGTCGCAGAGCAGCACCGCGTACCCCGCCTCCACCGCCACCCGCTGGATGCCGCCGACCACGTCCAGGAAGAACGGGTTCGAGAGGTCGGGCACCACCGCGCCCAGCGTGTAGGAACGCCCCCGCACCAGCCCGCGCGCCAGGATGTTGGGGCGGTACCCCAGCTCCTCTGCGGCGCGGAAGACCCGCTCCCGCGTGGCCGTCGCCACCCGGGCCTTGGGGTTCCCCCCCAGCACCAGGGAGACGGTCGCCTGGGATACCCCGGCGCGGGCTGCGACGTCGCGGGTGGTGACCAAGGCGGCGGGCTCGGGATTCGGAGGGGCGCCGTTGGGGCGGGTGCCAATACGTATTGGCATTGTTAATACGTATTGGCAGACCGGAAGTCAAGGATCTCGTTCGACGATGCCGGGCGCCGTCTTTCTGCTCGATGGCAGGGCAGGCAGGGGAATAGAAAAGCGAAGCGGGGCCGGACGCGAACGTCCGGTCCCGCCTCGGCCCCGCCGGTGGAGAGCGTGCTAGCGCTTCCCGTACACGCCCACGCCGAACCCGCAGGGCTCCGCCTCGCAGGCGGCCATCGTCACGCGCACCCGGTACTGGCCGGTGCTTCGGGCGGTGAACAGCGCCACGGGGGTGTCGTCCTGCTCCTCGTCCCTGGCCACCTCGTGACGGTGCGGGCTGCTGACGACCATGTCCAGGTCGGTGCAGTCGGTGTCGCACACGCCGATGATGGCGTACCGCACGCCACGGGTCAGGTTGAAGGACACGGTGCGCACCCCCCCGGCGTCCAGCGAGCCGGTCTGGATCTGGTGCGTGATCTCGTAGCCGCGGGGCAGGGCGCTGGCACCCGCGCGCAGCGTCTCGCGGGCCTGGGTGGGCCAGTCGGACTGCGCGGCGGCGCCGGTGGGAAGCAGGAGCAGCGCGGCGGCGGCCGCGGCGAGCAGAGACTTCATGGACGACCTCTTCGGGAAGGAAGGACGAAGCGGAACGACGAGGGGATCCGGGGCGGAGAGCACACCGGACCGGCGTTCGGGGAGGACAACGGGCGCGGGGCACCGGCGGGCACGGCGAGAGGGCGGGACGCGGGGGCCGGCCCTCTCTCGTCGCCGACGCGGAGCGCATCAGGGCTGACGACGCCCATGGGACCGGGGGAGCCGGCGTGGACGTGAAACGGCCATTGCCACTCCGGATGCGGCGCGTCAACTTCGGAGCAGCGCCGCCACCCGTCTACGGAGGCTGATCCATGAACCGCGTCGCCGCACTCCTCGTTTCCTTCTTCCTCTCGCTCGTCTCCCCATCCGCCGCGCAGGAGCCGCCGGAGATCCTGCTTCGGTCCGTGCTGACCATCGGTGAGGTGGACGGGCGCCCCGAGCGCACCTTCCACCGCCTGGCGCACGTCACCGCCTCGCCCGACGGCGCGGAGATCTACGTGCTGGACGGCGGGAACCGCACCATCCGCGTGTTCCGCAACGACGGCCGCTACCTCCGCTCGCTGGGGCGCGAGGGCGGCGGGCCCGGCGAGCTGCAGTTCCCCACGCGCGTCCACGTGGACTCCCTGGTCCACGTCCACGACCCGGTCTCGCGGCGCGTGACCACCTGGGGCCGGGACGGGCGCCTGCGGGGCACGTCGCGGCTCCCGGACGTGGACGGCGTGCCGCTGGCCGGCACGCTCCCGCTGCGCCACGGCGCCACGCTGGGCTTCGTGCTCGCGCAGTACTCGCCGGGAATGTCGGGGCACCGGCCGCACGCCGCGGTGATCGTGTCGCCGCGGCCCGGCCGGGTGGACACGCTGCTCGCCTTCCACGGCGGCGGCACCGTGTGGAAGGAGCGGGGGCAGCCGGTGCCGTTCGGGATCGCGAGATCGGACTTCGGCGCGGGCGGGGCGGGGGCGGCGTGGGGAGACAGCGTGGTGGCGGTGGCGGACGGCTACGCGGGTAAGGTGCGGTGGTACCGGGTGCTGCCCGGCCGCCTGGAGCTGATCCGGGAGCGCGCCATCCCGTCGCGGGGCCGCGAGATCACCGGCGAGGACCTGCGGGAGGTGGAGCGCACCCTGCGCGACGAGCCGCGGCAGGGCCGCCGGCTCCCGAGGCACATCGAGCTGATGCCCCCGCCGCGCTGGTCCATCGCCACCAGCGCCCTCTTCTCGGACGACGGTGCGCTGTGGATCCGCAACTCCGAGGGACGCGAGCGCGAAAACTTCTGGACGGTGTTCGACCGCGAGGGCCGCGTGTCGTTCCGCGCCCGCATGCCGATGGGGTTCGACCTGCGCCAAGTGCGCGGCAACGAGCTGTACGGCATCACCCGCACCGAGGACGACGCCCAGATGGTGCGCGTCTACTTGCTGGAGCGCTGAGCGGTCGGGGGCCGCCGGGGATCCTGGACGGTGTCCCCCCACGACCCCTCTCGCCCGAAGACCGACCTCCGCCCCCTCCGCTCCGCTCCGCGTCGGACGCGGGCCGGGAGGAGCGGGCGCCGGCGCGTCACGCCGTCTTAAGCCGGTGCATGTGCTTGTTGCGGAACTTTGCGATCTTGGGCCCCACCACCGCCGCGCAGTACGGCTGCTGCGGGTTCCGGGCGAAGTACTCCTGGTGGTACTCCTCCGCCGGCCAGAAGCGGTCCAGCGGCTCCACCTCGGTGACGATGGCCCCGTCCCAGATCCCCTGCGCGTCCAGCTCGGCGATGGTCTCACCGGCGATGCGCTGCTGCTCGGGCGAGTGGTAAAAGATCGCCGAGCGGTACTGCGTGCCCACGTCGTTCCCCTGCCGGTTCAGCGTGGTGGGGTCGTGGACCGAGAAGAAGATCTCCAGCACCTCGCGGTACGAGATCTGGTCGGGGTCGAAGGTCACCTGCACCACCTCCGCGTGCCCCGTCACCCCCGCGCAGACGGCATCGTACGTCGGGTTGGGCACGCCTCCGCCGGTGTATCCCGACACCACGTCCGTCACGCCCTTCACCTGGTCGAACACCGCCTCCACGCACCAGAAGCACCCACCGGCCAGCGTGGCCGTCTCCGTTCTGTCGCTCATCTCACTCTTCCGGTCCGGGTTCCGTCCTCCGTCACGGTACGAATAGCGGGGAAGAGCGCTGCACGTTCCATCCCGCCGCCGCTCAGCGGATCACGAACAGCTTTCCGATCAGCCAGAAGATGCCGTTCAGCAGCAGCCCCAGCGGCCCCAGCACCTGCTTCTGCTCGATGGTCAGCCCCACCTCCGCCATCGCCACCTGCGAGCGCATGCGGGTGAGCCGCGCCTCCAGGGAGTCCAGCTCGCCCTGCACCCGTCCCAGCTCCCGCTCCACCTCCACCACGTCGCCCACCTTCTCCGCGCGCTGCAGCAGGCCCCGCAGCCGGTCGCGTACGGTCGTCAGGTTGCGGACGCGGGCCTCCAGGTCCACGGCGGCCATGGTCACGTCCTCGGCCAATACGGTGCGGTCCTCCACCTCGCCCAGCGCGTCCAGCCCGGCCAGGAACGCGTCCAGCCCCGCGGCCGGCACGTGCACCGTCATGGTCAGCCGCTCGCGCTCGCGGACGGCGCTGCGCTGCACGTAGCCTCCCGCGGCGCGCACCGAGGCCTCAACGCGCCCCGCCAGCGTGTCCGGCCGGTCGGCGGCGATGCGCACGGAGGCGCGGCGCACCAGCATGCGGTCGGACTGCACCTGCGATCCCGCCTGCACGACGACGGCGGGCGGCGGGGGGGCGTGCGGTCCTCCGCCGGTGGCGCCGCAGGCGGCCGCGGCGAGCGTCAGCAGGGCGAGGAGAAGGGCGCGCGGTCTCATCGTGGGAGGGGTGAGGGGGAGCGGTGGCCGGTCCCCCAAAGCTCGAGCCGGGGCGGGGGTCACGCAAGCGCGGCATCCGCCGTCCGTCCACGGCGCCCCGGCTTGCCGTCCGAACGCGGGGAGCCGATTCTACGGGCGTCCCTCCGCCGTCCACCCGCCGCCCCGGGTCCGCCGATGCGCATCTCCCTCCGTCGTCCGCTCCGCCTGACCGCCGCGCTGCTGGCCTCCGCCGCTCTCGCCGTGCCGGCGGACGCGCAGGGGCGCGGGCAGCCCCCGAGCTGGTTCTCGCCCGCGCACGCGCGCCGCGCGGAGGTGCGGGACGCGCTGGCGTGGATCGAGACCAACTTCCCGCGCCAGGTGGAGGAGTGGATCCACATCACCCAGATCCCCGCTCCCTCCGGCCAGGAGCAGCGGCGCGCGGCGTACCTGAAGGCGGAGTTGGAGAAGATGGGGATGGAGGTCACCATCGACTCCATCGGCAACCTGACCGCCACGCGTAGGGGGACGGGCGGCGGGCCGCGGATCGTGATCGCCGCGCACCTGGACACGGTGCACCCCATCGAGACCGACGTGACGGTGAAGCGCGACGGCGACGTGCTGCGGGCGCCGGGCGTGTTCGACAACTCCGCGTCGCTGGCCCACCTGCTGGCCGTCTTCCGCGCGATGGACGCGGCGAAGGTGCGCACGCGGGGCGACCTGGTGCTGGTCGGCACCGTGCAGGAGGAGCTGGGGCTGAAGGGGATGGACTGGTGGCTGGAGCGGAACGCGCGCCCGGGAGATGCGCTGATCGCGGTGGACGGTGGGCTGGGGATGATCAACTACGGCGCGCTGGGCATCTACTGGACCCGCTACCGCTTCACCGGCGAGGGCTCGCACACCAACTCCTCGGCCGGCAAGCCGCACCCCGCGCGGGCGCTCGCCGAGGCCATCCGCTCCATCTACGAGATCCGCGTTCCCGAGGGGCGCGGAGGCGCCGTGTACAACGTGGGGATGCTGGCCGGCGGCAAGATCTTCAACGCCATTCCCGAGGAGGTCTCGTTCACCATGGACCTGCGCTCGGTGAACCCCGCCCTGCTGGACTCGCTCGACCGCGAGGTCGACGCCCGCGTCTCCCGCGCCGCGGCGGCGGAAGGGGTGAGGTGGAGCAAGGAGCAGGTGACGCGGAACCTCGCCGGCGGCACGGAGGAGGCGCTGCGCGGCCGCCGCGCCCACCCGCTGGTGCAGACCGCGGTGGACGTGCACCGCCACCTGGGCATCGACGCCCCCGCCGTGGCGAGCGGCTCCACCGACTCCAACGCGGCCGTGGTCCGCGGCATCCCCGCCGTGGCCGTGGGAAGGGGGAGAGGCGGCAACCCTCACACCCTCTCCGAGTACGCGGACGTGCCCAGCGCCCTGCCCGCCACGCGCATGCTCCTGCTGCTGCTGACCAGCGCGGCGGGGGTTCGGTAGACGCCGCTCACAGCCTGCGGCTTCCGCCGCGCCGGTGCTACGGCGCCCGGCGGCGGTCTTGCTGCCGGTGCCGCGCTCCGCTCGCGGCGCCCGGGATCGACCATCGGAGAGGACGGGAGGATGGACAGAGAGAGAGAGAGAGAGAGAGAGAGAGAGACCGCCTCCGCCTCGACGCGATGCTCGCCCACGCGAGGTCCAGGCACGTGATGGCGGAGGCGCGCCGGGTCGTGCGTGAGGCCCGCGCGACCCGGAAAGCCGTCCAGTCCCGGCGCGCGACGGCCGGGGTGGGCGCCTACGAGCTCCACCCGTACGGGCTTCCTCCCTCCGTACGCCCTCCCGGCGGAGGGCGGGCGGCGAAGCCTCAGCGAGCGGCGGCGGGCGGCGTCCAGAGGTGCGGTCCCGGGTGGAAGCCGGCGAACGACCACGCCTGCACCACCCTCCCATCGCGTACCTTCACCACCCCGATACGCGAGGTGTCCGCCGATCCCACGGCGGCGGTGCGCACGTAGACCCACACCTTGGTGTCTCCCACCCGCGTGGCGGACGTCGGCGCTCCGATGCTGGCGCGCAGGTCGCGCATCGTCGCGCCCACCGCCGGCAGGACGATCCGCGTGGCCCCCGCTTTCGGAAGCGCGGGAGCCGGCACTGCCAGAGGAGCGGGGCGGCCGCAGGCGGCCAGCAGGAGCAGAGCCGCGGAGAGGACGGGCTTCGTGGCGCGGTGCATCATCGGCGGTGGGGCTGGAGGCGATTCGGTGACGGTCCTGTCCGTAGGATGCCGCCTCGGCCTCGCGAGTTGTCCACGCGGGATGCGAAGCGGCCCGGCGGGCGCCCGTCTCGTGGACGGAGCCGCGGCCCGGCCGAATGCAGGACAGCCCGCACCCGCGGGCTTCGTGTAGTCGTTGCAGCGGTTTCAACCCAGATCCTGCGTAGAAAAAGCGAGCACCGCCTGGAAGTAGTAAGTTGGGAGTCACTTCCGCCAAGAAGCAGACCCCGACCACTTCACCCAAACGGTGCTCGCATGAAAGCTATTCCGGGGCGGCCTCACGTACAAGGCAGTGCAGCGGGGGTCTCCGTGGAGACGACCAGGGAGCAGCTGACGGACGCGGCGGGGCTGGTACCTTTCCGGCTCGCGTGGGACCGGCTGGGGCTGGGCCGCTGCCTGGACCGGGCGCTCTCGGAGGTAGGTGGATCGTATCGGCCGTCGCTGCACGTGGAGCAGTGGATGGCGCTGCTGCTCCAGGGCGGGAGCTCGATGGATCACCTGCGGCAGATGCGGAGCGGGGGTGTGCAGGCGCTCTTCGGGTGGAAGGCGGTGGTGGACCCGACCACGTTCGGCCGCTTCCTGCGGAAGGCGGGTGAGGAGGCGGCGAAGATCTCGGACGAGGTGCTGCTGAAGGTGGTTCGGGCGCGGTGGGATGCGCTGGGGAAGGTACCTCGGACGGTGATGCTGATGTTCGACTCGACGGTGGTGCAGCGCTATGGTCTGAAGCAGGCGGGAGCGCTCAAAGGCTACAACCCGGCAAAGCGGGGGCGGCCCTCGCATCATCCGCTGCTGGCGTTCCTGGACACGGGTGACTGCCTGGGGGTGCGGTGGCGCCCGGGCAACGCGAACACGGCCGCGGGGTTCGAGGAGTGGGTGGAGAAGCTGGTGCGGTGGCTGCGGGCGCAGGGAGTGAAGCGCATCCTGGTGCGGCTGGACAAAGGCTTCTTCAAGGTCTCGCACATGGAGAAGCTGGAGGCGCTCGGCGTGGAGTTCGTGATGAAGATGCAGCAGTCGAACACGCTGCAGCAGTACAAGGGGGCGTTCACGCGCTCGGCGGAGGATCCGCGGCTGGAGGTGGCGGAAGGCGGGCGCTGGGGGGTGCGGCTGCTCTCGGTGCGGCAGAGCGAGAAGGCGCCGGAGGGGGAGCTGGCGCTGGGCCATGTGGTGCTGAAGCACCAGCTGACGATCGTGACCAACGTGAAAGGCGTGGACGCGCTCACCGCCTGGCGGATGTACAACCAGGGGGCGCAGGTGGAGCACCGGATCGAGGAGATGGGCCAGCTGGGGGTGGGGCGCACTGCGGTGGACGACCTGAGCGGCAACCACCTGCTCTGGGGTCTGGGCGCGCTGACCTACCAGATGCTGCACCTGGTGCGCACGACAGTACTGGACAGGAAGCATGCGCGGGAGCAGGTGAAGACGCTGCGGACGCTGCTGATCCGCACGCCGGGCAAGCTGGTGCGGCACGCACGAAGCGTGTGCCTGAAGCTGATGGAGGGCGATCCGCTGGTGCGGCTGCTGGAGCGCGCCACGGACCGGCTGCACTGGCTACGGCCCGTGCCGGAACCAGCGGGCTGATCCGCGGGGGTGGGCGAGGGGAAGGAAGGCGGCACCGGGCGGTGCGGCCGTTGCGGAGCATTGGGAGGAGCCCCGAAAAAGCGGTCTCGGGATGCACTTTCCGGTACTGGAGACGCCCGACCGCCCCCGTGCAGGTGGTCCTGACCAGGATCTCGGCCGTCTCCGGCGTGCTCGCCGTACACACCGAGCGCCCCAGCGAGCACCTATCGCTGTGGATTGCAGGATCTGGGTTCAACCGCCGGTGAGGGGCCGGCCCTCCATTTCCTTGCTCGGCTCTCGTCCAGGCCCGTCCCTCACCACACCCGGTCCGCGCTCACCAGGCCGTGCGCCTCCTCGAAGCGGAGCGGGCGGGCGAAGTGGTAGCCCTGCGCGAAGTCGCAGCCCAGGGCGCGCAGCCCGGCGAGCTGCTCCGGCGCGTCCACGCCCTCGGCCACCACGGTGACGCCCAGGTTCCGCGCCAGCGCCACGATCGCCTGCACGAGCTGCAGCGAGCGGTGGTCCTCGTGCATCCGCTGCACGAAGGAGCGGTCGATCTTCAGCGTGTCGAGCGGAAAGCGGTGCAGGTAGCCCAGCGACGAGTAGCCCGTCCCGAAGTCGTCCAGCGCCACCGGCACCCCGGCGGCGCGCAGGCCGGCGAGCGCGGCGCGCGCGTCCTCGGCGTTCTCGATGATCACGCTCTCGGTGATCTCCACGTGCAGCGCCCCGCGGGGCACCTGGAGCTCGGCCAGGGTGCGCTCCACGTGCTCCACCAGCCCCGGGGCGGAGAACTGGCGCGGCGACACGTTCACCCCGACCGTCAGCGCGCGGCCGGGGTGGCGGGCGCGCAGCTCGGCCAGGCGGCGGCACGCCTCCTCCACCACCCAGCGCCCGAAGGGCAGGATCAGCCCCGTCTCCTCCAGCAGCGGCACGAACTCGTCCGGGGTCACGGTGCCTCGGGTGGGGGGGGCCCAGCGGGCCAGCGCCTCGAACCCCGCGATCCGGCCGCTCCCCAGGGAGACGATGGGCTGGTAGAGCAGCGTGAACTCGCCCCGCTCCACCGCGCGGCGCAGGTCCATCTCCATCCGCAGCCGCCCCACCGCCTCGGTGTGCATGGCGCGGTCGAAGACCTCGTAGCGGGCCTTCCCCAGCGCCTTGGCGCGGCTCAGCGCCGCGTCCGCGTTGCGCAGCAGCTCCAGCGGGTCGCCGGAGCCGCTGGAAGAGAGCGCGATGCCCACGCTGGCGGTGGTGAACACCTCCTGCCGCGCCAGCGAGAACGGCGCGGAGAGCGCCGCCATCACCCGCTCGGCCGCGTGCGTGGCGTCGGCCGCGGTCGCCACGTCGCCCATCAGCAGGGTGAACTCGTCGCCGCCGAAGCGCGCCACCGTGTCCGCCGGCCCCACCGTGGCCTCCAGCCGCCGCGCCAGCGCCACCAGCAGCTCGTCCCCCACCGCGTGGCCGAGCGAGTCGTTGATCACCTTGAAGCGGTCCAGGTCCAGGAAGAGCACCGCGAACGGCGCGTCGCCGCCGCGGCGCACCCGGTCGATGGCGTGGGCCAGGCGGTCCACGAACAGGGCGCGGTTGGGCAGCGAGGTGAGCGCGTCGTGCAAGGCGCCGTAGGCGAGCTGCTCCTCGGCGCGCTTGCGCTCGGTGATGTCGTGGATGATGCCCTGGTAGCCGGCCACCTCGCCCGTGGCGGAGCGGCGCAGGGTGGCGCTGAGCAGGCAGTCGATGGGGGAGCCGTCCGCGCGGGCCAGGCGCACCTCGTAGTCGCGCACGTACCCCGACCGCACGATCTCGTCCTGGAAGCGCTCGCGGTCGGCGGCGTGGGCGTACATGTCGCGTACGTCGCGGGACAGCATCTCCTCGCGCGTGCAGCCGAACAGGTCCAGCGCGGCCTGGTTGGCGTCCATGAACCGCCCGTCCACGGTGGTCATGTAGATGGCGTCGCGCGACTCCTCGAACAGCGTGCGGTAGCGGAGCTCGCTCTCCCGCAGCGCCTCCTCGGCCCGCTTGCGGTCGGTGACGTCGCGGTTGACGCCCAGGTTGCCCACCCGCTCGCCGCGCGGGTCGAAGAGCGGCACCACCACCGTCTCGGAGACGCCGGTGGAGCCGTCGCTGCGCACGAACCCGATCTCGCCCGACCAGCGGCCCCCCCGCTCCAGCGACTCCAGGATCATCCGGTTCAGGTAGGGCGCCTCCTCGGGCCGCAGCCACAGGTCCACCGTGCGCCCCAGCACCTCGGCCGCGGTGTAGCCGTAGATGCGCTGCGCGGCGGGGTTCCAGTGGACGATCCGACCCTCCAGGTCGGTGATGATCACGGCGTCGTACAGGTTCTCGAAGGTCAGCGCCTGCCAGCGCAGCGCCGCCTCGGCCTCCTTGTGCCCCGTGATGTCGAACGCCGTTCCCAGCGCGGCCGTCTCGCCCCGGTACGAGATCATCCCGGCGGTGAAGTCCACCCACCGCTCCTCGCCGCCCCTGGTGACGATGCGGAACTCGTAGCGCGGGGGCACGCCCTCTCCCCGCAGCCGCGCCAGGCCGCGGGCGCGCACCATCTCGCGGTCGTCGGGGTGCACCACGTCCCAGAACGACGACGCCAGCAGCTCCTCGCGCGAGTAGCCCGTGAGCACCGTGGCGGCGGCGTTCACGTACAGGTAGCCGGAGCCCTTGTAGATGAAGGTGGCGGCGGCCATGCTCTCGGCCAGCTCGCGGAACTGCCGCTCGCTGGCGCGCAGCGCGTCCTCGTGGCGCTGCCGCTCGCTCATGTCCGTCATCGACCCCACCACCCGCACCGCGCGCCCCGACTCGTCGCGCGTCACGATGGCGCGGTCCAGCACCGAGGCGTAGCTCCCGTCGGCGCGGCGGAAGCGGTACTCCTGGGTGAAGACCTCGCCGCTCCCCTCCAGCACCTCTCGCGTGTGGGTCTCCACCCGCTCCACGTCGTCGGGGTGCACCTGCTCCACCCACCAGTCGTGGGTGGGCTCCGCCCGCTCGGGGTCCCACCCGAACATGGCGTGGATCCCCTCGTTCCAGCTCCCCTCCCCCGTCTCCAGGTCCCACTCCCAGATGGTGTCGTTGGTGGCCCGCGCGATCAGGCGGTGGCGGTCCAGGGCGCGCTGCAGCGCCTCCTCGGCCTCGCGGCGGCGCTCCACGTCGAGCTGGAGCTGGCGGAATCGCTCCATCAGCTCCTGCGACGCCAGCTCCAGCGAGCGCTCCAGCAGCAGCCGGTCCTGGTCGGCCTGCTCGTACGCGCTGGACACGGCGGAGAGCAGGTCCGCCCACTCGGGGGGGACCCCTCCGTCGCCGGCCAGGTGCCGGCGGAGCTGCCGCGCCAGGAGCCGGTGCATGCCTAGCGCTCCGACAGCGTGGTGATGGTCATGGTCTGGTTGTGGAGCTCGCAGCGGGTCGACGGGGTGAAGGGGGAGATCTCGCCGTAGGAGTAGAAGCCCGCCAGCACCGTGTCGTCGCCCAGCACCTCGCGCACCCCCTCCACCTCCTCCTCCACCCGCTGCCCCAGCACGCGCCGGCGCCCCACGCAGGAGATGAGCAGCGCCAGCTCCGGCGGCGCCTCGTGCAGCGGCCCGTACGAGGTGCGCGCCGCGCCCGTGGCGCCGTCGATCAGCCGCTCGAAGTTCGCCTTCATCAGCCTCACCACGCCCCCCTGCGGCACGTCGCCGGCGAAGGTGATGCTCCCCCGCGCGCCGTCCGTCGCCAGGATCGTGCGCACCACGCCGGGCTCCCCCTCTCCCGAGCGCAGGGAGAGGGGGAAGAGGAGCCCGCTGTCCGGAGCCGCACGGCGTGCTCCCCCAGGTACAGGCGGTACAGGTCCAGCGCCGGCTGCCCGTCCAGCTCGTACAGCACGTTCCCCTCGGAGCGAGTCACCAGCCGCTCGGGCCCGAACGGGTCCCACCCGCCCAGCGACCCGCACCCCACGCGCAGCGCCTCGCCGTACAGCCCGACCGCCACCACGTGCCCCTCGCGCGCCGGGCCGTCGCAGAAGACGAGCGTGCGCTCGAAGCGGTCACCGTCCGCCGACAGCCCGCCGGTCACCCCCACCTCGGGCGGGAGCCCCTGGGCCAGGCCGCGCACCAGCTCGCTCCCGTTCACCCGCAGCCCCTCGGAGAGCACCACCACGTGCCGCAGCCCGTCCGGGTCCAGCAGGGCACCCAGCTTCCGCCCCGCCTGCCCGCTGGTGGCGGAGTCGGCCAGCGCCAGCGAGCGGCAGAGGACGGAGGCGCGCTCGAAGGTGACGGCGGTGGAGGTGACGGTGTCGTCCACCACGCGCGTGCCGCAGATCTCGCCGGCGGTGGAGCACCCCACCAGCGACGCGCCGGGGTAGCGCGCGCGCAGCGCCTCCAGGGCGGCGCCGCCCTCCAGCGCGTGGCGCGCGCCGAAGGCGAGCACCAGGTCGGCGGGGCCGGGCCCCCCGCCGGGGGCGCACCAGCCGTCGGACGCGCTCCAGCAGTGCTGCTCGATCTGCACGGGGACCGCGGGGAGGGGGGAGGGGGGAGCGCCGCGAAGGCGCTACCAGACCGGGTCCCGCGCCAGGAGCTCGGCCATGGCCGCGGCGTCCAGCGGCGGGGAGAAGAGGTAGCCCTGGGCCAGCTCGCACCCCAGGGCGCGGAGCTCGTCGAGCTGCTCGCGCGTCTCCACCCCCTCGGCCACGATGGTCAGGTCCAGGTTGCGGGCCAGGGCGGCGATGGTGCGCACCAGCAGCGCCGCGTCGCCCTCGGCCACCATGCGGCTCACGAACGAGCGGTCCACCTTCAGCGCGTCGATGGGCAGGCGGTGCAGCGACGCCAGGGACGAGTACCCGGTGCCGAAGTCGTCCATGTACACCTGGATCCCCAGCGCCTTCAGGCGCCCCAGGGTGGCGGCGGCGGCCTCCAGGTTGTCCACGATGAACGACTCGGTCACCTCCAGCTTCAGGCGCCGCGGGTCCAGGTCCGCGTCGGCCAGGGCGGCGGACACCTGCTCCACCAGGTCGGCCTGCGCGAACTGCTTCACCGACAGGTTCACGCTCACCGAGAGCCGGCGGCCGGGGATCGCGTCCTGCCACTCGCGCATCTGCCGGGTGGCCTCGCGCAGGACCCAGCGGCCCAGCACGTGGATCATCCCCGTCTCCTCGGCCGCGGGCACGAAGTCGAGCGGGAAGATCCAGCCGCGGTCGGGGTGCATCCAGCGCACCAGCGCCTCCATCCCCGAGATGCGCCCCGTCTCCATGCACACGATCGGCTGGTAGAACACGCGCAGCTCCTCGCGCTCCAGCGCCCGGCGCAGGTCCGTCTCGGTCTGCAGGCGCAGCAGGGCGGTGGCGTGCATCGCCCGGTCGAAGAGCTCGCAGCGCCCCATCCCCCCGCTCTTGGCGCGGTACATGGCCATGTCCGCGTTGCGGAGCAGGTACTCGGGCCGGCCGTACGCGGCGGAGGAGAGGGCCACCCCGATGCTGGCCGAGGTGAAGACCTCGTACCCGCCCAGCAGCACCGGCGCGGCGATCGCCGCCTGGATGCGCTCGGCCGCCTTGATCGCCGCCTCCACCCCGGAGATGCCGTCCATCAGCACCGCGAACTCGTCGCCGCCGAAGCGGGAGACGGTGTCGCCCTCGCGCATGCACCCCTGCAGCCGCGCCGCCACCGCAACCAGCAGGTCGTCGCCCACGTGGTGCCCCAGCCCGTCGTTGACGACCTTGAAGCGGTCCAGGTCCAGGAAGAGCACGGCGAACTGGTAGTCCTGCCGGCGGCGGGCGTGCAGGAGCGCGCGGGCAAGGCGCTCCATGAAGAGCAGGCGGTTGGGCAGCCCGGTCAGCGCGTCGTGCAGCGCCTCGTGGCGGAGCTGCTCCTCTACCGCGCGGCGCCCGGTGATGTCGTCGGCGAAGAGGTGGACGACGCCCAGCGGGGGGTGCGGGTGGTACGTCCAGGAGAAGATGCGCTCGCCGACCTCCACCTCCACGCTGCGGAAGGTCTGCCCGGTGGAGAGGGCGGAGCGCACCAGCTGCGGGTGCGCGGGGGGAAGGATCTCCGCCAGCCCGGCGCCGCCCAGCTCGGCACGGATGCGGGCGGTGGCGGGGTTCTCGTAGAGCACGGCGCCGGCATCGTCGCACTCCAGCACCGGCGAGGGGCTCTCGCGCAGGAACGCCGCCAGGCGCACGTTCTCCTCGGCGGCGCGCTTGCGCTCGGAGATGTCCTCCACCATCCCCACGCTCAGCCACCCCAGCGGGTCTCCGCCGCGCATCACCGTGGCCGTCAGCCGCACCCACACCGGCATGCCGTCGCGGCGGCGCAGGCGCATCTCGCGCTGGAAGCGGCCGCGGGCGCCCTCCACCAGCTCGCGGAAGGAGTGGCCGGCCACCGGCCAGTCCTTGGGGTGGGCCAGCGCGGGAAGGCGGGTGCCGCGCAGCTCCTCGGCGCTCCACCCCAGCATGGCGCCCAGCGCGGGGTTCCCGCCCACGATGCGGCCTTCCGGGTCCACCATGGCGATGCCCACGCCGGCGCCCTGGAAGAGCGCGCGGAACCGGTCCTCGCTGCGCAGCAGGGTGTGCTCGGCGCGCTTGCGGTCGGTGATGTCGTGCAGGATCCCCACCACGCCCACGATCTCGCCGGCGGCGTCGCGGTGGGGGGAGTACTGGCCGGTGACCCACCCCTTCCGGCCCGTGCGGCGCACGCGGTAGGGGGTGTCGGGAAAGCGGACGGTCTCGCCGGCCAGGGCGCGGGCGAGCAGCGCCTCCACCCCCTGGCGCCGCAGCCGCGGGAACGGCTCCAGCGCGGGGCGCCCCACCACCTCGGCGGCGGGGATCCCGGTCAGCTCCTCCAGGAAGCGGTTCCACACCTGGGTGCGCAGGGTGCGGTCCACCACCACGATCCCCTCCGCCACGCTGGAGAGCAGGGTGGGAAGGAGGGACCCCGGCACGGAGGGGGCGGCCCCCGCGGCGCGCGTGGAGGCGATCACCGGCCGGCCGCCGGAGCGCGCGCAGGGGCGCGGAGCCCGGCGGGGGGTGGGGTGCGAAGCGCCAAGCGGGACCCCGGACGTGCGGCGTGAGGAGGGAACGCGGCCGGCGGCCGCGTCCCTCACTATACGGCGCCTACGGACAGAACTCAAGGACCCCCGCCGCGGACGCGGCGGAGGAAACCCGCTCTCCGGCTCGCCTTTTCCGCGGCGCTCAGGCCGCGGCCGCCCCCTCGATCGCCGCGCGGACGGCCGCCGCGTCCACGGGCCGCGAGATCAGGAACCCCTGCGCGAAGTCGTACCCCATCTCGCGCACCGCCCGGAGCTGCGCCTCGGTCTCCACCCCTTCGGCGATCACCTGCAGCCCCAGCCCCCGGGCCAGCGTGGCGATGGTGCGCACGAGCTGCTCCGTCCCGGGGTC
The DNA here is from genome assembly GCA_030146875.1 of Longimicrobiaceae bacterium. GTDB lineage: Bacteria > Gemmatimonadota > Gemmatimonadetes > Longimicrobiales > Longimicrobiaceae > JASLAX01. The sequence goes on from JASLAX010000056.1 coordinate 19,497, forward strand.
GCGGTCGATGCGCCCCACGAAGGAGCGGTCCACCTTCAGCGCGTCCAGCGGCAGGCGGTGCAGGCAGCAGAGCGAGGAGTAGCCGGTGCCGAAGTCGTCGAGCTGCACCTGGATCCCCTCGGCCTGCAGCTCGCGGAGCAGGTCGGCCACGGCGCTCCCCTCGGCCAGCACGCCGCTCTCGGTGATCTCCAGCCGCAGGCGGCCGGGGTCGGCGCCGGTGTCGGCCAGGGCGGAGCGCACCCGCGCCACCAGGTCGCCCGCCGCGAACTGGCGCGGGGACAGGTTCACGCTCACCGTGGGCGCCAGCTCGCCCATCTCCTCGTCCCACTCGCGGAGCTGGCGGCAGGCCTCGCGCAGCACCCAGTCGCCCAGCGGAACGATGGCGCCCGTCTCCTCGGCGGTGGGGATGAACTCCTCGGGCGAGACGGGGCCGCGCTCCGGGTGGTCCCAGCGCACCAGCGCCTCCACGCCCGTCCAGCGCCCCGTCGCCACCTCCAGCAGCGGCTGGTAGACCAGCCGGAACTCGCCGCGCTCCATCGCCCGGCGCAGGTCGGTCTCGGTCTGCAGGCGGGCCAGCGCCTCGGCGTGCATCCCGCGGTCGAAGACCTCGTAGCCGGTGCCCGCCGCCTTGGCCCGGTACATGGCCATGTCCGCGTTGCGCATCAGGTACTCCGGGCGCTCGTGTCCGGTGGTGGAGAGGGCGATCCCCACGCTGGCCGAGGTGAAGACCTCGTATCCGCTCAGGTTCACGGCGCGCGTGAGCGCCCGCCCCACGCGCTCGGCCACGCGCGAGGCGTCGTCGGCGTGGTCGATGTGGGGCAGGAGCACCGCGAACTCGTCGCCGCCGAAGCGGGCCACCGTGTCGTCGACGCGCACGCACTCGCGCAGCCGCGCGGCCACCGCCGTCAGCAGCTCGTCTCCCACGTGGTGGCCCAGCGAGTCGTTCACCACCTTGAAGCGGTCCAGGTCCAGGAAGAGCACGGCGAACATCCCGCCGTCGCGGTGGGGGCCGCGCTGCAGCAGCTCGGAGAGGCGGAGCAGGAAGAGGTGGCGGTTCGGCAGGCCGGTGAGCGAGTCGTGCAGCGCCTCGTGGACCAGGCGCTCCTCCACCCGCTTCCGCTCCGTGACCTCGTCGGCGTACAGGTAGACGGTGCCCAGCTCCGGGTTGGGCTGGTACGTCCACTCGAAGACGCGCTCCCCCACCCGCACCTCGAAGCCGGAGCAGGGCTCGCCGTCGGCCAGGCAGGCGCGCACCACCTCGGCGTGGCGGACCGGGAAGAGGGCGCGGACGGTGGGCACCCCCAGCGCCCCCAGCAGCCGGTCGGCCGCGGGGTTGGCGTACAGCTTCTCGCCCGTGGCGCCGCACTCGAAGATGGGCTTCTGCGAGTCCCGCGGGAACGCCGCCAGCCGCAGCGTCTGCTCGTCGGCGCGGCGGCGGTCGGTCACGTCGCGCAGGTCCACCACGATCCCCAGCAGCGCGGGGTCGTCCACCGCGCTGCGCCCCACCGCCTCCACCACGCGCCAGCCCCCGTCCGCGTGGCGCAAGCGCATCTCGGCCGTGTGCTCGCCGCCCGCCACGCCGCCCGCCTCCACCAGCGCCGCCGCGGCCGCCAGGTCCTCGGGGTGCACCAGCGCCAGCAGCGAGTGCCCCACCAGCGCGTCCGGCCCGTTCCCCAGCAGGCGGGAGACGGAGGGGGTGGCGTAGCGGACGGTGCCGTCGGGCGCCAGGACCGCCAGCACGTCGCGGGCGTTCTGGAGCAGGGCGCGAAAGTACGACGCCTCGGCCCCGGAGCGGATGGGCACGACGACGGCGGGCTCTCGCGCACCGTCGGGACGGTCGGAGGCTCGCGACTGGAGCGCCGGTGAGGGCTCGGACACGGGGAGCTTTTCGGGCTGTCGGTGCGCGGATCCGCGACGGGTCGCGGGGGCCGGTACGACGGGCATGTCGGGGCGTTTTCGCGTAACGTACAGTATACCAGACACTTGCACAATTTCAAACACCTATTTATCGCCACTTTCCTTGTTTCGCTGGGCGCCGCCGTGTCCCAAACGACCGTTGCGCAGATCGTCTCCCCGGTGCGCCCACGCAACGCTCCTGCAAAGGGTTGGGATGCGCTCCGCACCTCTCGCGGGGGACGTGTCGGACGCGCGGAGGCACACGCGACCCGACGGGCACCGCTCCCGGCGCGCCACCGACGAGGGGCGGGGGCTCCGGAAGGGACGTGAGACGGAGTCCTGGCCGAACGGGACGGGGGCCTCTATCCTGTGCCGCATGGATCCCGTCGCCGACTCCGCCCCACCCGCCCTGGCCAGCGCCGGCCTGGTGGCGGGCCCCCTGCTCGCCGGCCTGATGCTCCTCCTTCCCGCCCCCGCCGGCCTTCCGGGGCCGGCGTGGCGCGTGGCGGCGGTGGGGGTGCTGATGGCGGTGTGGTGGGTGACGGAGGCGATCCCCATCCCCGCCACGTCGCTGCTCCCGCTCGCGCTCTTCCCCGCGCTCGGCATCGCCACCATCGACGCCGCGGCGGGGCCCTACGCCTCGCCGCTGGTCTTCCTCTTCCTGGGCGGCTTCCTGCTCGCCGGCGCCATGCAGCGCTGGGGGCTGCATCGGAGGGTCGCGCTGGCCGTGGTCGCCGGGACGGGCACGCGCCCGGCCTCGCTGGTGGGGGGCTTCATGCTCGCCACGGCGCTGCTCAGCATGTGGGTGAGCAACACGGCCACGGCGGTGATGATGCTGCCGCTGGGCCTCTCCGTGATCGAGCTGGTGCGCGGGCAGGGGGGAGAGGACGTGCCGTTCGCGTCCGCGCTGATGCTGGGGATCGCCTACGCGGCCAGCATCGGCGGGCTGGGCACGCCCATCGGCACGCCGCCGAACGCCCTGCTGGTGGGCTACCTGCGCGAGGCGCACGGGATGGACGTCTCCTTCGCGCGCTGGATGATGGTGGGCGTCCCGCTCGTCGCCGTCCTGCTCCCCCTCTGCTGGCTCCTGCTGGTGCGCGTCGTCCACCCGCTGCACGGCAAGGCGGTGGAGGGCGGGCGGGAGCTCCTCGCGCTCGAGCGGTCCAGGCTGGGCGGGGTGACGTGGCCGGAGGCGGCGGTGGCCGTGGTCTTCACCCTGGCGGCGGCGCTCTGGATCCTGGGGCCGTGGCTGGAGGACGCGCTCCCCAGGGGCGCCCTCTCCGACGCGGGGATCGGCATCGGCGCCGCGCTCCTGCTCTTCCTGCTCCCCGCGGGGAAGGGGCGCGGGGCCGTGCTCGACTGGGCGACGGCGGCGAAGGTGCCGTGGGACGTGCTGCTCCTCTTCGGCGGCGGGCTCTCCCTGGCTGACGCGCTGACCGGGACCGGGCTGGCGAAGTGGATCGGCTCACGCCTGGAGTCCCTCTCCGCCCTGCCGCTCCCGCTGGTCGTACTCGGCGTCGTCGCCACGATCGTGGTCCTGAGCGAGGTCGCCAGCAACACCGCCGTGGCCGCGGCCTTCCTTCCGCTCCTGGGCTCGCTGGCGCCCGCGGTGGGGACGGACGTGGCGCTCCTGGTGGTTCCCGCCGCCCTGGCCGCGAGCTGCGGCTTCATGCTCCCGGTCGCCACGCCGCCCAACGCGATCGCCTACGGCACCGGCCACGTCTCCGTGCGGTCGATGGCGCGCGCCGGGGGGTGGCTGGACGTGCTCTGCGTGCTCGCGATCCTCGCCGCCGCCTTCACGCTGGTCCCCTGGGCCTTCGGCGGGACGCCGCCGCACCGCCCGTAGGAGGCTGAAGTGGAGCGGTAACCAGGCGCGCGATCCGCATCCTCCGACCTGCTTCCCTGCGGCGGGAGGACCGGAGAAGGCGGCGAACGGCCAGCGCCAGCCCTCGGGCGGACGAAGCCGGGTCTCGGCCGACGACCGTCACCCCTCTCCCCTCGGGGGGGAGGGGCCGGGGGAGCGGGGGCACCGCGGCGCGAGCCGACGCCGCCCGCACGCCCCTCCCGCATCCTGTTTTCCCTCGCGGGACGACGTCATCCTTGACGTCCCTCGGCGCGCCCCGCGGCGCCGGCGGATGTGGCAAAGGTTTCCGGACCCCCGTCAGCCTCGGAGCGCGGTGGAGGCGCTCCGCCGCCCCCCGCGGGCCACGCGGGGCACGCGGCGGGGTGCACCCGGCCGCGTTCGCGCTCAACGACTTAGGCCCGGGGCCGTCTCCGGAGTGTCACCGGGGGAGGACGGACAGGCCGCAGAATGGCATGATTGTTGGTGCCAGGGTCTCGTTCGAGTAGGCGGATCTACTCGCAAACCGGAGAGCCCATGGACGCATTGCTACGTCGGTACGCGGAGTGGCGGGGGCGGTGCAGGGCGGCGCAGGTGATCGTGTTCGACGGCGGGGCCGAGGTGGAGCGGACCCGCTCGTTCCTGAAGGGCGCGATGGTGGGGATCGGGCTGTCGCTGTTCACCCTGTCGCTGGCCGCGCCGGGGTCGGTGGATCCCGAGCTGCTGCGGGAGATGGACCGCCGCGAGGCCCTGGTGCACGAGGCCAACGTGCGCGTGCAGCAGGCGGCGGCCGTGACGGAGGTGTGCCTGAGGACCGCGCACGAGATGGAGGGAACGCTGGGCTCCTACCGCCAGATGCTGGGCTCCCGCTGAGCGCCCGCCCCCGAGGATTCCCGACGGCGCCCCCTTCGCGGGCGCCGTCGGTTCGTTCGCCCCCTCACTTCGCCTCGATCTCCACCTTCAGCCGCTTCAGCGCGTCCTCGGCCACCACAAGCTCGCCGCGGGCCTCGTTGAGCTGCTCCTGCTGCACCTGGATGAAGCGGCGGTACGGGGCGATGGAGTCGTTCACCCGCTCCGACGACTCCGAGATGGCCGCGTGCACCTGACGGGTGAGCGCGTCGGTGAGCTTCGCCCGCAGCGCGGCCATGCGCTCGGAGAAGTCGTTCTTCGCCTGGCGCCGCCGCGCGGGGATCACGTACAGGCCCGTCACGGCCAGAGCCGTGGCCAGCAGGATCCCGGTGATGTCCGCCGCCGCGCCCGTGATCACCGTCACCACCAGGCCGCCCAGGGTCACGGCGCCCGCGCTGGTGAACATGCTGGCGCCCACGGTGGCCCGCACGTCGTCGGCCAGGCGGCGGGCCTCGGCCTCGCGGTTGTAGGTGCCCACCACCTCGCGCGCCGTGCGGCCGATGGAGTCCAGCAGCGCCTGCCGGTTGTACGTGAAGGTGCGCCCCACGTCGCCGATCATCCCCTCGCGGTGGCGGTGCACCTCCCGGCGCTCCATGTAGCCCGAGACGTCCTGCCAGAGCTTCAGGTTGCGCTCCACGATCCAGTCGATGATGCGCCCCACCTCCTCGTCGATGCGGCGGGGCATGTCGCCCACCACGTCGTCCTCGAAGTCGCGGCGGAGCTGGTCGGAGCGCATGAGCTCGCGGATCCTGGAGACGCGGATGCGGTCGTCGAAGAAGGCCAGCCCGCGCAGCTCCATCTCGCGCAGCAGCGAGTCCAGCGCGCCCAGCCGCGGCTCGAAGTCGCGCAGCATCTCCTGGTGGAACACGCCGAGCTGCATGTCGATGTTCTGCAGCGTGGCCACGTCCTCGGAGAGCAGCTTCAGGCGCTCGAACGCCGTCTCCTTGTACCGCCCGGCCAGCCGCAGCCCCACGTTCAGCGGGTTCAGCAGCTTGAGCCGCACGCGCTCCTCCTGGTCCAGCGTGCGCAGCAGGAAGTCCTCCACCTGGGCGAAGCCGCTGCGCTTCCACTGCTCCGGGTCGTCGGCCTCCTTCGCCCGCACCGCCATGCGCGCCGAGACGGCGAAGACGGTGGGGGCCTCGCCCAGCAGCGCCTCGCCGTTCTCGCGCACGAAGCGCAGCACCTGCTCGCGGTCGGCCTCGTTCTCCAGCAGGTCCCACTTGTTCACGATCAGGACGATCTTCTTGCCCCAGGCGCGGATCTGCTCCAGGAAGGAGCGCTCGCTCTCGGTGAAGGGCCGGTCCGCGCTGGTCACGAAGAGCACCAGGTCGCTGCGCGGTACGAAGTCGCGGGTCAGCTCCTCGTGCTCGCGGATCACCGCGTTGGTCCCCGGCGTGTCCACGATGTTCAGGTCGCGCAGCAGCTCCGCCGGGTAGGTGCGCTCCAGCAGGTACGCCTCGATCAGGCGCTCGCCGGCCTCGTCGCCGTGGCGCAGCAGGTTGATGCGGTCGGTGGTGGGGGTCACCCCCTCGGGAAGCACGCGCTCGCCGAGCAGGGCGTTGATGAACGACGACTTGCCGGAGTTGAACTCGCCGGCGATGACCAGCAGGAACATCCCCGCCAGCGCCTCGCGCGCCGCCTCGAAGTGGCGCAGGTCGTCGGGGTCCACGTCGTTCCCGAAGCGGGCCAGCGCCCCCGCCAGCCGGTCCAGCAGCTCCCGCTCGCGCGAGCGCATCTCCTCCGCGCGCTCCCCCAGGATCCGGCTCCTTCGCCGCAGCAGTCCAAGCGCCACCGCACCCTCCCTGGCCCCGGTCACCCACACGCGGTCCGCCCACCCCGCGCCAGCCCCGTCGCCATCTGCATTCTCCGTGCGCGGGTCGGCATCCACCAACGGCAACGGCGTGTCTCACGCGGAGGCGCGGAGAACGCGGAGAGGCGTCGGCGGCTTCCCCGCGTCGGTCTCGCTCCGGATGGAAGGCACCTTTCCCTCTTTTCTAAAAGGGTGCCCTTCGATAGATGGCAGAGGTCCGGGCAGAGCTCGCCCCCCGCACCTCCGCGGCCTCCGCGCCTCCGCGTGAGGCCACTTCTGTGCGGTCGCGGTTTTGCATTGCGAGGGCGGAAACGAGCCGACCCGTCCACCCGAGCCCGCTGCGATGCATCGCACCGCCCGCGCCCTCGCCGGCGCCATCCTGCTCGCCCTCCTCACCGCCGCGCACGCCGCGTCGCAGCTGGCGGTGACGCCGCCGCTGCGGCGGGTGGACCTGGCGGGCGACTGGCGCTACCTGCCGCACAACGGGCCGGACACCTCGTTCGCGGGGGTGCGCGTGGACGACCGGGCGTGGCCCACCATGCGGCTACCGTCCAACTGGTTCCTGCTGGGCTCCGACCGCTACCCCCGCAACGCCGACCGCGTGCTGCCCTCCGCCGGCCCCGGTGAGATCTGGACGGTGGACCCGGCGCGGGGGCTGGACTGGGGCGGGACCGTCTGGTACCGCAAGGAGGTGGAGTGGCAGGGCGACGGCACCCGGCCCGTGCTGCTGGAGCTGGACATGGTCGACTACTACGCCGAGGCCTTCGTGAACGGCGCCTCCGTCGGCAAGCACGAGGGCTACTTCGAGCGGTGGGCCGTGGACGTCTCCCGCCACCTGCGGCGGGGGCCCAACGTGGTCACGCTGCGCGTCTCGGCGCCCACGCTCCCGTTCGACATGTCCTACCGCTGGCCCATCTCGTGGCCCAAGCAGCAGGACCAGGTGAAGGGCATCTTCCTCTACCACGACACCCGCCCGGGAGCCACGTCGCCGCGGGGGCAGGAGCGCTCCACCGGCGGGGTGATCCGCGGGCTGGAGCTGCGCGAGACCAGCGGGGTGGAGGTGGAGGAGCTGCGGGTCACGCCCATGGACGTCTCCGCCGGCTCCGCGCGGCTGGTGGTGGAGGCCGGCGTGCGGAACTGGACGGGGCGCGCAGTGGAGACGGTGCTGCGGGGCGAGGTGCGGCCGGGGAACTTCCCGGGGAGCGCGCGGATCCCGGTGGAGATCCGCCTGCGCGCCGCGCCCGGCATCACGCGGGGGACGACCGAGGTGCGCGTGGAGCGACCCGCGCTCTGGTGGACCTGGGACCACGGGCGCCCGAACCTCTACCGGCTCGACGCGGCCCTGCGCCGCGACTCCGTGCGCGGCGAGCTGCTGGACCGGCACGGCGAGACGTTCGGCATCCGCTCCATCACCCGCGACTCCGCCTGGGTCTTCCGCCTCAACGGGCGCCGCATCTACCCGCGCGGGACGAACTACATCGCCACGCAGTGGCTGTCGCAGGCGGACCGGGCCTGGTACGAGCGCGACGTGGACCTGCTGCTGGGCGCCAACCTGAACGCCGTGCGCGTGCACGCCCACCTGGAGCGGCCGGAGTTCTACGAGGTGGCGGACTCCGCCGGGATCCTGGTCTGGCAGGACTTTCCGCTCCAGTGGGGCTACACCGACTCGCCCGAGTTCCACGCCGAGGCGCTGCGCCAGGCCGAGGCGATGATCCGCCGCTTCGGGAACCACCCCTCCATCGCGCTGTGGTGCATGCACAACGAGTCGCCGCACGCCATGGAGTGGATGCGGAAGACCGACCCGGAGCAGAACCTGGCGCTGGACGAGGCGCTCCTCGCGGTGGCCGTGCGGATGGACCCCTCGCGTGTCCACCACCGCGACTCCGGCACGGGCGACGGGCATCCGTACGCCGGCTGGTACTACGGCCGCGTGGGCGACCTGGCGAAGGCCAGGACGGAGCCGCACATCACCGAGTACGGCGCGCAGGCCACGCCGGGGGTGGAGTCACTCCGCACCATGGTGCCGGGCGACTCCCTCTTCCCGGCCGAGGGCGCCGCGCGCGAGGCATGGGTCTTCCACGACTTCCAGCCCACCAACACCTTCGGCATCGCCGGGATCCCGCAGGGGCGCACGGTGGACGAGCTGGTGGAGGCGTCGCAGGCGTACCAGGCGCGCGTGGTCCGCTACGCCACGGAGCTGTTCCGGCGCCGGAAGTGGGCCGCGGAGAGCCCCACGACGGGCGTCTACCAGTTCATGTTCGTGGAGGACTGGCCCTCGGTGACCTGGGCCGTGGTGGACTACGAGCGCCGCGTGAAGCCCGGCTACGCCGCCCTGCGGGCGTCCATGCAGCCCGTGCTCCCCAGCATCGAGTACCGCATCGACGACCGCGACGCCCCCCTGGCCCTGCACGTGGTCAACGACCTGCCCCGCGCCCTCCCCGCCTCCCGCGTCCGCTGGCGCGTGGTGTCGGTGGAGGGCGTCGCCGGCGAGATGTCGGAGAGCGTGATGGACGTCCCCGCCGACACCGTCGTCCGCATCGCCGACCTCGGCGTGGTCGCGGACGTGACGCGCGGAGGCGCGCGCCTGGAGGCGTGGGTGGAGGACGCGACCGGCCTGGTGCTGGGCCGCAGCACCCTGGACGCGCGCGACTTCGAGCCCGCGCGGCGGCGGTAGAGGGCCCTCACCCGGCGGGCTCGGGCGATGGAGGTGGGGAATCCTTCGGCGTCCATGAGAGCCCGCCACCCTCTCCCACGAGCGGGAGAGGGAACCAGGATGGTCGGGATTCCGCGGATCTCGTCCCGGAGGGACGCTCGCCGTTCTTAGCCGGGGGCTTTACGCCCCCGGTATGCGGACGCGATCGATGCCGCGTTCGCGCCGAGGAGTCCCGCGGGGACGATTGTAGTAGCCAGCCGGGGCTTTACGCCCCCGGAAAGCGGACGAAGGCCCGCGCGTGATCACCGTACGTCGTGCATCCCTCTCCCCTTGTGGGGGGGGGACCCGGGGGAGGGGGCCCCTCGCGGCGGCGAACCGTCGCGGGTTGAACGAACCGAAAGGAAGAAGGATGGCCAGCCCGCTGCGGGACCTGATCTTCGGCAGCTCCAACCAGCGGGTGCTGGTGGAGGCCGTGCAGCCGCGCCGCACGTTCGCCGACGTGATCCTGCCGCCGGCCACGCGCCGCGCCCTGGACCACGCGCTGATCCACATCCGCAAGCACGACCTGATCTTCGGGGAATGGGGGCTGGGGGAGCGGCACGACACCGGCCTGGGGCTCGCGTTCAACTTCGCGGGCCCGCCGGGGACGGGAAAGACGATCTGCGCCGAGGCCATCGCGCACGCCCTGGGCAAGCGCCTGCTCGTGGTCCGCTACGCCGAGCTGGAGTCGCAGTGGGCGGGCGCCACCGCCAAGAACGTGGTGGCCGTCTTCCGCGCCGCGGCGGAGCAGGACGCCGTGCTGCTCTTCGACGAGGCCGACGCCATCGCCTCGCGCCGCTTCACCTCCATGGAGCAGGGCTACCAGCGAGAGGCCAACGCCGTGGTGAGCGTGCTGCTACGCGAGCTGGAGTCGTTCCCGGGCGTGGTGATCTTCGCCACCAACCTGGCGGCCAACTTCGACCCCGCGTTCGAGCGCCGCATTCGCACGCACATCCTGTTCGAGATGCCCGGTCCGGCCGAGAGAGAGGAGATCTGGCGCGCCCAGCTCCACGCGCGGAAGACGCCGCTGGCGCCCGACGTGGACTTCGACGCGCTGGCGGCGCGCTACGACGCGGCGGGCGGCGACATCAAGAACGCCGTGCTGAAGGCCGCCCAGATCGCCATCGCCGAGCCCGGGCCGGACGAGGACAAGGCCATCGCCCAGCGGCACTTCGTGGAGGCGGTGGAGGACGTGCTCGCCGCCCGGCGCGTGATGGACCAGACGCTGTTCGGCCCGGGCGACCTGCACGGCGCCGCCGCGCTCGCCGGCCTGGCCTCCGCGCCGCCCGCCTCCACCGACCTGGAGGCGGTGGAGGGGGACGTCTCCGCCCTTCACACCCGCGTCACCGAGGTGGAGGACGCCCTGGCCGCCCTGCCCGACCTGCTCCGCCGCCTGGACGCGGCCCAGGAGGAGGCCCGCCGCGGCTCGGCCGAGACGCTGGCCGCCCTCCAGTCCCACCGCGACGAGGCCCGCGACGCCCTCCGCGTCGCCGAGGCCGAGTGGAAGGGCCGCTGGCGCCCCCTGGCCCTGGCGGTCGGGCTCGGGCTCGCCCTCTCCCTCCTCTCCCTCGCCGCCGCCCTCTTCCGGTAGACCGGCACGGAGACCCTGCCGAGGACGACCCGGACCGCCTCCGGGTTGGCTCGGACGGAGAATCCGGATCCATCCCGCGGCGCCGCCCTCGGACGGCCCCTTCTCCGCCCCGCCCTTCCCCGCACCCCCGGCCGCTCGCTACCTTGAACCGTATCCATCCCCCCGCCGACTCCACGCCCGAGGCCCACATGCGCAGGATCCTCCTCACCGCCGCCCTGGCCCTGTGCTGGGCCGCGCCGCTGGCCGCCCAGGGGGACCCGCTGCGCCCCGGGGCGCGCGTCCGCGTGCAGACGCAGGCCGGGGTTCCGCTGGTGGGCACCCTGGAGCGCCTGACCGTGGACTCGCTCTCGTGGGTGGCCGAGCGCACCGGCCGGCTGCGGGTGATCCCGCTGGACTCGCTGCGCCGCGTGGAGGTGAGCCGGGGCAGGCCGTCGCGGGCCCGGAAGGCGCTGTTCGGCGCGGTGATCGGCGGGGCGGTGGGCACCGCGATGGGAATGGCGTACGCATCGGGCTGCGACAACGCGTCCAACGGCACCTGCCGCGACCGCTCGGCCACCACCGCGCGCCTGGGGCTGCAGGGCGCCGCGCTGGCGGGGGTGCTGGGCTACTTCTTTCCGGGCAGCGAGCGCTGGCGCCAGGTGCAGGTGCCCATCCCACCGCCGCCCGCGCCGGGGCAGCGCACCGACTAGCGCCCACCGGCCGACACGACCCGAACTGAGACGTCCATGCCGTCGAACGGATCCACCCCGCCGTCCTGGAACGACCTGGCCGACCGCGTGCTGGCGGGCGGAAGCCTGTCCCGCGACGAGGCGCGCGCCGTGCTGGCCGCCCCCGACGAGGCCCTGCTGGACCAGCTCGCCGCCGCGTACCGCGTGCGGCGGGCGCACTTCGGCAACCGCGTGCGGCTGCACTTCCTGCTCAACGCGCAGAGCGGCCTGTGCCCCGAGGACTGCGGCTACTGCTCGCAGTCCAAGGTCTCCGCCGCCGAGATCGAGAAGTACCCGTTCATGGCGAAGGAGAAGATCCTGGCGGCCGCCGACCGCGCCGCGGCGCTCAAGGCGGGCACGTTCTGCATGGTGATCTCCGGCCGCAGCCCGGGGAAGCGCGTGTTCGAGAAGTTCCTGGAGGCCGTGCGCGAGGTGAAGTCGCGCCACGACCTGAAGGTCTGCGCCTGCCTGGGGCTGCTGGACGAGGAGCAGGCGCTGGCGCTGCGCGAGGCGGGCGTCACGCAGGTGAACCACAACCTGAACACCTCCGAGGCGCACACCCCCAACGTGGTGAGCACCCACACCTTCGCCGACCGCCGGACCACGGTGCAGGCGGTGAAGGCGGCCGGCTTGAAGACCTGCTCCGGCGGCATCCTGGGGATGGGCGAGGACGACGACGACGTGATCGACCTGGCGCTCTCGCTCCGCGAGCTGGAGGTGCGCAGCGTGCCCATCAACTTCCTGATCCCCATCGAGGGAACCCGGATGGCGGCCACCACCGAGCTGGACCCGCGCCGCTGCCTGCGCATCCTGGCCCTGTACCGCCTCCTCCTGCCCACGCAGGAGCTCCGCATCTCCGGCGGGCGCGAGGTGCACCTGCGGTCGCTGCAGGCCATGGGGCTCTACGCCGCCAACTCCATCTTCATCGGCGACTACCTGACCACGCCGGGGCAGGCGGCGCGCGCGGACCTGGAGATGATCCGCGACCTGGGCTTCGTGGTGGAGTCGCCCGACGGCGAGCCGCTGGACGGAGACCCGCTCGATGGCGTGCCCGAGACCTTCCGCGGCGCGGCGCTCCCGGTGCTCACCAGCGTGTGAGGGATCCGCAGGCCGACGAGAAGGGGCCCCGCGGCATCAGCCGCGGGGCCCCTTGGTCGTTTCCACCTCGGGACGCGGGTCCCGTCCCCCGCCGCGCGCGGCCGGGCCCGGGGAACGGATCCCCCTGGCCCGTGCGGCCGGACGCGGCGGCGCGGGCCTACAGCTCCGACGTGCCCAGGTCGTCGGTGGGGCCGTTGCGGCCGTTCCGCATCGACCGCACGACCCACATCACCAGCATGGCGCCAAGGATGAACGGGAGCAGGCGGAGGACGAGGGAAAGCAGGACCGCCGTGATCCCGAGGATCGTGAAGGCGACCTTCACCGCGACGATGAACAGCACGGCGACGACGATCCACTTGAAGATCGTCTCGAAGAGGCTCTTGTCGTTCATGGGGGCTCCGTGGATGGCTCTGTTTGACTCCGGGACCGCGTCCGGCCCACCCCTACGCGATCGGCGCCGCGAAGGTTTCAGCGTGGCGTGGCGCGCGCCGCGCGTCCATATTCCCCGCGTGCACACTCCGATCCCCCTGCCCGCATGATCCCGGCCGAGCCGCCTCGCCGCTGGACCGCCGCAGGAGCCGCCGCCCGCGCCTGGCGCGGCTTCCGCGACGGCTGGCGCGCCGCCCCGGCCGCAGGCCGCCGCCACTGGCTGCGGACGATGGGCTACGGCACGCTGGTCTGCTGGGCGCTCTCCGCCGGCATCACCTACGTGGTGCGCGGATGGGAGGCCGCCGGAGCGCTGGACTGGGAGCCGCGCGCGCTGCTGCGCCTGGCGGAGGTCTCGCCCCTCTCCTTCGCGGCGGCGATCTGGGCCGAGCAGCCGGGCAGCGCCATCCTGCTGATCCCGGCCACGTTCGCCGGCGCCGTCCTGGCCGTCCGCTCCGCGCGGCCGGTGCTGGCCGCCACGCTCGTGGCCAACTACTTCGTGCTGGACAGCGTGGTGGGCGTGGGCTGGCTGCTCTGGTCGCGGGCGCGGCCCATCATGATCGCCGGCGGGGCGGCGTCGCCGGGGCTCAACTCCTTCCCGTCCGGCCACGTGGCGCAGACCATGGCCGCGTGGGGGATCCTGGCCTTCCTCTGGATCCGCTCCACCGATAGCGCGCTGGAGCGCGTGCTGGCGGTCCTGCTCGCGGTAGGCGCCGTGGTGCTGGTCGCGCTGGCGCGGCTGCGGCTGGGCACGCACTGGCCCTCCGACGTGGTCGCGACGGTTCCCCTGGGGATCGCCTGGCTGCTGGTGGTGACGTACGCCCTGCGCGGCGCCGAGGCGCGGGGGGCGCGGTGAGCGGGGCCGGGCGGCTGCTCCTGGGCACGCAGGGGTGGAACTACGCGGACTGGGTGGGCGGGTTCTACCCGGAGGGCACCCCCGCGCCGTCGTTCCTCACCCTCTACGCCCGCGCCTTCGCCACGGTGGAGGTGGACTCCACCTTCTATGCCGTGCCGTCGTCCAGGACGGTGCGCGGGTGGGCGGGACGGACGCCGCCGGGGTTCGTCTTCTCGCTCAAGATGCCGCAGGAGGTGACGCACGAGCTCCGGCTGCGCGGCGCCGGGGACGTGGTCGCCGCCTTCCTGGACTCCGCGCGCGAGCTGGGGGAGAAGCTGGGGCCGGTCCTGGTGCAGCTCGGCCCCGACTTCCTCCCCGACGAGCGCGACGCCCTGGCCGCCTTCCTCCCCACCCTGCCGCGCGACGTGCGCTTCGCGGTGGAGGTCCGCCACCGCGGGTGGACGCGCCCGGAGGTGCTGCCGGACCTCCTCTCGCTGCTGGCGGAGCACGGCGCGGCGCTCGCCCTCAGCGAGGGCCGCTGGATCCCGCGCGAGACCGTCCTGCGCCTGGTGGAGCGTCCCACGGCGGACTTCCACTACCTGCGGTGGATGGGCCCGGACCGCAGCATCACCACCTTCTCGCACACCCTGGTGGACCGCACGGGCGAGATGGAGGAGTGGGCCGGGGCGCTGCGCTCGGTGCTGGCCCGTGGCATCGACGTGTTCGGGTACGTGAACAACCACTTCGCCGGCCACTCCCCCGCCTCCGTGCGCGACCTGCAGCGCCTGCTGGGCCAGGCCGCCGTGGAGCCCGACCTGCTGGACGACCAGATCTCCCTCTTCTGACGCCGGTGGGGCGGTGCGCGCCGCGGTTGCCCCCCCGGCTGGCTACCACGATCGTCCTGACGGACTCCCCCGCACGCGTCGGGAACCCGGTCGCGGGTGACGGTCGTCGGCCGGGGTGGGTGCTCGGTCCGCTTTCCGGGGGCGTAAAGCCCCCGGCTGGCTACTACGATCGTCCTGACGGACTCCCCCGCACGCCCGAAGCCCAGTCCGCGCAGGCGCAATACCGTTTACCTAATGATCTGCAGAGTGCGTCCCGGGAGGGTTCTCGACCTGTCCTTGCCCCGGCGGACGGGATATCGGCTCTGCTTTCGCTTCACTCCGCGCTTGACCTGCCGGCTGCGACGC
>JASLAX010000072.1 GCA_030146875.1 Longimicrobiaceae bacterium
GCGCCGTCGCGCGCCGCCGCGGCCTGCGCCGGGAGCGTGCGCAGCGCCTCGGGGCCGCGGGCCAGCGCCGCCTGCACGCGCTCCAGGGCGCGCTCGGACGCCAGCCCGTCGCGCACGAGCTGCGTCAGGATCGCCACGGCCATGGCGCGGTGCGCCGCCGGCGCCTGCGTGGAGAGGGTGCCCAGCACCGCCGGGTCCACCCCCGCCTCCAGCGCGTCGGCGCCCACGGACAGGTCGGCGCCGGACACGGCCTCGCCGCGCCCGCCGCGCATGACGTCGCGAGCGCGGGAGAGCGAGCCCAGCCGGCGCTCCACCACCGCGGCGATGCGGTCCGGGGCCACGCCCTTGGCGCGTCCCTCGGCCACCTTGTTCTCCAGCAGCGCGACCGGGATCCCCGCCTGCTCGGCGCGGCGCTTGGCCGCCTCGATGCGGGCGCCGGGGTCGGCCTGGGCGGCGGCCGGGGCCCCCGCGAGCGGTGCCGCCACGAGAAGGGCGGCCAGCAGCATGGTTCTCTTCATCCGTGTATCTCCCCTCCGGACGCGGGGGGCGGCACCGTCACCACCGCCGCCGTCCCGCCGAAGCCGTCGTCCACCGCCGGAACGCCGGGGGGCAGGAACCACACCCCCGCCGCCGTCCGGAAGCCGTAGTGATGGACCCCGGGCCGCACCGGGATCCGGGCGGTCCACAGGCTCCCATCACGCGTCATCACCACCGGGCTCCACCCGGTGAAGTCTCCCGCCACCAGGGGCGCCTCCACGTGCGCCGCCGCCGGAAGGCGCAGCACCAGCGTGTCGCCCACCACCACCGCCACCGGGGCCGCGGGGGGCGACGGGGCCGCGTCCCGCGGCCGGGCGTCCGGACCCAGGCGCCGCGCGAGCAGCACGTTCCACCCGCGGCGCGGCAGCGACCAGTACATCGGGTCCGCCGGGTCCTGCCGCCAGCTCACCCCCACCTCCGTCCCCCGCCCCACCCGCAGCGAGGCGCCCGCCCCCAGCGCCGTGGCCGGCGCGGGGAAGCCGTCGCGCAGCCAGCGCCCCGCGAAGGCCCAGGCCGTCACCCGCCCCCGCTCCGCCTGGGCGCTCGCCCCCGCGTACGGGTGCCCGCCGTCGCGCCCCTGCAGCCAGCGCCCCTCGCCCGCCACCTCCACCCCCGGCGCCGCCCGGAACGAAGCGCGGCCGTCGCTGTCCCAGAACGCCCGCGTGTCCACCGAGTCGCGGACCAGGTCCAGCACGCCGACGGGGCCGCTGCGGCCCTCCAGGCGCCAGGGCCCGCGGCTCGCCGCCACGCCGGGCCGCGCCTCGGCCGTAAGGCCGCCCCCGGAGCGGATGGAGCCGGCGCCGGGATAGAGGTACCCGTGCGCCCCCACCCCCACTCCGTACGCCAGCCCCTCGCTTCCCCCGCCCAGCCACCCGCCCCCGCCCGCCGCGCCCCAGGGCGGCGCGCCCGCCTCCAGCGGCGCGCCGCCGCTCAGGTACAGCCAGCGCCCGGCCCCATCGTACCGCAGCGCGACCGACGCGGTGGTGGTCCCCACGCGCGCGCTCACCCGCTCCTCGATGGCGCGCCCGGCGCCCGCCTCCACCCGCCACTGCGCCGCGGCGGCCGCGGGAAGGAGGAGCGCGGCGGCCGTGGCGGCCAGCGCGCCGCGGGTCACGTCGCCGCCCCCGGCGCGGGAAGGGAGATGCGCGAGTTCGTGCCGCCGAAGTCGTCCTCCACCTGCGGAGCGGACGGGTCGGCGATCCAGCGGTCGCCGTCCACCACGAAGGCGTAGTCGTGCACGCCGGGGGGGACGGGCACCAGCGCCGTCCACACGCCGGGCGCCGTCTCGCGCAGCGTGTAGCGCGGCTTCCACCCGGTGAAGTCGCCGGCCAGGGCCACGCGGCTGGCGTCGGCCGTCTCCAGGCGGAACTGGACGTAGACGACGGGCGTCTCCGCCGGCGCCGGGGACCGGACGACCACGGGAGCCGTCGCCAGCCCGCCGTCCGCCGCTCCGGGAACCCCGCCGCGGGGCGGCACCAGGAGCAGCGCCGCCACCGCCGCGACGGCCAGGCCGTAGGCGGGGCGCAGGGCGATCCGCACCGGGCGCGGCTTCCAGAGCCATCCCGCCGCCCTCCGCCAGGCGGGGACGGGCGCCGGGGCCGCCCGCGGGAGCGCCGTCATCACCCGGCCCACCAGGTCCGGCGCGCGCGCCGCGCGCACGGAGGCCGCGGCGCGCTCCAGCGCGGGCCGCATGGCCGCCAGTCGGGCGCGCTCCTCGGGGGAGAGGTCCTCCGGGGAGGCCTCGCCGTCCAGGACGTGGTGGATGCGGTCGCTCATGGGGTGCCGGGTGCGTCGGTTCTCGGGGCCTTCCCCCTCAGGACGAGCGGGGTGGCCGTGGCGTCACAGCTTTTCTTCCCCTGCAAGCCAGCCGCCGCGGGGGAGGCCGGGGGCCGGCACCGCCCTTGCGGACGCGCCGGTCACGCGTATCGTGGGGGCGCCGGTCCCCTCCGCCCTCAGCAGAGCCGCACTCCATGCCCGTGATGACGACCGAGATCCCGCTCGCAGCGCTCGCCTCCCGCCTGGGAGCCGGCCGCCTGGAGCGGGAGGTGCCCCTGGCTCCCTACACCACCTTCCGGATCGGGGGTCCGGCCGAGGTGCTGTACCGCGCCCGCACCCCGGACGAGCTGGCCGGGGCGGTGCTGGCCGCGCGCGAGCTGGAGATCCCCTTCTTCCTGCTGGGGCTGGGCGCCAACATCCTGGTGGGCGACCGCGGGGTGCCGGGGCTGGTGATCCGCAACGAGGTGGAGGGGATCGAGTTCCTGGACGGCAACCTGGTGCGCGCCGGGAGCGGGGCCAAGGTCTACCACGACCTGATCCAGGCCACCGTGGCGCGCGGGCTGGGCGGGCTGCACCACTTCGTGGGCATCCCCAGCACCGTGGGCGGCGCCATCTGGCAGAACCTGCACTTCCTGTCCCCCCCGCCGGAGCGCGAGCGCACGGTGTTCGTAGAAGAGGTGGTGCACTCCGCCACCATCCTCTCCGCCGAGGGGGAGGTGCGCACGGTGGACCGCGACTACTTCCGCTTCGGCTACGACTACTCCGTCCTGCACGACCGGCCGGACGTGGTGCTGGACGTCACCTTCCGGCTCACGCCGCAGCCGCGCCAGGAGCTACGCGACGTGATCCGCGAGAACCTGCAGTGGCGCGACGAGCGCCACCCCGACCTGTGGCTGTACCCCAGCGCCGGCTCCATCTTCCAGAAGATCGAGGGCGTGGGCGCGGGGCGGCTGGTGGATCAGGTGGGGCTGAAGGGGCGCGTGCTGGGGAACGCCCAGATCTTCCACAAGCACGCCAACATCATCGTGAACCTGGGCGGCGCCACCGCCGCCGACGTCACCGCGCTGATCACGCTGGCGCAGGAGACGGTGCGCCGCGAGCTGGGCCACGAGCTGAAGACCGAGATCGGGATGGTGGGCGAGTTCTGAGCGGGCCGCCGCTCGCGCCAAAGCGGAGCGCCGCCCCGGCAGGACCGGGGCGGCGCTCCGCACGTCCGGCGGACCGTGGAGGGTCAGTCGACGGGGTTCACGTTCTCGGCCGCCGGGCCCTTCTGGCCCTGAACCAGGTCGAACTCGACCTTCGCGCCCTCGGCCAGCGACCGGAAGCCGCTGCCCTGGATGGCGGAGTAGTGGACGAAGCAGTCCTTCTCGCCGCCGTCGGGGGTGATGAAGCCGAAGCCCTTGGCGTCGTTGAACCACTTCACGGTGCCGGTGGTGCGCATGCGGGTGCTCCCTCTGGAGTTGTTGCGTCGGACCCACGGCTGGTCGCCGCCCTCGCCGACTCGTTCGTGGGACCGTTCCGCCCCCCACGCTGGGCAATCGATGGCGCCGGTGGCCCGGCGGGACGTCTCCGGGTCAGCTCCGGGCACGCGCGCAGGGCGCCGCGGGGCGGCGGCTCCGCGCGATCGCCCCGGGGGGCGGGCCTGCTTCGTGGGGGTGGAGCGGTGGCGCGAGACGGACACTGCGGGATGCGGCTGGGGGCGCGGCGGTGCCGCGGGCAAAGAATGGCGTGGACGACGAGCGAGAAGCTAGTTGGGGTCCCGGGAGGTGTCAAGAAATCCCGCCCCCGCCTCCCGCGCCACCGAGCGGCACCCGGTGACGCGCGCGGCGCGAAAAGAGCCCCGGCGGTCCGGTGGAGGGAGACGTGGACGCCGGGACCCCTGGCCCCAGCGGGGGACGGAGGGGAAAGCGGCGGGAGGAGAGGGCGGGAGGGAGGACGGCGGGAGCCGGCCTCCCTCCTTGCGTTCGCGGGGATTCCTGCGGGGGAGCGGGGCGGGACGGCGGGGACGCCGCGGGTGCCCGCGGCGGGCGCGGGGGCGGAGGGGCCCCTCCGGAGCGGGGGGTTTACCGTCCCCCCGCCCCCGAGTATCTTCGGTAAGTGTTCGGTGTGCTTCGGGTCACTCGCTCCGGTGGTACGCCTCGGCCACCAGGTCGTAGATGGTCCCGCAGCCGCGGCGCTGGCACTGGTAGGTGCCCAGGCGGGTCTCGCCGGGGGCCTCCTTCAGCGCCCGCACCAGCTCCTCGGTCACCCGCAGCGCGGGACGGGACCCGCAGCGGGGGCACACCGCCGCCAGCCGCAGGAGCGGGCGGGCGTCGTCCGCGGGCGTCTCGGTGGGCGCCGCGGGGCGCGGGGGGGCGGGGCGGCGGACCAGCCGGCGCCGGACCGCGCGGACCACGGTGGCGGTCTCGTCGGTGCACTTCGGGATGATGGTGGGCATCGCTCCTCCTGACTGCGGGTTCTCGTCGGCGGCTCTCTCCACGGGAGCCTTGCTCCGGCGCCTCGTGGGGGGTATCATCAACACCTGTGTAGTTCGTCCTACACGTTAACGACGCCTGAAACGAATCTACGGAAGCGGGCCAGAGTGTCAAGGGTGTTAACCGAGAACCCTCAGGAAACGTTATGAACGTTGACCAGCGTCGTGCGGTGGGAACCCGGATCCGGCGGATCCGCGAGGCGAAGGGCTGGAACCGCGAGGAGCTTGCGACGCGGCTGGGCGTACACTCCGGCTCGGTCGCGCGCTGGGAGACGGGGGGCGCGGTGCCCCACCCGTACCACCTGGACCGCATCGCGGAGTGGGGCGGCGCCACGTCGGAGTGGCTGCGCACGGGGGGAGAGGACGAGGCCGCCGCCGCGGAGGCGCCGGAGCGCGAGGCCGAGGAGCTGTTCGCCTCGCTGGATACCATCGCCCGCTTCGTGGGGGGCATCGCGCCCCCGGGGCAGGAGCGGTTCCGCAAGCTGGACGCGCTGGAGGGGCTCAGGCGCATGCTGACGGCCCGGGGCCTCCTCCCCGACTGGTGGTACCGATTGAGGGACCAGGTGGAAAGCGATGAGCTCTGAGGACCTGTACGTGCTGAACGCCACCCGCCGGGTGGTCGCGAAGGCACGGGAGGTCCAGCCGGAGTACGCGGGACCCTCTGCGCCCGCCCGCACCGACCAGATCTCCCTGCTGCTCGCGCGCTCGGGGTGCCACGTGGAGGTCTTCCACTTCGCCTCCGACACCGTGGCCATGACGCTGCCGCCGTGCGCGGGGGTGTACCCGGTGCTGGTGAACCGCGGCGCCGAGCGGTCGGACCGCGCCTTCGCCCTGCGGCACGAGGTGGGGCACGTGCTGGCGGGCGACGTGGAGGGCGCGATCTTCCTCTCCTCCGGCGAGGGGCACATGACCCCCGAGGAGCGGATCGCGGACCTGTTCGCCCTGGCCGACCTGGTCCCGGGCTGGTGGATCGAGTGGGTGTGCGGAGGGGAGAACGACCCCGACTCCCTGGGCGGCGAGATCGCGCAGGCCATCGCGGAGTACGCCGAGGGCTGGCCCGAGGACCGCACGGTCGACCGCGCCCGCCTGCGCCTCCTCCTCTACCAGCAGCACGCGCTGTAGCGCCGACGTCCATTGTCCCGCACCGCCCCCGCGGCATCCGCCCGATCCGCCCAACTACGTCTTTCACGCGGAGACGCGGAGAAAAAGCCCGGAGAGACGCGGAGGCGTCCGCGGCATCCTCACCTCTCTCCATCCGCGGTCGCCCTCCCACCTAAGTGAGGTGGATCGGGACGGAGCCCGCCCCCACACCTCCGCGTTCTCCGCGCCTCCGCGTGAGCCCCGCCGTTGCCGTTTCCGCGTCACCGCGTCCTCCGCGCCTCCGCGTGGAACCCGTCCCCCGCCGCACGAAATGACAGCCGGCGGACGACGAGAAGGGGCCGCCTCCGAGATTCGGAGGCGGCCCCTTCGCGCGGGAGCTGAGGACGACGACGCCTACGACGGCGCCGCCTCCACGATCATCACGAATCCCATCGCGCCCGCGGCGCAGACGGAGATCATCCCGAACTGCTTCCCCCGCCGCCGAAGCTCGTTGAGGAGCGTGACGGTGATCCGCCCGCCAGTCGCCCCGAACGGATGGCCGATGGCGATCGACCCGCCCATCACGTTGATGCGGTCCTCGTCCGGAATGCCGATGGCCTTCGGCCGCCCGAGGCGCTCCTGCGCGATCCTGTCGGAGTCGAACCACTGCAGGTTGGAGAGCACCTGGGCCGCGAACGCCTCGTGGATCTCGAGCAGGTCCACGTCCTTCATGGTGATCCCCGCGCGCTCCAGCGCCACCGGGGCGGCGTAGACGGGGCCCTGCAGGAGCTGGTCGCCGGGCGCGAGCGCGGCGTAGGCGTACGAGCGGATGTAGCCGAGAGGCGTGTAGCCCAGCGCCTTCGCCTTCTCCTCGCTCATCAGCAGGACCGCCGACCCGCCGTCCGTGAGCGGCGAGGCGTTGCCCGCGGTGACCGTGCCGTACTTGCGGTCGAACACGGGCTTGAGCGTGGCCAGCTTCTCCAGCGTGCTGTCGGAGCGAATCCCGTTGTCCGACGTGACCACCTTGTCGTACTTGGGCGGGACGTACGCCGCCGCGATCTCCGCCGTCAGGCGCCCGTCGGCGGTCCCGGCCGCGGCGAGCTGGTGCGAGCGGAACGCCCAGCGGTCCTGCTCCTCGCGGGAGATGCCGTTCTCCTTCGCCATCTTCTCCGCCGACTCGCCCATGGTGAGCCCGGTGGTGGGCTCGGCGATGGCGGGGGCCACCGGCGCCAGGTGCTTGGGGCGGATGGCGCGGAAGGCCGCCACCCGCTCGCCCAGCGACCTCGCCTTGGAGGCGCGGACCAGGGCGTTCCGCATCTCCGGCCCGAACAGGATGGGCACGTCGGTCAGCGACTCGGCGCCGCCGGCCACCACCACGTCCGCCATCCCCAGCCCGATCTGCTCCGCCGCCGAGGTGATGGCCTGGTTCGACGACGCGCAGGCGCGCCCCACCGTGAACGACGGCACCGAGGGCGGGATCCCCGCGCCCAGCGTGACCTCGCGGGCGATGTTGGGCTGCTGGACCGACTGCACCACGGTGCCGTACACCAGGTGGTCGATCTCCTTCACGTCCAGCTCCGCCCGCGCGATCAGCTCGCGCACCGCGATCTTCCCCAGCTCGATCGCCGATACGTCCTTGAAGTCCGTGCCCGAGCGGGCGAACGGGGTCCTGCACCCCTCGACGATCGCGACCCTGCGGCCGATGCCGTTCATCTGGTCCCCTCTGGTGGTGTTCCCCCCGCGCCTCTGGGGCGTGGGGAACCAATCTCCCGGTGAGCGCCGCTCAAGGCAAGCCCGCCCCGCCGCGGAGCTTCGGCCGGGCCCCGAATGCGAGACGCCGCCCCCCGCGCGCGGAGGGCGGCGTCGGCCGCGTCGTGCCTCGTGGGGGGCGGCGGCGCTAGCCCACCACCTTGCACCCCACCCGGCCGGGATGGTCCAGCACCCGCGCGCCCGGGGGCACCGAGCGCATGGCCCACACCGCCGCGAAGTCGCCCCCGGCCGCGAAGAGCATGAACGCGCCCCACACGCTCGCCGTGCCGGAGCCCAGCGCCAGCCCGGCCGCCAGGGGCAGCGCCCCCAGGAGCACGGCGGGAAGCAGCACCGCCACCCGGTAGCTGCGCGCGGAGAGCGGAGCGCCGCACCCCGCGAAGGGCGACAGCGTCTTGCGGTCGATGCCGAAGCGCAGCGAGGAGCGGGGCGCGCCGCCGAGCAGGAACCCCAGCCCGTGCAGCGCTTCGTGCGTCACGATGGAGACCACGAAGAGCGGGAAGAACCACCAGGGGAACAGCGCCTTCGCGCCCTCCACCATGCTGTCCGGGCCCCACAGCACGGCGTGGAGCCCCACCGGCACCAGCGCCGCGGGAAAGGCCAGCAGCGCCAGCACGTTGGCGCGCACCATCGAGATGGTGGCGTCCATCCCGGGCCCGTCCGGGGTGGGGTCGGCCGTGGCCGCGCTCACGCGGCGTTCCCGGCGCCGAAGGGGAAGTTCGCCTCGCGCAGCACGGGGAACTGGTACTCCCACAGCCGATAGTAGTGGCGCACCTGGGCCAGCAGCTCCGCGTGCGTGCCCTCCTCCACCACCTTGCCCTGGTCCAGCACGATGATCTTGTCGGCGCCCATCACCGTGGAAAGGCGGTGCGCGATGACGATCACCGTCTTCCCCTGGTCCTTCAGCGACTGCAGCGCCGTCTGCACGAACTGCTCGGAGATGGAGTCCAGCGACGAGGTGGCCTCGTCCAGGATCAGGATCTCGGGCTGCTTGTACAGCGCGCGGGCGATGGCGATGCGCTGCTTCTGCCCGCCCGAGAGCGAGGCGCCGTTCTCGCCCACGTAGGTGTGGTAGCCGTTGGGGAGCTTCTCCACGAACTCGTTGATCCCCAGCATCTTGCACACGTCCAGCAGGCGCCGCATGTCCGGCTCGAACTCGCCCACCGCCACGTTCTCGATCACGTTGCCGGCGAACAGGTCGATCTTCTGCGGCACCGCCGCCACCAGCCGCCGCAGCGACTCGTTGCTGATGTGCTTGATGTCCAGGTCGCCCAGCAGCACGTGGCCGCCGTCGACCGGGTAGATGTTCTGCAGCAGCGACATCAGAGTGCTCTTCCCGGAGCCGCTCTCGCCCACCACCGCCGTCATGCGCCCGGCGGGGATGTTCAGGTCCAGGCTCTGGAACACGTCCACCCGCGTGCCGTAGCGGAACGAGACCTTCTCGAAGCGGATGTCGCCCACCATCTCGGGGGTGAGCTCCACCTTGTTCTCGGTCTCCTCGCGCTCCAGGTCCAGGATCTCGAACAGGCGGTCCGCGGCGATCAGGGCGTCCTGGATCGTCCGGTTCATGGAGATCAGGCGGATCACCGGGCCGGTCAGGTAGCCCAGCAGGGCGTAGCACGACATCAGCTCGCCCGGCGTGATGGTGCGGTCCATCACGAAGCCGGTCCCCACCCAGAAGAGCATCACCGTGGCCACGCGCGAGATGAACTCGGACGCGTTGGACGACAGGATCGCCGCCGAGCCCGAGCGGTACACGCTGCGCAGCAGCCGCACGAAGCGCGTCTCCGTGCGCAGGTTGGCGAACCACTCCAGCCCGAAGCGCTTGATGGTGGCCATGGAGTTCAGCGACTCCACGAGCTGCGACTCCAGGTCCGCCGAGCCCTCCATCATCGACCGCTGGACCTTCCGGTTCACCCGGTTGGTGACCCAGTAGACGAGCGAGAAGAAGGGGATGATGGTGAGCATCACCAGCGCCAGCTTCCACGAGTACAGGAACATCAGCCCGTAGCTGAACACCACGATCATCACGCTGACGATCAGGTCCAGCGAAACGTCGTTGATGAACGCCCGGATCTTCACCGCGTCGTTCACCCGCGAGATGATCTCGCCCACCCGCATGGTGTCGAAGAACTGCTGCGGGAGCTTCATGAGGTGCTTGTAGTACCCCAGGATCAGCTCGCCGTCGATCTGCTGCCCCGTGCGCAGGGTGAAGAAGCTCTTGAGCGAGCCGATGTACACCTGCACCACCAGCAGCGCGATCATGGTCACGCTGAGCAGGTTCAGCAGGTTGCCGTTCCCGTCCACGATCACGTGGTCGATGATCTTCTGCACGTAGATCGACGTGGACAGCCCCAGCAGCGTGTACACCATCGCGCCGATCAGCGCCTGCGTCATCACCGAGCGGTGCGGGCGGATCAGGTCCCAGAAGCGCGCGCCCAGCGAGGTGCGCTCGTTCCCCTTCTGGAAGGCCTCGTTGGGCACCAGCAGCACCAGCACGCCCGTCCACTGCTGCTGGAACTCGGCGTGCGATAGCTTGTGGATGCGCCCGTCGCCCGGGTCCATCACGGTGACGTGCTTCTTGTCGATCGCGTACAGGACCACGTAGTGGTGCAGGACCTCCTTCACCACCACGTGGGCGATCGCCGGCAGCGGGATCTTGAAGAGGCTCTCGAACGGCCCCTTCACCCCCTTGGCGGTGAAGCCCAGCCGCGTCGCCGCCTCCACCATCCCCAGGACGTTGGTGCCCTTGCGGTCGGTGGACGCGTACTGGCGGATGCGCGAGATCGGCAGGCGATAGCCGTGGTGCTCGGCGATCGACGCGAGGCACGCCGAGCCGCAGTCGGTGATGTCGTGCTGCTTGATGCGGGGAATGCGCTTGAAGATGCTCATGCTGCCTTCGCGTCGTCCGGGGCCGCGCCGCTGTGGCGGCGGGCCCCGGGGCATGGGTCTGCGGTCCGGGCGCGCGCGGACCCCGGCGCGCCCGTGGGGGGGAAGACCACCGTGGGGAGGATCAGTCCACGACCTTCCAGGTCATGATCTCGTCCAGCTCGGCCAGGTTCTCGATGCCCTCCTCCAGCGACTGCAGCTCGGAGCTCTGGTTCTGCTCCATGCCGGGGGCCAGGACCTTCACCGTGGAGCGGACCACGGCCTCGTCCGGCTCCATCTCGATGGAGAACGGCTGCGTGCGGCGGTCCAGGGCGCGCTCCCTGGAGAGAGCGGTGCGCTCCAGGCCGGGGAAGCGCGCGATCAGCGACTCGCCCGAGAGCGCGATGGCGGCGGCCTCGTTGCCGAAGGTCACGCGGCGGCAGGTGTAGCCGTCCACCTGGACCGGCTCCGGGTCCTGGACCATGCTCACCGCGCCCATCGCCTGCTGCGCGGCCGCGATCTGCGCCTGCTGCGGGCCCAGGTCGATCCGCTTCAGCTCCTTGCGGATGCGGTCCACCGTGAAGCGCTCGTCGGTGTCGGCGCGGAAGACGATCAGCTTCTTGTTGACCTCGGTGGCCGTGTACCGCTCGGTCAGGTACTGGACCTGCGGCAGCTCCTGCGTGTGCATGCGCAGGTGGGAGCGCATGGTCATGGCCACCTGGCTGGCGACGGGCTTCTGGGACCGCGAGAAGAAGGACTTGAGCATGGGCCGGGTCTGGGGGAGGGGGAGGGTCAGGCCTTGTCGGACTGCGCCGGGTTCAGCCAGTCGTTCACGTCGTCGCGCAGGAGCTGCCACAGGGAGCGCTCGGCCACCTCGAAGCGGGCGCGCAGCGTCATCCCCTTCTTCAGCCGGCCGCGAACGCCGTTCTTGAGCTGCAGGTGCGTCTGGTCCATGGCGATGCGCACGCGGAACACCGGCACGTCGTTGATCATCACGAAGTCGTCGGCGATCTCGGTCGCGCGGCCCGTGACGAAGCCCCAGTCGTTGTAGTTGAAGGCGTCCACCTGCATGCGCACGGGGTTGCCCTGGCGCAGCAGCCCGATGTCGCGCGGCGAGACGTACACCTCCGCCACCACGTCGGAGCTGGGCGAGATCACCACCAGCTTCTGGCCGGCCTGCACGTAGCTCCCCGACGAGACGCTGGCGAGCTGCTCCACCGTGCCGTCCACGGGCGAGGTCACCGTGTACAGGTTGCGCTCCGCCTGGAGCTGGCCCTGCTGGCTGAGCAGCTCCTTCAGCTCCATGCGCGAGGAGACCAGCGCGGCCTCCCACTCGCTGCGCGAGCGCTGCACCAGCAGGGTGCGGTCCGTGCGCACCTGGGCCAGCTGGAACTGCTTGTCCTCCACCTCGGTCTGCGGGACCAGCTGCCGCGACGCCAGGGCGCGCACGCGCTCCAGCTCCATCGAGGCCTTCTGGGCGCGGGCGTCGTTGTCGCGCAGCTCCGCCGCGAGCTGGGAGTAGGCCTGCGCCCAGCGCGGCGACTGGAAGCGGCCCATGGCCACCGCGCCGCCGCGGGTCAGCAGCTCCAGGTCGGCGATGGAGCGTCGCGCCTCGGTGATGCGGCTGGAGATCACCGATCCGCGCTCGTCCAGCGGGGTGGCACGCAGGCGCAGGAGCACCTGCCCCTTCTTCACCGTCGACCCCTCGCGCACCTGCAGCGACTCGGCGAACCCCGCGGCCGACGCCGTGACCTCGTGCTTCTCCGTGATGGGCCGGATGATGCCGTCGGCCTGGCGGGTCACGTTGACCCGCACCAGCGGAAGCACCACGATGGCCGTGAGGATCGCCACGAGCAGCGCCAGGTAGACGGCGTGGCTCTTCCGGGAGTGCTCGATGATGAGCCCCTCGATGGAGTCCTGGACGTGGTCGACGGGGTAGAGGTTGTTCTGCATGTGCCTTCTACTTCGGAGGCCGCGCGGGGGCGGTGTGCGGAGAGGTAAGTGAACCAAGATAACCCTTCAGACACGTTTTTTCAATAAGCGTCCTGAAGGGGAAGTCGTGCGCGCGCAGCTATCCGGCGACCCGGAAAGCCACGTACTCGTCCAGCTCGTCGCGGCGCTGGATCCCCTCCTCCAGCCCCTCCAGCAGGGACGTTTGCAGGCGCTCGCAGCCGGCGCTGACCACCGAGGTTCGCGAGCGCACCACCAGCTCGTCGGGGGCCAGCGGCACCCCCAGCGGGTCGAGCCGGCGGTCGAAGAGCCGCTCCGCGTGCAGGGCCGTGTCGCCCAGCCCGGGGAGGCTCACCGCGTGCACCTCGGCCGCGGCGGCCACGCGGCCTTCGCCGGCGCGCAGGGTGTAGCGGGTGCAGAGGAAGCCTTCCATGCGCACCAGCCCGGGCTCCTTGCGCGCGCGCGCGGGGCCCAGGGCGGAGCCCAGGCGCTCCATCTCGCCGAGCTGGGCGGACTGGTCCAGCGGGCGCAGCCGCCGCGCCCGCGCGTCCACCACCAGCCGGCCGGGGCGCTCGCGGCGGAACAGGATCAGGGTGCCGCCCAGCTCGGTCATCACCCAGCCCTCGGTGAGGTACAGCGTCTGGAGCAGCTCCGCCCCCGGGGCGCGCACGGTCGAGCGGACCGTGAACGCGACCCCGGGGGCGGCGGCCGCGCGCGGCCGGAAGAGCGAGAGGATGGCTTGCATAGCGGGCACGCCCGCCACGCTCCTGCCGGGGCGCTGGCGTGGGCGCCGTAGCCGGTCAGATCACGGACATGGCGATCTGGGCGAGCTGGAGCAGGTAGAGCTGGTACGCCAGGAAGGCGAGTGCGGTCATGGCCGGTTCTCCGTCTGTGTGCGGTCGGGCGCCGAGGCGTCGTGCCCCGGTTTCTGGCCGTGGAGGATAGCGCCCGCCGCGCCCGCTCTCCACTGGATTTCCGCCGCCGGCCGCTTTCGGCCGGCGAGCGGCCCCCCGCCGCCGGTGAGCGGCCGGCCCGCCGTCCACCCTGGCCCGCACCCGCCGGCCGCCTCCGCCTTCGCGCCCCTCTCCGCCGCGCCCGCCCCCCCCCCCCCCACGCCTGCCCGCCCCACGCGCAGCGGCCACGCCGCCCGCCCCCCGCGCCGCCCCCTCCGGCGCTCCAGTA
>JASLAX010000094.1 GCA_030146875.1 Longimicrobiaceae bacterium
GGCCAGCGCGGCCAGCGCGCCCGCCCGCAGGGCGGGCCTCACGGCGCCGCCCCTTCCGGCGGCTTCGCCGGCACCAGCCCCGTGAGCCACATGGAGAAGTCCTCGCTCGCCTTGCCCTGCCCGTCGACCACCATCACCGCCAGGCGCACCCGGCGGTCTTGCAGGAAGGTGAGCCGCACGTAGCCGCTCGCCCGGCGCGCGTACTGCACGCCGGTGATGGCCCGGACGGGCGTGGTGTGCCCGTAGATCCCGCCGCCGCTCACGATCAGGTAGCGCGCGGGGTCGCGGCGCAGGACCTGGAGGTTGTGCTCGTGGCCGGCCGCGTAGGCCAGGGGCGGGTGGTCCGAGAAGGCGCGGGTGAGCGCGGCCGACATCCGCCGGTAGCCGGCGCCGGTGATGTCCTGGTCGGCGAAGACCCCCGCCTTGCGCGCCCAGGGGTGGAACGGGAACAGGTAGGTGGGCCAGTCGAAGTACCCGCCGTGCTGCCCGCCCGACACCAGCGGGTGGTGCGCCGCCACCACGGTGTGCCGGGTCCCCGCCGAGGCCAGCACCGACTTGATCGAGTCCACCACGGCCTCGGGGGTCGCGTTCCCGCAGGTGGGGGAGCGGCCGTACGGCTTGCCGTAGCGGTGCAGCCACCACTGGGTGTCCAGCAGCACCAGGCGCACGTGCTCGCCGAAGTCGATCACCGCCGGACCGGGGCACCCGTACACGGGGAGCATGCCGACCTTGCCGTCGCCGTGCGCGTTGATGTAGTCGCCCTGGCGCGCCACCGACCACCAGCCGCCCGCCTCGCCCGCCTCCCAGTCGTGGTTCCCGGGCACGAAAACGCCGCGGGCCTCGCCGTCGGCGACCGCGTCGATCTGGGCCTTCAGGATGCGCTCGCCCTCGCGCCGGGTGGCCCCGGCGCTGTCCGGCAGCCCCGACGGGTAGATGTTGTCGCCCAGGTACACCACGAAGGACCGCCTGGGGTCCCACGCCGTGGCCTCGCGCAGCGCCTTGAGCACCGGCTCGCCGCCGGGCGCCGGGAGCCCGGCGTCGCCGATCAGGATCAGCTCCATGGCCACCGAGTCGGGGCTCACCCCCTCGATCACCTTCCCCACGTTGAACAGCGGCTTGCCGCACCCCGCCAGCAGGAGCATCCACGCCGCCACGCCCCCGATCGCCCACCTCACGAATCCGCCTCCTGTTCCGGTTCTGGCCGCCGTCAATGCTTCCCCTTGCCCACCTTGCCGCCGTCGCGCTTCTCGGACCGCACGGTGTCGCCGCGATCGCGGTCGTCGTCCACCCCGCCGCCGCCGCCGTCGGTCCGGCCGCGGTCCCGGTCCTCGCCGCGCTTGCGCCCCTTGCGCTTGCGCTGGCGGGTGCGGAAGGGCACGTACTCCGCGGCCGACACCTGCGAGGACCAGCGCTCGTCCAGCGCCCCCACCAGCTCCGGCGGGGTGGCGCTGTCCTTCAGCCGCACCAGGTACTCCAGCGTGGCCAGCCCCTCGCCGCGCCCCACCGCGTCCACCAGCCGCCAGTCGCGCGCCATGTCGCCCAGCGCCTCGGCCACCGTCTCGCGCGCCCGCTCGGGCTCGTACGAGTGGACGAGCAGGATGCCGTCGGTCTTCACGTCCTCGGCGCGCTCCACCATGGAGAGGCGGATGCGCCGCTGGTCGTCGGGGTCCTGCGCCACCATCAGCGCCGGGTCGCCCACCGAGGGGATCCCCGTGCGACCGTACCGCCCGCCGTAGATGGAGCCCACGTTGTACTTCCACAGCACCAGCACCACCACGTTGAACGCCATGGACATCACCAGCGCCACGTCCAGCGCCTGCACCCCGGCGGAGAGGCCGATGCCGATCACCAGGAAGATGTAGACGGCGTCGCGCGGGTCCTTGAGCGTGTTCCGGAAGCGCACCGCCGCCACGATGCCGGCCAGCGAGAAGGCCAGCGCCAGCGAGTTCTTCACCACCAGCGAGATCCCCGCCACCACGATGGGCAGGATGATGACCGAGGACACCAGCGCCGGGTCGAAGCGGAAGCGCTTGGTGAACATGTAGACCCACGCCACCGGCACCACCAGCGCCAGGGCCCCCAGGATCACGATGAGCGTGGTGGTGCCGCGCGCCAGCGGGTCGGTGATGTCGGCCGCCGTGGCCACCCCGCCGTCGGCCGAGAGCAGCCCCCCGCCGCCGTGCACCCCGGGCAGGATGATGGGCGCCACGAACGCGTCGCGCACCGCCGGCACGTACTCCACCAGCGCCCATCCCACGCCCGCCAGCGCCACGTAGTACAGCGCGAGCCGAACGATGGGGGCGCGGCGGCTGCGCCGGGCGCGCTCCAGCAGCGACCCCCCCACGGGGGCCGCTGGCGCCGGCGGCGGCCCCGGCGGAAGGGTGGGCCGCGCCAGCAGGGTCTCCGATTCACCCCCCGGGGTCTGCTCGTCCGATGTCAACGTCCGTCTCCGTTCCGTCTACAGGCGTGTCCCTCGCGCCCCGTCTGCCGCAGGAAGCAAGCCGCGGGAGCGAAGGTGCGGGAAGGGCAAGGATCGTGCACCGGGCACCGCCCCCGCGGCACGGAGGGACGATGGCGTGCGGGGTGCCCACGGCGACGGGGGCCCGGGCGAACGCCCGGGCCCCCGTCGATCGTTCCGACGCGGCCGAGGAGCCGCCGCCGGGGCGGCGGCGGTCCCGGCTCCTACTCGCGTCCCACGGGCCTGGCCGCGCGCTCCTTGCGGGGCCTTCCGGGGCGGGCCCTGGCCGGCTTCTCCCGCGGCACGCGCGACTCCTCCTCGCGCTGGGCGGCGGCCTCGGCGCGCTCCGTCTTGCGGCGGGCGCGGCCCTGCTCGCGGGCCTCGGCCAGCTCCTTCAGGAACACGGACGATGCCGTGGCGAAGGCGCCCTGCCGGCGCAGGTCCGTCAGCAGCACCCCCGTGAACTCCTGCACGGCGCGGCGCAGCGACGAGTCGCTGGCGTACCCGCAGGTGTAGGCCACGCTCAGCACCGTCTGCGACGGGTCGTCCAGGAGCTCGCAGGCCAGCAGCACGCGCATCCATGCCAGGATCCGGCGCGGCGGCGGCAGGTCGGCCTGCTCGGCCCACCGCAGCAGCGTGCGCTCCGAGAGCCGCAGCGACGCGGCCAGGTCGCGTCCGTGCCCGCCCTCGGCCACCACCTCGGCGGCGGCCATGAGCAGGGTGCGCGCGCGCCCCGAGAGGGTCGACGGCAGCGAGCGCTCCAGCAGGCTCTGCAGGGG
This sequence comes from Longimicrobiaceae bacterium, assembly GCA_030146875.1. GTDB lineage: Bacteria > Gemmatimonadota > Gemmatimonadetes > Longimicrobiales > Longimicrobiaceae > JASLAX01. Next base: position 3,238 of record JASLAX010000094.1, read on the forward strand.
GCGGCCCTGGGCGGAGCGCAGGCGGCGCGTGATGGCCTCCAGCGTGTCCTCCTCGTCCAGCGCGATCACCTCCTTCACCCCCCACTCGCCCAGCGTCCGCAGGTCGCGGATGCGCCCGCGCTTCACCTCCAGCGCGGCGATCATGGTGGCGGAGGGGAACTCCCAGAGCAGCGAGCGGAGCTCGGGCGCCAGCTCGCTCTCGGAGCCGTAGGCGTGCGTGTACGGGTCCACCACGATCAGCGCGGCGGGCGGGGCATCCTTCACGGCGTCGCGGAGCGTCTCCCAGTCGGGGACGAACTGCACCTGGAAGCGCTGGTTGCCGATCCGGCGGAGACGCTCCCGGAACAGGGCGTCCGAGTGCAGGACGAGCAGCGGTCGGGCGACGGTTTGCATGTCGGTGTCGGGAACGGTGTGATGGCCCGGAGGGCTCGAAATCGCTGAAACCCCCCGTCTAGCTCATTTTACATGCATTGAGACCCCGTGTCCAGGGTGAGGTTCACGTTCGGTCCCCAGGCGCCATAATTCGAACCCGGCCATCTCGCCTCTCCGTCACCCCCCTCCGCTCCCGCCGGTCTCCGAAAAATCCTCCGCGTGCGTGAGGGGGCGAGCCGCGGGGCCCGCGCGGCGGTGCGATGCCTCACTCCCCGGGGGAGCGCGTCTCCGCTCGACGTCGCCCGGCGGACGTCGGTCGCGACGGGCTCCACGGATCGAACGCGGAGTTCGCGGCCGTCTGCGGAGTGGCACCTCACTCTGCGAAGGGCTCCGACGCGTCCCGCTGCTCCTTCTCACGGGACGCGGAGACGCGGAGAATGCCGACGCCTCCTCCGCGAACTCCGCGAACTCTCTTTTCAACTCCGCGCGTCTTCCCCACCTCGTCGCCCGCCGCGCGAAAAGTCCCGGGCGGGACCGGGCGGGGGAGTTGGTTCGGATCGAAGAGGACGCGAAACGGGTGACGGAGCGCGGAAGGAGAGGTGCGCGGAAGCGGCTGGCGACGCGAGTGTGGAGACGTGTCGGCATGGAGGAGCACCATTTCCATTTTCCGCCACGACTTGCGCGGTAACTCGCGTCCGTGTATTCTTTAGGCGCGATTCGGCCATGCGGCACCACCCCACCGACCCACCCCATCCGCCGGCTCCCGGGGGCATCCTCCCCCGCGGAGAAGCCGGCCCGTCCTGCCTCCGCACCGGAAGCGCGCGGAATGCGGCGCTCCACCCGGCGCGACGCATTCGGGACGGGGGTCTCCCCGAGGGCAGCGACGATGATGAGCGTCCAGAGCATCCCCGGCATCAGCCTCTATCCCCCGAAGGGCGCCATGGCCTCCGAGCCCGTGGTGATGGACGACCGCATCCCGATGGCGGGGTGGACGCGGGGGCTGAAGAAGTCGGCCATCGCCGAGATGCTGCAGGTGATGACGCGCCCCGGGCTGATCTCGTTCGCCCTGGGACTGCCCGCCCCGGAGCTCTTCCCCGTGGACGAGTACCTGGCCGCCATGGCCCGCGCCCTGGGCGACCGCACCTCGCTGCAGTACCGGCCTCCGTACGCGTCGCTCAAGCGGCACGTGGTGCGGATCATGGCGCGCCGCGGGGTGAGGTGCACCGAGGACCAGGTCTTCCTGACCACCGCCGCGCAGCAGGGGCTCTCGCTCCTGGCCTCCACGCTCCTGGAGCCGGGGAGCCAGGTCATCGCCGAGCCCCTCGTCTATTCCGGATTCGTGCAGGCGCTGGCGCCGCACGCCCCGCGGATCCTGAAGGTGGGGACGGACCCGGAGACGGGGATCGACGTGGACGCGGTGGAGGCGCACCTGGCCTCCGGCGCGCGCCCGGCCTTCATCTACGTGATCACCGACGGGCACAACCCGGTGGGCGTGAGCGTGAGCCGCGAGAAGCGCGTGCGGCTGGTGGAGCTGGCCCGCCGCTACCGCGTGCCGATCGTGGAGGACGACGCGTACGGCCTGCTCTCGTACGAGGACGCCATCCCCCCCATGCGGTCGATGGAGGACCGCTGGGTGCTGTACGTGGGCTCGCTCAGCAAGGTGATGGCGCCCGGCTTTCGCGTGGGGTGGCTGGTGGTGCCCGAGGAGATGACCACCGCGCTGGCCGCGGCCAAGGAGGGGAGCGACATCGACACCGCCACCTTCACGCAGCGGCTGGTGGCGGAGTACCTGGACGCCGGCGGCTTCGACGCCCACCTGGACCGCATCCGCGACGCGTACCGCCTGCGCCGCGACACCATGCTGGCCGCGCTGGAGCGCCACTTCCCCACCGGCGCCCGCTGGACCCGGCCGCGCAACGGCGCGCTGATCTGGCTGGAGCTGGAGCCGCACGTGGACACCGGCAAGCTGCTGCGCGTGGCCGTGGAGACCGAGGGCGTGGCCTTCGTCCCCGGGCCGGCGTTCAGCATCGACGGCAGCCGCACGGGCGCCAGCTCCCTGCGCCTGAACTTCTCGCACCCGTCCCCGGCCGAGATCGACGACGGGATCGGCCGCCTGGCGCACGCGGCCCGGAACACCTTCTCCTGACCGCTCCGCCGGTCCCTCGCCCCGCTCGCACCGTGTTCCCCCCTCCCCAGCTCGTTCCCGGCGCCGCCCCCGCGGCCGTCCACGCAGCCCTGGCCGCCCTCACGGCGGCCGGGGCCGCACGCGCCTACACCGGATCTTCCGCGCGCCGCCGCCGCGTGAGCGCCGCCCCTTTCGGTGGGGGCCGACCGGCGCTCGCGGGGCGCCCCCGCGCGCCGCTGGGCCCGCCGAACGGCGCGGTACGCACGATTTCAGGGGGCCCCATTCAAATTTGCGGGAAATGAGTTAGATTCCCCGCGCGCCGGGAGTGAAGCGTCGTGAACGGTACGTGGACGCAGCTCCCGCGTGTGCCGGGCCGGCTCTCGCCGGCCCTTCCCAGGACGACCCAGCAGCGTTGGACAGCCCGGGCCCCCGCGAACGAGGCGGAGGCCCTTCCGCGGCCGGATGGCCGCCGCGCCGGGCGACGTCGCCCCGGCGGATCCGAACCACAGCGAGGAACCGAGATGAGCGGCAGCGATCGCGAGGACACCACCATCTACCAGGTGGTCATGAACCACGAGGAGCAGTACTCCATCTGGCCGGCCGACCGCGAGCTCCCCCTGGGCTGGAACGCCGTGGGCAAGCAGGGCAACAAGGCCGAGTGCATCGCCTACATCGAGGAGGTCTGGACCGACATGCGCCCGCTGTCGCTCCGGAAGAAGATGGCCGAGGCCGGGCTGGGCTGAGCCTCACCCACCCGCGGGGGGACGGGACGGCGCGGCTGGAGGCGGGGAGGGCGGAGCCGGGCACGTGGCGCGGCGGCCGCCCCCACGCACGCCTTCCAACCGGCCGATGATCGCCGTTCCGGCCGTGCTCCACGCGACGACAGAAGCGGCCGCGGCTCGGTGCCCGGCCTTCCACGACACAGGGACCGAGAGATGAGCCTGAAGACGGTCGGAATCGTCGGCGCCGGGGTGATGGGCGTGGGCGTGGCGCAGAACCTGGCCCAGACCGGGCACGACGCGGTCCTGCTGGACCTGAACGACGGGATCCTGGACCACGCCCGCGCCGAGATCGAGAAGGGCGTGCGCTTCCACGCCATGCTCTCGCGCACCCGGGGCGGCCCCTCGACGGACGAGGTCCTGTCCCGCATCACCTTCACCACCGACTACGCGCCGTTCTCCGGCTGCGACTTCGTGGTGGAGAACGTGGTGGAGAAGGAGGAGGTGAAGAAGGCGATCTATCCCGTGCTGGACGAGGTCTGTCCGCCGCACGCCGTGTTCGCCGCCAACACCTCGTGCATCTCCATCACCCGGATCGGCTCGTGGACCAGGCGCGCCGACCGCGTGCTGGGGATGCACTTCATGAACCCGGTGCCGCTGAAGCCGGTGGTGGAGACCATCCGCGGCTTCTACACCTCGCCGGACACGATCGACACCGCCCTCCTGCTGCTGAAGCAGATGGGGAAGGAGGGGATCGTGGTGAACGACATGCCGGGCTTCGTCTCCAACCGGGTGCTGATGCTCACCATCAACGAGGCCGCCTGGCTGGTGATGGACGGCGTGGCGACGGCCGAGGACGTGGACCGCATCTTCGTAACCTGCTTCGGCCACAAGATGGGCCCGCTGGCGACCTGCGACCTGATCGGGGTGGACACCATCCTCTACTCGGTCGAGGTGCTGTACCGCGAGTACGGCGACAGCAAGTTCCGCCCGTGCCCGCTGCTCAAGAAGATGACCGACGCCGGCCTGCTGGGCCGCAAGACCGGGCGCGGCTTCTTCGACTACTCCGCCGGCGCGGCCGGCAGGTCGAACCTGCAGGTGGGGCACCTGAGCCTGGTCGCCTCGGCGTAGCCGTCGGACGCCGCGTTGGAGCGGAGTGAGTGCCGGGGAGCGGGTCCGGACTCGATGAACGCGGGCTCGTCCCGCACCACCACGGGCGCTCGGGCGTCCGCCGACAAGGGTAGAGCACGATGGACAACAAGGCCAGGATCCGGGCGTTCCTCGCGGGCTTCTTCCGCGGGCACGAGCTGACCGACACCGAGGACCTGTTCGCGACCGGCTACGTGAACTCGATGTTCGCCATGCAGCTCGTGCAGTTCGTGGAGAGCGACTTCGGCGTGACCATCGAGAGCGAGGACCTGGAGCTGGACAACTTCCGCTCCGTGGACGCGATCGTCGCCCTGGTCGACCGCAAGACCGCTGGCGTCGCCGCCGTCTGACGTCCGCCGGTCCCCCGGGAGCGTGACCGTCCGCGCCCCCGCCCCGCCCGCCGCGGACGCATCGCGCGCGGGCGTCCGGGCATCCACCACCGGCGCGCCGGGGCCCCGCGCCCGGGCCCGCCGCCGCGATCCGACACCGCCCCGACCCGCCCGGAGACCCGGATGTCCACCGCCGTCCCGCCCCTCCCCGCCGACGCGCCCGCCACCGCCGAGGCCGGCCTGAAGATGGAGCTCGGCCCCGGGCAGCGCGCCGCCCGGGCCGCCTTCGCCGGGTTCGTGGACCGCGAGATCGTCCCCTTCGCCGGCGAGTGGGACCGCGCCTCCGCCACCCCGCCCGAGGTCGTGCGGCGCGTGGCGGAGCAGGGCTACCTGGGCGCCCTCATCCCCCGCGAGCACGGCGGCGCGGGGATGGACCACGTGACCTTCGGGCTGCTCAACGAGGAGCTGGGGCGCGGCTGCTCCTCCATCCGCTCCCTGCTCACCGTCCACAGCATGTGCTCCTACGCCGTGCTGCGCTGGGGGAGCCGCGCGCAGAAGGAGCGCTGGCTCCCCTCACTCGCCGCGGGCGAGACGATCGGCGCCTTCGCGCTCAGCGAGCCCAACGTGGGGAGCGACGCCTCGGCGGTGGAGACGGACGCGGTGGCGGACGGGAACGACTACGTGCTGACCGGCCGGAAGAAGTGGACGACTTACGGCCAGGTGGCCGACCTCTTCCTGCTCTTCGCGAAGACGGAGGGGAAGCCGATCGCGTTCTTGGTGGAGCGGGCCACGCCAGGGCTGGAGGTGCGCCCGCTGCACGGCGTGACGGGCACCCGCGCGTCCATGCTGGCCGAGATCGTGATGGACGGCGCCCGCGTGCCGAAGGCGTCGCGGGTGGCGGGGCCCGGCTTCGGGCTCTCCGTCGCCCTCTCGGTGCTGGAGGTGGGGCGCTTCTCCGTGGCGTCCGGGAGCGTGGGGATCGCGCGGGCCTGCCTGGACGCGTCGCTGGCGTACGCGAGCGAGCGGACGCAGTTCGGGGTGCCCATCAAGGACCACCAGCTCGTGCAGCAGATGCTGACGAACATGGCCACCGAGTGGCGCGCCGCCCGCCTGCTCTGCCAGCGCGCCGCCTGGCTGCGCGACGCCGGCGACCCGCGGGCCACCCAGGAGACCTTCGTCGCCAAGTACTTCGCCTCCCTGGCCGCCACCCGCGCCGCGCTGGACGCCGTGCAGATCCACGGGGCCAACGGCTGCACCGAGGGCTACCCGGTCGAGCGCTTCCTGCGCGACTCGCGGGTGATGGAGATCATCGAGGGGAGCACGCAGATCCAGCAGGTCACCATCGCCGCGCAGGAGCTGCAGGCGCTGGCGCAGGCCCGCGGGGACTGAGGCCTCACGCGAGAGGCGCGGAGACCGCGGAGGTCCGTCCGCCGCACCCTCCCTCCCTCCCTCCGACGGCGGCGGCGGACGGCGATCTCCGGGACGAGGTGGAACGGGGTTCTCCCGCGGACCGGCCGGCATCCGTCTCGCGGACGGGGCCCGGGCCGGCCGCTTCCTCCGAGCACCCGCGCGTCTCGGGATGCCACCACCGCTCGCTCGGGATGGCCGCGGCGGCTACTGACGACGTCCCCTGCGGCCACGGACCGCGACCCTGCTTCGTCTCATCCCGAGCCCTCGATCTCCGGACGCGGAGTTCGCGGGGTTCGCGGAGGCGAACGCCGGGGGTCTCCCACGAGGTTCGTCAAGACTTCGCCAAATCCAGCGTTTCCATTATCTTCGTCGCTCGCCGCGCGAGAGGTCCCGGCGGAGCCCACCAACGAGCAGATCCCACGTGAAGCCCGCGCTGAACTCCTGGGTCGCCTCTCCGCGCCCCGTCCCCAATGCCCGCCTGCGTCTCTTCTGCTTCCCGTACGCGGGCGGCGGAGCGTCGATCTTCTACCCGTGGGCCCGCGAGCTCCCGGGCGACGTGGAGATCTGCCCGGTGCAGCTCCCCGGGCGCGAGGCGCGGCTGCTGGAGAAGCCCTACTCCGACATGGACGCGCTGGTGGAGAAGCTGGCCGAGGTGCTGGAGCCGCACATGGAGGGGATCCCGTTCGCGTTCTACGGCCACAGCAACGGCGCCATCATGTCGTTCGAGCTCGCGCGCCGGCTGCGGCGCGAGGGGCGGCGGATGCCCGTCCACCTCTGGCTCTCCGGGCGCCCCGCCTCTCAGCTCCCCTCGCGGCACGACCCCATCCACCACCTCCCCGAGCCCGAGTTCATCGACGGCCTGCGGCGCCTGCAGGGCACGCCCGAGGAGGTGCTGGCGAACCGGGAGATCATGGAGCTGATCCTGCCGCTGCTGCGCGCCGACTTCTCGCTCGCGGAGACGTACGCGTACCGCCACGAGGCGCCGCTCGACGTGCCCATCTCCGCCTGGGGCGGCATCCGCGACGCCGACGTGACGGAGGAGGAGACCGCGGCGTGGAGGGAGCAGACCACGGCGGCGTTCCGCCTGCGCATGTTCCCCGGCGACCACTTCTTCGTCAACTCCGACCGCGCGCTGCTCCTCTCCCAGCTCTCCGCCGAGCTGCGCCAGGCCACCGCGCGCCTCCCCGCCGCTCCCGCCGGTGCCTGACGCACCCTGGGAGCCGGGGCCGGAGCGACCCGCGCTGGCGGAGGACGAGGTCCACGTCTGGCGGGTGGCGCTGGAGCCCCCCGCGCCGCTGCTTGGCAGGCTGGAGCGCACCCTGTCGGAGGACGAGCGCACCCGCGCCGACCGCTTCCGCTTCCCCGCCCACCGCACGCGCTACGTGGCGGGGCGGGGGGCGCTCCGCGACCTGCTGGGCCGCTACCTGCGGCGCGACCCGGGCTCGCTGCGCTTCACCTACACGGCGCACGGCAAGCCGGCGCTGGCGGGCCAGGAGGGGCCCGACGGCCTGCGCTTCAACCTCTCCAACGCCGAGGACCTAGCGCTGGTCGCCGTCGCCCGGGGCCGCGAGCTGGGGGTGGACCTGGAGAACCTGCGCGAGATGCCCGACGGCGCCTCCATCGCCGAGCGCTTCTTCTCCGCGCCCGAGAACGAGGTCTTCCGCGGGGTCCCGCCGGAGCGGCGCGACGCGGCGTTCTTCGCCTGCTGGACGCGGAAGGAGGCGTTCGTGAAGGCGGTGGGGGAGGGGCTGTCGATGCCGCTGGACCGCTTCGACGTGACCCTGGCGCCGGGCGAGCCCGCGCGGCTGCTGGCCACGCGGCCGGACGCCGCGCAGGTGGAGCGGTGGACGCTGGTGGAGGTGGATCCGGGGCCGGGCTGGGTGGGCGCGCTGATGGCGGAAGGGCGCGGGTGGGGCGTGCGTTCGTGGGAGTGGAGGCCGGCGGGGTGAGGCGGAGGGGCGGAGCGGGGGGTCAGCGGGGCGCGTGCTGCTGTCCCTTGCGGCGCTCCATTCCCAGCAGGCGGGTGGCGTTCAGCTCGTCCACGAAGAGCCGGGAGGCGAGCAGGAAGGCGCCTTCGCGGCGAAGGTCGGTGGGGATGGTGCCCAGGAAGTCCTGCATGGCGCGCCGCAGCGACGAGTCCGACGAGTAGCCGCAGGCGTACGCCACGCTCAGCACCGTGCGACCCGGGTCGTCCAGGAGCGAGGCGGCGAGCAGGATCCGCATCCACGCCATCAGCCGGCGCGGGGGCGGCAGGCCGGCGCGCTCGGTCCAGCGCAGCACGGTGCGCTCGGAGAGGTGGAGGGAGCGCGCCAGGTCCTTGCCGCGCCCGCCGGTGGAGACCACCTCGGCCGCGGCCATCAGCAGGGTGCGCGACTTCCCCGAGACGCTGTGCGGCAGGGCGCGGTCCAGCAGGCCCTGCAGGGGACGCCCCTGGGCGGCGCGGAGCCGCCGGGCGATGGCGTCGGGGGTGTCGTCCTCCTCCAGGGCGATGATGTCGGTGACGCCCCACTCCCCCAGGGTGCGCAGGTCGTGCGAGCACCCCGCGCGTATGCGCAGCGCCGCCACCACCGTGGCGGAGGGGAACTCCCAGAGCAGGGTGCGGAGCTCCGGGGCCAGTTGGCCGGCGTCGCGGAAATCGGTCTCGTACGGATCCACCACCACCAGGGTGGCGGGAGGGGCGTCGGCCATCGCCTCTCGCACGGCCTGCCACGTGGCGAGGAAGCGGCAATGGAAGATCTCGCCGCCGACACGCTTGACTTGCTCGCGGAACGGTACATTTTGGTGCAGCACGTACAGCGGGCGGGCCACTGCTGGCATGACGTGTCGTGAATTATATGGTCCCCGAGCGCCTGAGATTGGGCGCGGAAGCCCTCCGGTGAGCAGATTTAGCACACCCGAGGCAACTGCCACATTACCAACCTCCTACTCCTCTAGCAACCGGTACCTGGAATGAGACTCGTCAGGACCCTCCTGGCCGCCCTGGCCGTGGCCGTCTCCGTCTCCGCCTGCGGCAGCGACATCACCGCCCCCAGCCGCGCCGCGAAGACCGGCAAGGTCGAAGCCATCAAGTCCGGCTCCACCACGACCACCATCTCGGAGCCCATCGAAGAGACGCAGATGCTGTTCGGCGGCACCGTCGACTCCTCGGGGATGATCCCTGCCGGCTGCATCACGACCGAGGTCATCATCCTCGGGATCGTCCAGACCGTCATCCTCTGCGACGGGCGCCAGATGGGTTCCGGCGGCTGAACGCAGAGTAGTTGCTTTAGGTAAGGCATCCACGCACTTCCGCGGAGCCGCACACTAGGTGCGGCTCCGCGGAAGTGTTTCCAGCACCATGGAGAGACGGCGTTAGACGCCGGCTCCCACCGTCGTCAGCGAATGGATGAACTCCTCGGCCAGGTGATCCGCCGTGCGAGCGATCTCGGGCTGCTCGGCAGCGTTGCGGTTCTTCTCCGCCTGACGGCCGGCACGCACCTCGTCCAGCACCCACTCCACTCGGACCAGCGTCACGTTGTCCCCGCGCTCGCGGGCGGTCTCCAGCGCCCGCTCGGCCGCCTGCTCTGCGCGGTCCCACTCGCCGAGCGACGAGGCGCCCTGGGCGAGCTCGAGGTAGACGTCGGCGGCGCGCTCAGCGGCCTCGGGCTCCCGCGCCAGCCGCCAGGTCTCCGTCCACATCCGCCGGAACAGGTTCCTGTCGCCGGCGCCGCCGGCCGCACGCGCCTGGTGCGCGAGGTTCAGGATGTGGCGCACTGCGTCCCTCTCGAAGTGCGGCGTGAGCGCCTGAAAGACGCCGACCGCCCGCGCGAAGTGCCCCTGGTTCATCCAGAAGTACGCCACGTCGTGCGCGAGCATGGGTACGCTCGGGTGCTCCGCGCCGTACGCCCGCATGGCCTGCCGCGCGTACTCCTCGGCCTGCGACACCCGGTTGGTCTCGGTGGCGATGACGAACAGGTCGTGCAGTGCCATGCCCTGGATGCGCGGGAGCCCCTTACGGCGAGCCGCCCGCAGCGCCTTCACGTGCATGCGGTGCGCGCCCGGGTAGTTGCCTCGCCCGAGCAGCATGTTGCCCAGCGCGATGTACGCCAGCGAGTACGAGGACCAGTCGCCGTTCTGCCGCCCCACCATGATCGCGTGCCGGAACCACGTCTCCGCGCGCGCCATGTCGCCCCGCCGCCGGGCGATCTGGCCCACCCGGTAGGCCATCTCGGCCGCCGTGGGGTCCGCCAGCGCCGCCGCCTGGGTGAACGCCAGCGCGGTCGCGGTCGCGTTCTGCGCGCCGGCCCACTCGGCCAACGCGTGGCAGGCGTCGGCCACCTGCGCGCCCGGCGTGCCGCCCGGGGCGCCCAGCAGGCGTCCCACGCCCAGCAGCGGCTCGCGGACCTCGGCCGGAACGTCCGAGGCCAGGACCGACTCCAGCCGCTTCTTGCTGGCGGCGGCGGAGAACATCTTCTCACGCTCGCCCTCGTCCGCGGTCGCCCACAGCATGACGTTGCGGTACGACTGCCACAGCAGGAGCCCCGTGTCGCCACCCACCTCGCGAAGCATGTCCATCCCCTCGAGCGGCTCGTTCCCGCGCAGCAGAGGGGGCGGGGTGCGCCACCGGCGCGGCGTGCGCGGCGGGGGCTTGGGCCGGGAAGTTCTCATCGGTCGACTCCTTGCGAGGCGGCGGACACGGTGCGGTCCGGGTTCACGGTCTTTTGTATACTATATGCGCCGGCAGGCCGAAGCGCCACATTTCGCTTTCCGAACCCGATCGGGCGCTCTCACGGCGCGCGTTCAGCGGTTGCACGCCCTTTTAACGCGAGAGTCATGCCCGCGGACGGCCCCTTCACCCCCCGATCCGTCCTTTTGACACCCTAATGTGGCTGATACCCTTCGTTGACACAAGGGTTTCCGTCCAAAATGTGGCCGGTGGGGTTTCAAGCTCCTTCCACGCCGCCCCTCGCGGCGTGCAGGACCAGCCCGTCCGACCCCACCTCGACCCTCACGGAGCCGCCGTTCTCCAGGCTTCCGAAGAGGATCTCCTCGCCCAGCGGGCGCACCACCTGCTCCTCCACCAGGCGGCCCAGCGGCCGCGCCCCGTTGAGCGGATCGAGCCCCCGGTCGGCCAGCCACGCGCGCGCCTCGGCCGAGAGCTCCAGCTCCACCCGCTTCTCGGTCAGCCGCGCCCGCAGCTCGTCGATCGACTTCTCGACGATGCGTTCCATCACCTCCCGCGTGAGCGGGGCGAAGCGGATGCGGGCGTCCAGCCGGTTGCGGAACTCGGGGGTGAAGGCGCGCTCGAAGGCGCGGTCGTCGTCCTCGCCCGCCACGCCGTCGCCGAACCCCACCCGGCGGCGGGCGATCTCCTCCGCGCCCACGTTGCTGGTCATCACCAGCACCACGTTGCGGAAGTCGGCGCGCTTGCCGTTGTTGTCGGTGAGCGAGCCGTAGTCCATCACCTGCAGCAGCAGGTTGAAGACGTCGGGGTGCGCCTTCTCGATCTCGTCCAGCAGCAGCACCGCGTGGGGGGTGCGGCTCACCGCGTCGGTGAGCAGGCCGGCCTGCTCGAACCCCACGTACCCGGGAGGGGCGCCGATCAGGCGCGAGACGGCGTGCTTCTCCATGTACTCGCTCATGTCGAAGCGGATCAGCTCGATCCCCAGCACGTCCGCCAGCGCCCGCGCCACCTCCGTCTTCCCCACCCCCGTGGGCCCCGTGAAGAGGAACGAGCCGACCGGCCGGCGCGCGTCGCGCAGCCCCGCGCGCGAAAGCTTGATGGCGGACGCGACGCGCTGCACCGCCGGGTCCTGCCCGAACACGCGCGACCTCAGCTCGCCCTCCAGCCCCCGCAGGCGCTCCTTCTCTCCCGCGGCCACGCGCTTGGGGGGGATCTGCGCCATGGTCGCCACGATCCGCTCCACCGTCTCCGGGAGGACGACCGGCACGTCCTCCGCGTCACCACGCGCCAGGCGGGCCTCGGCGCCGGCCTCGTCGAGCAGGTCGATGGCCTTGTCCGGCAGTCGCCTGTCGTGCAGGTGGCGCGCCGCCAGCTCGGCCGCGGATTGCAGCGCCTCGTCTGAGTATTTCACGTCGTGGAACTGCTCGTACCGGGGTCGCAGACCGTCCAGGATCCGTACGGTGTCCGGAATCGAGGGCTCCAGGACCTCGATCTTCTGGAAGCGGCGCGCGAGGGCGCGGTCCTTCTCGAAGTGCGCCCGCATCTCCTCCCACGTGGTGGAGCCGATGCAGCGCAGCCCGGCGGCCAGCGCGGGCTTGAGGAGGTTGGAGGCGTCCACGCTCCCCCCGCTCGTCATCCCCGCCCCCACCAGGGTGTGGATCTCGTCCACGAACAGGACGGACCCGGGGCGCGCGGCGAGCTCGGCCAGGACGGCCTTGAGGCGCTCCTCGAAGTCGCCGCGGTAGCGGGTGCCGGCCAGCAGGGCGCCCAGGTCCAGGGCGTAGATCTGCGCGTCGCGCAGCGGGGCGGGGACCTGCCCCGCGTGGACGCGGGATGCCAGCCCCTCCACGATCGCCGTCTTCCCCACGCCGGGGTCGCCCACGAAGAGCGGGTTGTTCTTCCGGCGCCGCGCCAGCACGTGCACGGCGCGCGAGATCTCCCGGTCGCGGCCGATCAGCGGGTCCAGGCGCCCGGCGGCGGCCATCGAGTTCAGGTGCACGGTGAAGCGGGCCAGCGCGCCGCCCTCCTGCGCCGCCTCGCCCTCCTCCACGTCGCCGGAGGGAGCCTCGCGCGGGCCGGCCGTGGGGACCAGGTCGTGGCCGCCGCCGTCGGAGGCGCGGCGCATCATCTCCAGGCGCGAGACGCCCTCGGCCTCCAGGAAGTGGACGGCGAAGGAGTCGGGCTCGTCCCACAGCGCCACGAGCACGTGCGGGCCGGTGACGGCGTCGCGCCCGGAGCGCATGCAGTGCAGGGTGGCCTCCTGCACCACGCGGCGGAAGCCGAGCGTGGGGACCGGGTGGACGTCCTCGTCCTGGGGGAGGGTCTCGATGCGCTCGTCCAGGAAGCGCTCCAGGCGGTCGCGCAGGCGCTCGATGCGGGCTCCCCCGGCGCGGAGGACCTGGGCCGTGGCCGCGTCCTGGACCAGGGCGAGAAGCAGGTGCTCCAGGCCGGCGTGCTCGTGGCGCCGCCGGGCGGCCTCCAGCACGGCCAGGCGCAGCGTGCTCTCGAGCTCGGGGGGAAGCGTGGGGATCGACATGCGGGGGCTACTCGGGCTCTGCGGTCACCAGCAGGGGATGTCCCTCGGCGAGTGCGTCGGCGGTGACCAGGGCCACGCGCGTCTCGGCGACGTCGCGGGTGTAGGTGCCGGCGACGCCCCGGCCGGCGTAGTGCACCAGCAGCATGATCTGCTCGGCCTGCTCGGCCGTCTTGCGGAAGTGGCGCACCAGCACGTCCACCACGAACTCCATGGGCGTGTAGTCGTCGTTGTGCAGCACGACCTTCCACAGGCGCGGGGGGCGGACGTCCTGCCGCTCGCGGACGAGCGTGTCCTCGTCGGGGCGGGAGCCGCCCTCGCCGCCGCGCTCGGGCGGCGGCGCGTCGGGGCGGTGCCGCTCGGATCGCGGCGGGTGCGGGGTTCCCGGGTGGGAGGGGAGGTCGCGGTGCACACGTAATAAAAGGGGTGCGGCACCGGGACGGGCAAGGGGGGCGGGCGGGACCCTCTCCGCTGACGGGGCGAGGGGTGGGGACTCGGAGCCTCGTGGGAGAGGGGCGGGGGAGAGGGGGTCCCCCCAAGCGCCGCGGACAGCGGGAGGGCGCCCGCATGGTCCGTTCCGCACGTGGTACGTCCGTTGCACCCGCGTGCGGCGCACGTGAAGGGCCGCCCACGGCGACGCACGACGGACGGAGAGAACCCATCCACACGATGGCCACCGGCGCCCCGGCCGCCATCCCCGAGGATCGCACGGATCCCGGGGGGCGGATCGCGCACGAGCTGCGCGTGCAGCGCTTCCTGCAGGCCGACGACGTGACCTGCGGGCCCACCTGCCTGCGGAAGGTCTACGACTTCTACGGCCTGTCGCTCACCGCGGAGCAGGTCCTGGGGGAGATCGACCGCAACGAGGACGGGGGGACGCTCGCCGTCTTCCTGGGCATCTCGGCGCTGCGGCGGGGGTTCGGCGCGCGCATCTACTCGTACGACCTGCGCATCTTCGACCCCACCTGGGAGGGGCTGCCGCGCGAGGAGCTGGCGGAGAAGATCCACGCCCGCATCCCCTACCTGGACCGGGCCAAGACGGTGCGCGGCGCGCAGGCGTACCTGAGCTTCCTGAAGCTGGGCGGCGAGATCGCCTTCGACGAGCTCACGCCCGGGCTGCTGAAGACCATCCTGGACCGCGAGCACCCGGTGCTGGCCGGGCTCTCCGCCACCTACCTCTATCGAATGCCGCGCGAGCGCTGGGTGGACGGCGCCGACCTGTCGGTGGACGACGACGTGCGCGGCGACCCCACCGGGCACTTCGTGGTCATCACCGGCTACGAGCACTGGGGCCGCTCCTTCTCGCTGCGCGACCCGTCCGCCCACGTTCCCGTGGCGGAGGACGGCCGGCAGGTGGTGGAAGCGCAGCGCCTGATCAACGCCATCCACCTGGGCGACCTGACCTACGACGCGGTGCTGCTGGAGCTGTGGCGCGGGGAGCGGGAGCCGTGACCCGGCGGCGCGTGCTGGTGGTGGTCACCGACCGCGCGGACGCGGTGGGGCTGGACTCGGACGCCGTGGCCACCGCGGACGAGTACCTGGACGGCGGGGCGGAGAACGGCGCCGCCGGCACGGTGGTGGTGAACCTCTGCCGCTCCTGCCGCTACGGAACCAAGGGCTACTACGTCTCCCTGCTGGCCGGGGCCCGCGGGCACCAGGTGATCCCCACGGTGGAGACTATCCAGGGGCTGGCGGAGCCGTACGGCGTGTTCCGCGCCATCCACGAGGCGGGCGTCTCCACGGTGGACGCGGCGGAGATGCGGCAGCGGCGGCGCGCCCTGGCCGCCGGGGGCGCGGAAGGCACCGCGGGCGTCCCGGTCCTGCGCTGCGGCGACGGCGACGAGCTGCGCCCAGCCGGCGCGGCGGAGGTGGCCGAGACGACGGCGTTCCTGGGCACCTGCACCGACCCTCGCTTCCGGGCGGCGGCGCTGGCCGTGTTCCGCGAGTGGCCGGTGCCGGTGCTGCGCATCCGGTTCGTGCACGAGGACGGGGAGTGGAAGGTGGTCCGCCTGGCCCCCGCCGCCCCGCACCGCCTGGGCGACGCCGAGCGCGTGGGGCTGGTGGAGGCGCTGCGCGACGAGCGCCGCATCGTGCGGCGGGGGACGGAGGCGCCGCGGGAGCTGAAGCGCGCCTCGGTGGCCGTGCTCTTCGACGGCAACGACCCCTTCCGCCCCTCCACCCCCGAGACGCTGGACAAGCTGGAGCGCGTGGCGAGCCGGATGAACGTCTACGTGACCCGCATCGGCCCGGACGACCTGGACCGCCTGGGGGAGTTCGACGCGCTGTTCATCCGCACGCTGACGGGGGTCACGGAGCCCTCGTTCCAGTTCGCGCTGCGGGCCGAGGCGCTGGACATGCCGGTGGTGGACGACACGCAGTCCATCATCCGCTGCAGCAACAAGGTGTTCCTGGAGGAGCTGCTCCGCCGGGAAGGGATCGCCACGCCCCGCACGCTGGTGCTGACGGCGCGCACGCCGTGGGAGCAGGTGGAGGAGCTGGGGTTCCCGCTGGTGGTGAAGCTGCCGGACGGGTCCTTCTCGGCGGCGGTGCACAAGGTGGCGGACCGGGAGGAGTACGGGCGGGTGACGGGGGAGATGTTCCGGCGCTCGCCGCTGATCATCGCCCAGGAGTACCTGCCGACCGAGTTCGACTGGCGTATCACCGTGCTGGACGGAAAGCTGCTCTTCGCGGCGCGCTACCACATGGCGCGCGGGCACTGGCAGATCCGCTCCGCCGGGCAGGGCACCGAGCGCTACGGGAAGGTGGAGGCCGTGCCGCGCGAGGCCGCTCCGAAGGCCGTGGTCGAGGTCGCCCTGGCCGCCGCGCGCCTGATCGGGCGGGGGCTGTACGGGGTGGACCTGAAGGAGACGGCGCAGGGGCCGGTGGTCATCGAGGTGAACGACAACCCCAACCTGGACATCGGGTACGAGGACGCGGCCGACGGCAACGCGGTCTACGAGGACGTCGTGAGCTACTTCGTGCGCCGGATCGAGGAGGGGGGCGGCGAGGCCGAGCGGGGAGACACGCGCGCCGCGCCCGCGGTGGACGACGAGCTGGCCAGCTTGCGCCGGCCCATACGCCGCCGCGGCGGGGCGTCGCGCCGCCACTACCGGCCGTTCGAGGTGGCGGGGATGGAGCTGGAGTACCCCACGGTGGACCGCGACCTCAACGTCGCCTCGCTCGTCGAGCCCGCGTTCCGCGCCCTGGCCGGCCGGGGGACGTCGGACGTGGACCTGGGGGCCGTGGGGTTCAGCAACGAGATCGCGGACCACGTCTTCGAGATCAAGACCAGCGCGCCGGTCGCCTCGCTGGCGGTGGCGGAGGAGGTGCTGGCGGAGGGGGTGCAGCGCTTCTCGGCCGTGCTGCGCCGCGAGCTGGATGGGCGGCTGATGCCCACGGGGATGCACCCGTGGATGGACCCGCGAAACGGCAAGCTCTGGCCCCGCTCGGGACGCCGCATCTACGAGACGTACGCGCGCCTCTTCGACGTGCGCACGCACGGGTGGATGAACGTCCACGCCGCGCACCTGAACCTGCCGCTGGGGCGCGAGCGCGAGGCGATGGCGATGCACACCGCCGCCGCGCTCCTGATCCCGTACCTGCCGGCGATCGCCGCGTCGTCGCCCATGCACGACGGCGAGCTGCAGCCCTCGGCCGACGGGCGGCTGGCGTGGATCCTGGAGCACCAGGCGCGCATCCCCGAGTCGTGCGGGGAGCTGGTGCCGGAGCAGGTGGACTCGTTCAGCGACTACCGGCGGAAGATCCTGGCGCCCATGTACGCGGCCATCGACCGCTTCCCGGACGCGGACGCCATCCGCCACGAGTTCCTGAACGCGCGCGGCGCCGTGATCCGCTTCGCGCGGAAGGCGCTGGAGGTGCGGGTGCTGGACACGCAGGAGTGCGTGAAGATGGACGTGGCGGTCTCCGTGTTCGTCCGCTCGTCGCTGCGCTGGCTCACGCAGCGGGTGCTGGACGGAAAGCTGGCGCCGCCCGCGCACCGCGTGCTGGTCGCCGACTTCCGCGCGTCCATCCGCGACGGCTCGCGCGCCGTCGTCCTCGCTCCGCACCTGGACGTGGAGCGGCAGTCGGACGGGCGGGCGGACGTGCGCGACGTGCTGCGCTTCCTGCTGGAGGGCGCGCGGAAGACGGTGCGGAAGGACGAGGCGAAGTACCTGGACCTGGTCGCGGGGATCATCGAGGCGGGGTCGCTCTCGGAGCGCATCCGCTCGGTGCTGGAGCCGTTCGCGCGGGACGACGAGGCGTTCACGGACGCGGCGCGGCGGGTGTACATCGAGCTAATGGACTGCCTGGAGGCCAACGAGCCCTGGGCGAAGCGGGGGCTCTGAGGGCGGGGACGTGCCGCGGAGGGCGGCCGGATCGGGGAGCGGAGACGCGGAGAGCTGCCGGGGGCGGCTCTCCGCGTCTCCTTTTTCGCTCCGTCGGTGATGCCGTCGGCGGCAGGAGGTCAGGCCGGGTGCAGGTCCAGCCGCAGGGCGTGGTAGCCGCGCGGGCGCGCGTCGTTCAGCACGTCGCCGACACGCCGCTCGGCGTCGTCCAGCGTGGTGGTGCCCAGCAGCCCCACGCCGTTCGCCTCCACCACCTGCATGGTCTGCAGCGCCTTGTCCTGGGCCATCCCGAAGTCCCGCTGCAGGAGGTGCAGGACGTACTCGCCCGGGATGGAGTCGTCGTTGTACAGCCACACGCCCCACGGCCGCTGCTCCAGGAGGTGCTGCAGGTGGTTCGCCCGGTCGCGCGGGGGCGGGTGGTCGTGGTCGCCCACGTTGGGCAGCCCGCGCAGGTAGCCCATGATGGCGCGGATCACCTTGCGCCCGTGCGCCCCCTGCCGCACCCAGCCCTCGAACGCCAGGCGGTCGCAGTCGATCTCGCGGTTCCCCGACGGCTCCACCGGCTCGCGGATCGCCGGCACGTGCTGCACGTGCCCCAGGTGGAAGTGCGCCATCTCGTGCCAGAAGACGAACTGCGACGCCAGCTCCCCGGCGGTGCCGACCTCGGCCGCGTTGTAGTGGACGAGCGGGCCGTTGCCGTCGGTGGTGGCCATCATGAAGTACGCGCGCCCGTGCTCCGGGTGGTGGTCGCGGTTCAGGGGAAGGGTGCGGATGCCCTCGGTGGCCTCGGGAAGGATAATGACCGTGGGGCGCCAGTCGACGTCCGCCCAATCGTGGGGAAGCGGCATGGTGGTGCTCCGGATTCGCGGAAGGCGCGCGAACGCGCCGGGGGATGGAGACGTCCCCCAGCGTGAACGGCGCTCCGGCACCCGGCGCTCAGGCGGGAACGACCTCCATCCGCAGCGGGAAGCTCTGCCTCCGCGCCTCAGAGAGGATGGTGGCGACCTTCTGCTCGGCGTCGGCGAGCTTCATGGGGCCGTAGGAGCCCTGGCCGTGCTGCTCGATGGAGGCGCCGAAGCCGCGCGCGTGGCTCTCGTCCATCCCCAGCACCTGGGTGAAGGCGTTCAACACGAAGTCGCCGGGCGTGGTGGGGTCGTCGTAGACGACGATCTTGAACGGCCGCTGGTCGAGCAGCGCTACCAGGTGCTTGCGGCGGTCGGCGGCGGAGGGGTGCTGGGCGTCGCCCGGGTCGTTCCCCAGCTTCTGGAAGTAGTCCAGGATCCCGTACACCACCTCCAGCCCGTGCCGGGTCCCCTGGCGGAGCCACCACGCCAGCGCGAACGAGTCCGCGTCCACCTCGTTGTTGCCGTAGGAGGCGGGGAGCAGCGGCGAGGTGACGCCCGGCGGGTTGGAGGGGGTCTCGCCGGTGTGGCCCAGGTAGTAGTGCCCCAGCTCGTGCCAGAACACGAACTGGCTGGCCAGGGCGCCGGCCTTCCCCACCTCGGCGGCGTTGTAGTAGACGATGCGGCCGTTGGAGTCCGTGTGCGCCATCATGAAGTACGCGCGGCCGTACTGCGGGAACTTCATGGAGTTCAGGACCTCGGTGTGGATGCCCTCGGTCACGGTGGGAAGGATGATGACGGTCTGCTGCCAGTCGACCGACGCCCAGTCCTGGGGAAGCGGCATGAGAGTGCTCCGGGTGCGGCGGGAAGGCGCGCGAACGCGCCGGGGGGCGGGATCGCCCTCCAGCGGGAACGCCGCCCCGGCACCCGGTGCCGGGAGGGGAGCTACTGGTCGCCGCCCTGCGACATGCGGTTGGGCGGCTGGATGGTCGCGCCGTCGGGCATCAGGGGGCGCTTGGTCTCCAGGTTGAAGCCGTATCCGTCCGGAAGCACGTGCACCAGCGAGTCGGTGAGCGCCAGCGTCTTCTCGTCGCCCGTGTCCGGGGCGCTGGAGTGGGTGACGCGGCCGTTGAAGACCATCACCGCCCCTGCGCCGATCACCTGGAAGCCGCGGCCGGGCACCACGTCGATCGCCGTGTTCTCGTCGATGCCGATGCCCAGCACCTGTGGGTTATGCGCGAAGATGGTGAGCAGGCGCGAGGGGCGGCCGCGCTGGTTGAAGTGCGTGTCCACCACCGTGTCGCGCCAGTAGCCCAGCCCCGGGGCCAGGTCCACGTCGGCGCGGCGCACGGTGCCCTCGTTGCGTCCGCCGATCACCATCACGCTGCTCATGGCCGCGGCGCCCGCGCTGGTCCCCGCCACCACCAGCGCATCCCCGTAGAGCCGCTCGCGGATGATCTCGCAGAAGTTGGTGCCGGCGATCAGCGCCGTCAGGCGGAGCTGGTCGCCGCCGGTGAAGAAGACTGCGCTGGCGCTCTCCACCGCCTTCAGCATCTCGGCGGTGTCGGCCTCGTTGCGGTCGGTGATGGGCGCGCCGTGCACGCTCGCCACCCCGATCTTCTCGAACAGGTCGCCGTAGACGCGGACCTTCTCCTCGGGGCTCTCCGAGGGCGAGGAGCACACCACGATCTTCGTCCGCTTCCCGCCCGCCATCTTCACCAGGTGCGGAAGGATCGTCATGTCCTCCTCGTCCGGGTCCTCCGCACCGCCGATCACCAGCAGCCGCCCGCGCCGTTCGCTCTTCGCGCTCACCGTCTCCCCCGTCGCGTGTCCGTCGTGGTCCCCGCGCCCGTGAAATCAAGGACCGCGCCACGCTCGGTTCAGCCCCCTCCGAAGCGTCCCACGGGCACTCCGGGCACCCACACCCGCACCCGGAACAGGTCCCCCGCCTGCGGCTGCGATTCCAGCGCCGCCTCGTCCAGTCCCACGGACGCCGTGGTCACGTACAGGTCGCGCAGGTCCGCTCCGCCGAAGGCGCAGCTCGTCACCCGGCGCACGGGCAGGTCCACCCGTCCCACCTCTTCCCCGCCGGGGGAGAGGCGCACGACGCACCCGCCGTCCCACCGCGCGCTCCACAGGCACCCCTCCTCGTCGACCGCCATCCCGTCCGGAAGCCCCGGCAGCCCCGCGTCCCCGCGGACGAAGACGCGCGCCCCGGAGAGATCGCCCGTCTCCGCATCGAAGTCCCAGGCGCGGATCTCCCCCGTGGGCGAGTCGGCCAGGTACATCGTGCGGCCGTCCGGGCTCCACGCGGGCCCGTTGGAGACGGAGAGATCCGAGAGGACGCGCTCCGCCGCGCCGTCCGCCCCCACCCGCCAGAGCCCCGCCCGCCCTTCGTCCCGCGACGTCGTCCCTACCCAGAGCCGCCCCCGCGCGTCCGCCTTGCCGTCGTTGAGGCGCCCGCCCTCTCCGGCGACCTCCACCGGCGCCAGCGGGGCCAGCGAGCCGTCCGCGGGGTCCAGCAGCACCACCTCCCCCCGTAGCGCGAGCGCCACGTGCCCGCCGCCCGCGGGGACGGCGCATCCTATCGGCTCGCCGGTGTCCCACCACTCGTCCTCCCCCGTCGCCGCGTCGAAGCGGTGCAGGCGATGGTTGAGCACGTCCACCCACCAGAGCACGCCCGCCTCCGCGTCCCACGCCGGCCCCTCGCCCAGCCGCGCGCGGGCGGAGAGGACGGTCTCCACGTCACCCGACATAGACCTCCGTCCGTCCGCGCGCGAAGTCGTGCTCCGTCGCCAGCCGGGCGACCGCGGCGGCGATCCTGGCCCCGCCGCGCTCCGACGGCTCGATGGGGTTGGCGAAGTCCGCGTCGCTGGAGCAGACCAGGCGCAGGTCCACCACGGGGAGCCCGGCGGAGAAGGCGGCGCGGAGGATGGCGTCGTTGAACGCGGCCAGCCCGGCCGCGGCCAGGCGCCGCAGGCGGGGCTCGGGGAAGCGCGGGTGGTAGATGGTGCAGACGCCGACGCGCAGGCCGGGAAGGGCCACGTCGCGCAGCATGCGCCGGTACTCGGCCTCGAAGGCGTCCGCCGCGTCGTGCAGGCGCTCCAGCGCCTCGGCCACGGAGCGCGCGGCCTGCTCCAGGATCCCCACGTGCCGCAGGGCGTCGTTCCCGCCGGCGCTCACCACGCGTACCGCGTCGGCCGCGAGGCCGCGCGCCTGCCCCGCGACGTGGGCGGCCACGGCGCCGTCCACCGCGCGCAGCTCCGCGCTCCACCCGCCGGGAAGCACGGAGCGGAGCTGCCGGACCACGTCCGGGGCCCCGCCGACGTAGGACGCGTTGTCGAAGACGGAGTCCCCGAGCAGGACCACCTGGCGCGAGGGCACGCCGCTACTCCTGCTTCCGCCCCACCAGCTCCACTCGGCGGTTGCTCTCCTCCAGGAAGCGCTCCCGGGCGCACACGCTGCCGTCGCGGACCATGTCCACGCCCTTGCTCAGCACGCGGACGATCTCCAGCGACCCCTTCTCCATCAGCACCACGTCGCCCCATTTCCCCTTCTCGAGCGTCCCTTTCTTCTCCAGCTTCAGGATCGTGGCCGTGTTCTTCGTGACCAGGGAGAGGACCAGCTCCAGCGGGAAGCCCTTCCGCACGCAGCGCTTCAGCTCCTCGTACAGCACCCGCGGCGAGGAGATGGCCGCGTCGGACGAGGCGGTGATCAGCTCCGGGGGGGCGCCCGCGTCCAGCCACACGCGCAGCCACTCGGCCAGGTCCCGCTCCATCACGTCCAGGTCGCAGGGCGTGCCGTTCTTCGCCAGGGCGACGGCCTCGGCGAAGAGCTTCTCGTCGCGCTGCACGTGGGTGGGATAGAGCCAGCCGGGCTCCACGTTGTAGTCCTCCAGCACCCGGCGCAGGGGCTCGAGGCGCGACGGCCGGTCCCCCACGTGAACGTGCAGCAGCCCGCACTTCCGCGCCAGCATGCCGCCCACGTGGGCGTCGGTGGCCACGCGCGCCAGCTCGTAGGGAGGCGGGTCCAGCCCGCGCAGGTCCGAGACGGCGATCTCGCCCGCGCCGATCACCTCCTCCAGGTAGAGGATGTCGTCGCGAACGGTGCTCATGACCGAGGTGGGGGGGACGTTGTAGCCCCCGCTCCACATCCACGCGTTGAGCCCCTCCTCCTTCAGCGCCTTCACCTTGCCCAGGAGCCCCGCCATGGTCTTCATGGTGGTGTCCACCCCCAGCACGCCGACGACGGAGGTGATCCCCCAGCGCACGATCTCGCCGATGAAGAACTCGGGGGTCTGGGTGGAGAAGCCGTCCTCGCCGCTCCCCCCCAGCAGGTGCTGGTGCGGGTCGATGAAGCCGGGGACGACCAGGCACCCGCTGGCGTCCACCGTCTCCACCTCGAGCCCGCATCCCTCCAGCGCGCGGCGGTCCACCTGCCCCACGCGGCCGATCTTGCCGTCCACCAGCACGATGGAGGCCTTCCCGAGCGGCTCGGGGGCGAAGACCTCGCCCCCGTGGATCAGCGTCAGCACGCCGGTCCCCCGCCGCTCCGCCCGCGTGCGCTCATCCGTGCCCCCGCACGCGGTCCGCGGCGAGCCCGGCCTGGCGGGTGGCCGCCTCCACCGCGCTGGCGGCGGCGCCCTGGGCGCGCGACAGCACCTCCGCCGCTCCGCCCACCAGGGTGCCGCTCCCGGTGCCCATGCGCTCCAGCACCGCGGCGACCCACGCGTAGTGCGTCTCCTCGTCGGCGGCGGCGCGGCGCAGGGCCCGCTCCACCTGTGGCGGGTGCGGGCGCCGCGCGTGCCGCTGGTACTTGTCGCGCACCTGCGCCTCGTTGGCCTTGAAGGCCAGCAGCACCGCGCGGTCACCCCCCACGGCGCCGGCGGCCTGGATGGCCAGCTTGAATGCCCCGGTGGAGAGGTGCGGCCCGCGGACGGCCGTTCCGCCGTGGGCGCGCACCAGCTCCTCCAGGGTGTCCACGTGCCGCTCGTGGTCGTTCCGGAAGCGGCGCAGGGTGTCCCGGTACCCCCCGTCCTCCACCGCCTGGATGGCCAGGGTGTACGCGTGCAGCGCGTCGTGGTCGAGCTGGAGCAGGTCGTTCAGCTCCGCCACCAGCTCGGCGTCGCGGGGGGTCACGGGTTCCGCCATCGGCTCCTCCTGAGGGTCCCTGAGTGCCCGTCAGCGCAGCGAGGCGCGGATCTGCTGCGCGCGCTGCAGGTGGGCCGCCACCGAGGCGCGCTGGGCCCGCAGGACCATGGCCAGCTCGCCGCTCGGGGCGGTCGCGGGGTCGGCCATCATGCGGTCCATCTGCTCCAGCGTGTAGCGGTGCATCGACACCTGGTGGTCCATGTACGCCCGGTCGAACGCCGCGCCGCTCAGCAGGGAGAGCGACTGCATGGAGCGCATGCCGCCCGCCATCACCGGCTGCGAGACGGGGTGCGCCATGAGCATGGCGTGCATGGGGCCCGGCGCGGGCAGCATCCCCGCTCCGCCGGTGCCGCCCGCCGGGTGCCCGGCGTGCTGGCCGTGCCCCTGCTGCTGCCCGGGCACGCGGTCGCCGGCGCTCACCGCCGGGGAGTGGCCGTTGCCGCCGGAGGCCACGGTGGCCTCGCGCCCGCTCATCCCGCCACCGGTCGCCTTGCCGCCCGCCACGCCGATCCCGGTGCGGTCCGCCACCACCGGGTCGTGGCTCTGCCCCGCGTGCCGCGTGCCCGACGCGGCCTGCGCGGTCGCGGCGCCGTTCCACGTCACGCCCTGGATCCGCAGCCCCGCCTCCATCCCCAGCCCGCGTCGGTCCATCATGGCCTCGCGGTCCTGCAGGGCGGTGGCGTGCTCCGCGATCATCATCTGCGCGAACTCGCGCACCCGCGGGTCCGACGCCCGGGCCACCGCCAGTCGCGCCTCGTCGACCTCGCCCATGTCCACCGCCGACGCGAACGCGTGCGCGTTGAAGTCGGCCGCGGCGCGCGCGCCGCCGGCCCCGGCGAAGCCGTAGGTGGCGTCCGCGTTCGCCGCGCCGCCCGATGCGCACGCCCCCAGCGCGAGCGCCGCCGCCGCGGCCACCATCGTTCGTCCCGTCCTCCGTGCCGTTCCGTGTCGCATGGTCCCTCCCCGTGCTGCTGGCCCCTCTCGCGGGGCCGTTTCCGGCCTTCCCCCGTCCCGGGGGAGGCGCCGGAGTTGCAAGCCCGGCCACGCGCACGTAGCAGTTCGGCCGTCCCTCGCCCCGGTGCGTCATCCGTTCCCGTCCGGGGGCGCGGCGCGTGGACGCCGGCACCGGCTCGCCCTCGCCCCCGACCCCCGCCCGGACGACAGGGGCCCGTCCCCGTTCCGGCCGGCACGGACGTGCGGAGGTGCGCCAGGCACCTGTCCGGCAACGGTTTGGGCGGGGGTGCGGCAGGCGTTTCCACGCGGCGGTTTGACGCCCGGTACGCGCCCTGCTATCTCACGATCCATTCCCCACCGGCACCTGGCCGCGCGGGGGCCTCACCGAGCGGGAAGGCCATGTCCGGGATCGAAGGGCTCCTCGCGGGGCGCGTGCTGGCGGAGCGCTACCACATCGAGCGGGTGATCGGCCGGGGCGGGATGGGCGCCGTGTACCGCGCCACCGACCAGCGGCTGGGCCGCGCCGTGGCGGTGAAGGTCATCATGCTCCCCAGCGGCGACGCGGAGTCGCGCGAGCGCCTGCGCCAACGCTTCGTGCGCGAGGCCCAGGCGGCGGCCCGCATCCACCACCCCAACGTGGTCACCGTCTACGACTTCGGCACCGACGCGGAGCTGGGGCTGGACTTCCTGGTGATGGAGCTGCTGGACGGCGAGGACCTGTCCGCCCGCGTCGGCCGCGCCGGGCCCATGCCTGCCCACGAGGCGCTGGACCTGCTGGAGCAGGCGGCGCGCGGGCTGGCGGTGGGGCACCGCTCCGGGCTGGTGCACCGCGACGTGAAGCCGGGGAACCTGTTCCTGGGGAAGGGCGAGCACGACGAGGAGACCCGCGTCCGTATCCTGGACTTCGGGATCGTGCAGGCGGCGCTGGACGAGCTGACGCTGACGCACCTGACGGTGGCGGGGCGCGGCCCGCTCTCCCCCGCCTACGCCTCCCCCGAGCAGCTCCGGGGCGAGAGCCGCCTGACGGCGGCCTCCGACGTCTTCTCCCTGGGCGCGGTGGGCATCTACGCGCTCACCGGGGCCCGGCCGTTCGCGGGCTCGGCGGAGGCGGGGCGGGTGGGGGAGGAGGTCGCCGCGGCGCTGGGGCGGCTGGAGGAGGTGCCGGGGGTGGAGCCGGAGGTGCGCGAGGTGCTGCGCCGCGCGCTCTCCCCCGATCCGACCACGCGCTACCCGGGCGCGGACGCGTTCCTGGACGCGCTGCGCGCCGCCCGCCGCGGCGAGGCCCCGCCGCCCCTCGCCGCGCGGGCGTCGCCGCCGCCCGTGGTCGCCGCTCCCATGCCGCTCCCGCCCACGCTGAGCTCGGACGTGGCGCCGATGGTGCCGCCGCCCGAGGACGTGACGGAGCCGTCGACGCACCGGCCGGCGGCGTACCGCGACGACCCGCTCCCGGCGCTGCGGAAGAGCCGGTGGGTGGCCCCCGCGCTCGCCGGGGCCGTCCTGCTGGCGGCGGCGGCCGTGGTGGCGCGCGAGATCGGGCCGTGGGCGCCCGGCTCCGGCGGCGCCGCCCCGGCGGCGGGGGACACGGCGCTGGCGGTGCTGGACACGCTGCGGGTGCAGCGCGCCCAGCGCGACAGCGCCCCCCGCGAGGAGCCGCGCGACACGGTGAACCTGGACTCGGTGCGGGTGGACACGGTGCGGCAGGACACCGCGCCCGCCCCCGCGCCCCTCCCGGAGCCGCCGGGCGACCGCGTCTACCGGCTGGAAGAGGTGGACGTGCACCCGCAGCTCCGCAACGAGCGCGACGTGCGCAGGCAGCTCGCGCGCCGCTACCCGGGCTTCCTGCGCGACCAGGGGATCGCCGGCCAGGCGCTGATCCACTTCGTGGTGGACGAGGAGGGCCGCGTGGACGAAGGCTCCATCCGGGTGGGATACGCGACGCGGCCCGAGTTCGAGCAGGCGGCCATCGAGGTGGTGCAGCGGATGCGGTTCGAGCCGGCCCAGCTCGGCGGGCGCGCGGTGAAGGTGCGCGCGCAGATGCCGCTGGCCTGGAAGCCGAGCGACTAGCTCCGCCGGTCGCCCCTGCGGGCCCACGACGGAGGGGGTGGACGGCGCGTGGCCGTCCACCCCCTCTTCCGCGTCCGCCTGCGCCGGGTGGCGGAGGGGCGTCAGTACTCGCTGCGGAAGCGCAGCACGCCGCCGTCGCCGAAGCGCAGGCGGAGCGTGCGCCGGTCCACCTCGTACGACCGTGTCGTCTGGAGCGAGGCGAGGAAGGCCAGCGTCCGCGCGTCGGTGGAGACGGGGCCGGTGGTGGCGAGCGCCCACACGCGCATGCCGCGCGAGCTCAGGACCTCGTACTGCCCCCCGTAGTACTCGCCGCCCGCGCGGCCGCCCACGCGGCCCTCGGCGTCGAACGAGACGGTGTAGACCTCCCCGCCCGGGGCCACGACGCCGCCGTCCTCGGTGTCGATGGACTCCAGGCGCCAGGTGCCGCTGCGCATCTCCAGCAGCGCCGCCTGCGAGGCGGCGCCGGTGGAGGAGAGGGCATCGGAGCACGCGCCCAGCAGGACGGTGAGCAGGGCCAGCAGGAACGGGACGACGGTGCGCCGGTGCATCTCTTCTCCGGTACGGTTTCGAGCGTATGGGCGCGATACAAACGCGCGGACGGCCGGGCTCGTGACGCCCTTCCCCTTTCTACACGCAGCGTGCCGTCAAGAGCCCTCCGCGCCGGCTACCCACCCGCTCCGCCAGGCGCAGCAGCACGAATCCGCCCGCCACCACCGCGCCCATCACCGCCGCTCCGCGCGTCCGCCGCTTCCGCTCCGCGGCGGGGGACGCAGCGGCGCGCCGGACCCGACGGGTACGGCGGGCGCGCGGGGGATGCTTTCAACCATAGCCGCGGGAAACGGATAGCGCCATGTCGTCCGAGGGTGACGAGGAGGATCGGTCCATGGCAGGTCGCGGACGGAGCGGACGATGCCCCGCCGAGCCGCCGCCGGCCCGCGGACGAATGCGCCGTCAGGGACCACGGGAACGTCCGCGGCTCCGGCCGGCGCATCCGACGTCGCCTGCGAACGAATTCGCGGCTCGTGAAGGCACGAAGTCCGCCTGCGCGGACTGGGCTTTCAGCTCGTGCCGCGACCGTCGTGCACCCCTCTCCCCTTGTGGGAGAGGGGCCGGGGGTGAGGGGTGCACGCCGCCGACGCAGCCGGATTCCGCCGTCCGCCGGCACCCTCGACCGCCGCCGCGACGGAGCCGGGGAGAGGGGTGCCCGCGGTAGCCGGCGGAGCGCCCTCAGCCCCCCGCGCGCACCGCCATCATCGTTCCCAGCAGGGTGGCGACGTGGACCTCTCCGTCGCCGCTCCGCATCCAGGCGTCGCCGGTGACCACGGAGACGGTGCGGCCGGAGCGGACCACGCGGCCCACGGCGCGGAGCAGGTCGCCGCGGGCGGGGGCGAGCAGGTTCACCTTCAGCTCCACGCTCACCACCCCCGCGCCCGGCGCCATCCGCGTCAGAGCGGCGTAGCCGCAGGCGCTGTCCACCACCGCCGTCACGATCCCCGCGTGCAGAAAGCCGTGCTGCTGCGTCAGGTCCGCGCGGAAGGGCAGCGCGATCTCCACCTCTCCGTCCTCCACCCGCGCCAGGCGGGCGCCGATGGTCTCCATCACCCGCTGGCGGGCGAAGTCGGCGCGCACGCGCTCCGCGGCATCCTGCGTCGCGCCCTCCTCCGTCATCGCCCCGCCTCGCGGTCGGCGCGGAACGGAACGCGGCGCCGGAGCCGCTCTCCGTTGGTGGGGAGCGCCTGCAGGCGGCGGACGACCTCCATCCCTTCGATCACCTTTCCGAAGGTGGCGTATCCCTGCCCCGCCGGCGTGTCGTCCTTCCAGTCCAGGATGGGCATCTCGCCCGTCACCACGAAGAACTCGGAGCGCGAGCCGACCGCGTCCTCGAACCGCGCCATGGAGATGCTCCCGTCCTCGTGCTTCAGCCCCGTCTGCTTGGTCGTCTCCAGCGGGACGGGCGGAAGGAGCTTCGTGGTGTCGCCGTACCAGATGCCGCCCTGCAGGAACCCCGCGGCCTCCTTCATGGGCCGCTCCTGCCGGGTGACGCGGTAGAACGACGCGCCGGCGTAGCGCCCCTCGTCCACGTAGCGCAGGAAGTTGGCCACGGTGCGGGGCGCCTCCTTCGCGTACAGCTCCACGCGGATGTCTCCCGCCGGGGTGCGCAGGACGACGACGGGGTTGTCGCGGTCGCGCTTGCCGCCGCACGCGCCCAGCAGCAGCAGGGCGGCGACGAGGGGGCGGAGGAGCAGGCTCGGTCGCGTCACGGGCTGGGAGGAGAGGGTGGGATGCGGCTACCGCGCCGCCGGACGGAGGGGCAGCGCGACCTCCGTGGTGCCCCAGCGCAGCGAGAGGAGGGCGGAGTCAGGCGTGGCGGCGGGGAACGAGTAGAGGAGCGACTCCACGTGCGCCGCCTGCGTGGGACGGACGCCGAGGCGCAGGGCGTCGTCTCCGGCGGGGTAGGGCACGTGGGGAACGTCCCACTTCCGCGAGAGGATCAGCGTCCACTCGGCCGGGCGCGGGATCGCCCACACGCTGGAGCGCCCCTTCGCCAGCGGCCTGCCGCCGAGCAGCACGTCGTCCGAGACCTCGATCGTGGTGGCTTCGTCCGCGCCGGGGCACCAGACGCTGTCCCACGGCACGATCCCGCCGAAGAGCTCTCGCCCGCGCGCGGCCGGACGGTTGTAGGCGACGGTGACGAGCAGGCCGCCCAGCCGCTGCTCCACGCGCGCGGGCTGGCTCTTCCGCCCCTCGCCGGACGGCACGCGCCCGGCCGCGGCCCCGACCAGGACGGCGATGAGCGGGAGCAGGACGACGGGAAGGGCGACGAGCGGGAGGAGGGCGGGCCGGAGCTTCATCGCCGGGCTCCCGCCAGCGCCGCCGACAGGGCGGCGATGCAGGCCTCGCGCGCCGCCCACACGCGCCCGGGGTCGATGCCGCGCTCCGCCGCCCACGCGCGCACCGCCTCACGGTGCAGGGCCGGCTTCTCCGTCCCCAGGTCTCGCGGCCCCATCGTCGTCTCCCGCAGCATGGGGCGCGGAGGAAGGCCGCTCCCGTGGGGGAACGTCAGGTCGGCGTCTCGCCCCCCACACCGCAGCCAGCAGTGCGCCTCCGGCACCGACGCCATGCCGTGCTCCGCCAGCGCCGCACCCACGCCGGGCACGCTCGCCTCCGTCATCTCGAACACGCCCACCAGGAGCTCCACGTCGTCGCGCCCCTGCTCGCGGGCCAGCGCGGCGAGCAGGCCCTGCTTCGTGGAGCAGGTGCCGCGGGCCTCCTCCAGCACCAGCGGAAGGTCGGACGGCCGCGAGATCCGGCCGTACGGCAGGAGGTGGACGTGCGACGCGGCCCCGCGGAAGCGGCCGATCCCGAGCACCGCGAATCGGTTCGCCAGCGGCAGCGCAGGATCGAGCGCGAAGTCCGGAAGGGCCTCGGTGGGATCCGCCGTCGTCGTCCGCATCCCCGCCTCCCCGTCGTACTGGATGGTCTTCGCGTGCGACGCATCCTGCCGTCCGCGCGCGGCGGAGTCAAGCCGACGGAGCGGATTCGGGAGGGGCGGAGAGCGGTACCGGATGGGGGGCATCGGAGCGGAGGCGACCATCCGGCGACGGAAAGGAGAGGTGGATCAGTGCCAGCGGCGCGGCGTGAGCCCCCACTCCGCGCGGACGGCGTTCTCCACGCGCTCCACCACGTCGTGCTCCTCCATCGTCCGCCAGAGGAAGCGCAGCTCGTCCGCCGCCGCCACGCGTCCGGTGCCCAGCGCCTCCCGCGTCGCCATCCGCTCCGCCGGAAGGCGGTCGCGGTCGTACTCCGGGCGCCGCAGCGCCGTCTTCTTCTCCCCACGCACGAGGTTGAGGGCGTGACCCAGCTCGTGGGCGTAGGCCACGAACGCGGGGGTGAGGACGGGATGTCCGCTGGCCCAGTCCAGGTCGGTCCCCGATGCGTCGCGGTGCCGGAGCGCCGAATCGCGCAGCCCGCGCCGGAGGACGACGCGCGCCTCGATCCCCTCCGCCGGCCGCCACCCGCGGGGGTCGGACGCATCCTCCACCGCCAGGGCGGCGGCGTCCCACGCGCGCTCCGTCTCGGCGTCCGGGGGATGGTGCAGGCCGGGCGCCGCGTACGCCGTGTCGTGCCCGTCGTCGGGATGCGCGGGACGCACGTGGATCGCCCGCGGCGCGGACACGACGGCCCGCAGCAGCGCCCGCCCCGCCGGACCGGCGAGGATGCGCGCGTGCAGCGCGTCGACCTCTGTCCGGAAGCCCGCCACCCGCTCCACCGGCTCCTCCGCGACTCCCCCCAGCGTCTCCTCGTGCACCGTCAGCGCGGACGGGGCTTCGCCTCGCAGCGCCCTCCAGAGCTCGTCGAGCCCGGCCGACTCCGCGGGCGAGAGGTCCGCCCGGTGGGGCGTCCACACCCGCCGCCCCTCGGCCACCCCCCGCGCGACCTCTTCCCGGTGCGCCGCCTGGATCGCGTCCAGCGCCCCGCCGATGGCCGTCTGCCACGGGTGCTCCGGCCGATCGCGGTGGGCGTCGTGCCAGGTGAAGAGGAGCCGCGCCGCCGCATCCAGCCGCGCCAGCGCGTCGTCCGCGCCGCCGTCCTGCGCAGCATCTTCCGCCTCGACTCCATCCACCTCTCCCGACACGGGGCCGTCCACCAGTGCGGAGATGCGCGCGCGCAATGCTCCCGCGTCCGTGTCTTCCGGCACGGGCGGGAGGAGGTCGGCGATGGGCGGATCGAGGAGCGGCATCGGGCTCCGGGGCAGGGGTGCTGGATCGGCTGCAACATCGTGGCCCCGCCGGGGGCGAGGGGCAGTCGGCCGGTGGGAGCCCTCGCGCGACGGCGGGCGGGAGGCCCTCACCCGGCGGGCTCGGGCGGCTGGGGTGCGTTGCCGCGGCACCCGTGCGAGCCCGCCACCCTCTCCCACGAGTGGGAGAGGGAACCCGGATGGTCTCGTGCGGCGGACGCCAGTGGGGCGGCGGGGTGGAGTCCCGCAGGGACGGTCGTGTTAGGCAGCCGGGGGCTTCACGCCCCCGGAACGCGGACGGAGCCCGAGGCACGCCGACGACCGAGCACCCCTCTCCCTCGTGGGGGAGGGGCCGGGGTGGGGGGGATTCGACGCGGACGATGCCGCCAACTCGGCCATCTCACCTTGCCCGCACCGCCGCGGAGTGGATACCCTACCGCGGCACCGCGCCGCGCGCGGTGGGGGGACTCACCAGGACGGAGGAGCGGTGACGGAGGGCACGGCCGAGCGGGTGCGGGTCGCGATCGTCGGCAGCGGCTTCGGGGGGCTGGGCGCGGCGATCCGGCTGAAGCGCGAGGGGATCCACGACCTGGTGCTGCTGGAGCGAGCGGACGACGTGGGCGGCACCTGGCGCGACAACGTGTACCCGGGGTGCGCCTGCGACGTGCAGTCGCACCTCTACTCCTTCTCGTTCGCCCCGAACCCGGACTGGAGCCGCACCTTCTCGCGCCAGCCGGAGATCCAGGAGTACCTGCGCCGCGTCGCGCGCGAGCACGACGTGCTTCGCCACGTCCGCTTCGGCCACGAGGTCACGGGCGCGGCTTGGGACGGGGAAGCGCGCCGCTGGCGGATCGAGACGAGCCGCGGCGCGTTCGAGGCGCAGGTGCTGGTGATGGCGTCGGGCGCGCTGAGCGATCCCTCCATCCCCGACATCCCCGGCCTCTCCTCGTTCGGCGGCCCGGCCTTCCACTCCTCCGCCTGGGACACGTCGTTCGACCCGCGCGGGAAGCGCGTGGCGGTGATCGGCACGGGGGCCTCGGCCATCCAGCTCGTCCCCGAGATCCAGCCGCAGGTCGAGCGTCTCCTGCTCTTCCAGCGCACCCCGCCCTGGATCCTCCCGCGCCACGACCGCCCCATCCGCCTCGGGGTGCGCCGCTTCTTCCGCCGCGTGCCCGCGGCGCAGAAGGCGGTGCGCGGGCTGATCTACGCCATGCGCGAGGCGGCGGTCCCCGGCTTCCGGCACCCGAAGGCGATGGCCGTGGTGCAGCGCATCGCGCGGCGGCACCTGGAGCGCAGCGTTCCCGATCCCGTGCTGCGGGCCCGGCTGACGCCGGACTTCACCATCGGCTGCAAGCGCGTGCTCCTCTCCAGCGACTACCTTCCCGCACTCACCCGCCCCAACGTGGAGGTGGTGACGGAGGGGATCGCCGAGGTGCGCCCGTCCTCCGTCGTCACCGCGGACGGCGTGGAGCGGCCGGCCGACGCGATCGTCCTGGCGACGGGGTTCCGGCCCACGGACCCGCCGCTGGGGCCGCACGTGCGGGGGCGCGGCGGGCGCACGCTGGCGGAGGCGTGGGCGGGGAGCCCGAAGGCGTACCTGGGGAGCACCGTGGCCGGATTCCCCAACCTCTTCCTTCTCCTGGGCCCCAACACCGGGCTGGGCCACACCTCGGTGGTGTACATGATCGAATCGCAGATCGAGCACCTGGCGGCCGCCCTGCGCCACCTGGACGCGACCGGCGCCGGGGCGCTGGAGCCGAGGGAGGAGGCGCAGGCCACCTACGTGGCCGGGGTCGACGCGCGGATGCGCGGCACCGTGTGGACATCGGGCGGGTGCGAGAGCTGGTACCTGGACGCCACCGGGCGCAACTCCACGCTCTGGCCGGACTTCACCTTCCGCTTCCGGCGGCGCGCGGCCCGGCTCGACGCGCGCGACTACCTAACCATTCCCGCGGCGGAGGACGCGTGAGCCCCGACGGACCCATCCGGCTGGCGGAGCGCTTGGAGCGCGCCGTCGCCTTCGCCCTGGCCCGCCTGCCCGGCCGCGTTCCGGGCCTGCTCTCCGGCGAGCGCCCGTTCGTGGCCGACGGCGAGGCGATGGACCCGCACGCGCAGCTCGTGCGCGCCCTGCGCCGGCGGAAGGGGGTGCCCGGCCTCTGCGATCCGAGTCCGGAGGAGGGCAGGGCGCGCTTCCGCCGCGAGACCCTCCTCTTCACCGGTCCGCCGACTCCCGTGGGCTCCGTGCGGGAGATGGAGGTGGACGGGGGCGCCGGCCCCCTGCGCGCCCGCCACTACGCCCCGGCCGACGCCGGGACGGCGGCGCCGCTGACCGTGTACCTGCACGGCGGCGGGTACGTGATCGGCGACCTGGACACGCACGACGAGGCGTGCCGCGTCCTCTGCCGCGCGGGGCGGGTCCACGTGGTGAGCGTGGAGTACCGGCTGGCGCCCGAGCACCCGTTCCCGGCGGGGCTGGACGACGCGCGCGCCGCGCTCCGCTGGGCCCGCGACCACGCGGCGGAGCTGGGCGGGGACCCGCGGAAGGTCGCGATCGGCGGCGACAGCGCCGGCGCGAACCTGGCCACCGTCGCGGCGCGGCTGGAGGCGCGCGAGGGCACGCCGCCCGACGCGCAGCTCCTCATCTACCCCGTCACCGACTCGGAGACGCGGAGGCCCTCCCAGGCGCTGTTCGGCGAGGGCTTCTTCCTGAGCCAGGCCGACCGCGACGCCTTCGCGCGGCACTACCTCTCCGGCACCGGCGTGCGCGGCAGCGACCCGCGCGTCTCTCCCCTGCTGGCGCCGGACCTCTACGGCCTGGCGCCCGCGCTGGTCGTGACCGCCGGCTTCGACCTGCTGCGCGACGAGGGGATCGCGTACGCGGAGGCGCTGCGGGCCGCCGGCACGGAGACGCGCCTGCTGTCCGTCCCCGGGCACGGGCACGGCTTCCTGCACATGCTGGGCGTTTCCCCCGGGGCGCGGGAGGCGATGGTGCGCACCGCGCGGGCGTGGCGCGAGCTGCTGGACGCCCTCCCCGGCTGACGCCCTCGCTCCCTCTCACCTGATCCGAAGGACGGCCGTATGACGTACCGCCTGGCGGGGAAGGTCGTGCTGGTCACCGGTCCCGCCCGCGGCATCGGCGAGGCCACGGCGCGCCGCCTGGCCGCGCGCGGGTGCCGGCTCTCGCTGGTGGGGATGGAGCCCGAGCGGCTCGCCCGGCTGGCGGAGGAGCTGGGGCCCGAGCACCTCTGGTTCCACTGCGACGTGACGGACCAGGCGGCGCTGGAGCGGGCGGTCGCGGGTACGGTGCACGCGGCTGGCGGGATCGACGTGGTGATCGCCAACGCGGGCATCGCCTGCCACGGCACGGTGGCCGTCGCGCCGGTGGAGGCGCTGGCGCGCACGATCGAGGTGAACCTGACCGGCGTGATCCGCACCGTCTCCGCCACGCTGCCGCACGTCGTCGCCCGCCGCGGGCACTTCCTGCTCGTCTCGTCCGCCGCCGCGCTGGCGCCGCTTCCCGGGATGTCGGCGTACGCGGCGGCGAAGGTGGGGGTGGAGCACTTCGGCAGCGTGCTGCGGCTGGAGGTGGCCCACCAGGGTGTGACCGTGGGCGTGGCCCACCCCGCGTGGATCGACACGGACATGGTGCGCGACGTGCGCCGCGAGGTGGCGGGGTTCGACGCGATGCTGCGGGAGCTGCCGGGGCCCTTCGGCTCGGTGACGACGGTGGAGGAGTGCGCGAGGGCGTTCGTGGAGGGGATCGAGCGGCGGAGCCGGAAGGTCTGGGTGCCGCGCACGCTGGGCCCCCTCGCCGCCATCCGCCAGCTCTTCTCCAGCCGCGCGGCCGAGGCGCTGACGCGCGGGCGGATGCGCGAGCACGTGCCGGTCCTGGAGCGCGACGTCTCCGCCCTGGGCCGCCCTTTCGGGCAGCACAGCGTGGAGAGCGCCCCTCCCGCCGGCGACGGACGCCGATAGCCCGCGCCTCCGCGCACCCCCACGCAGGCGTTCGTGTTTTCTTCGGTACGGATCCTGCTATCCATCCTCCCCAACAGCAACGGCTTACCACCCTGGCTGGATGGAGGAGACCGATGACGGACCGGAAGACCGCCCGCGACGAGCAGGACGAGGCGGGGCGCATCAAGGATCCCGCCGAGTGGACCACCGGCGACGAGCCGATGACCGGGGCCCAGCGCTCGTACCTGCACACGCTGGCCCGCGAGGCCAAGGAGGACGTGGACGACGAGCTCACCAAGGCCGAAGCGGCCAGGAAGATCGACGAGCTGCAGGAGAAGACCGGCCGGGGGCAGTAGCCCCCGGCCGGTCCGGTTCTGCGTCACCTCGCTGGCGTCTCGCTTCGTCCGCGTTCCGGGGGCGTAAAGCCCCCGGCTGGCTACTACGTCCTGCCGGACGGAACGGCGGGAGCGCCGGAAGCCCAGTCCGCGCAGGCGGACTTCGTGCCTTTCCGAGCCGCGAATTCATTCGCAGGCGGTGTGGCGGGCACCGACCTCAGCTGCGGTACCCACCTCCGCTCTCACGCTGCGGCGGAGGCGCCCCCCGGCGCGGGAGAGCCGCGGAGCATCCCGGCGGTGCTGAGATCCTCGTCCAGCTCCGGCCAATGGATCCCGAATCCACCGCCCGATCTCTCCCACTTCGCCCGCTGGGCCGGTGACGCGTGCAGAAGGCGCGGATACCACGCGAGCGGCACTGAGATCGTCCTTCCGTCGAGCAGGTCCACGACGAGCAGATCCCCGGTGAAGCGGACGTCCTTCACCCGCTCGCCTGCGACTGGACTGGACGCAGTCATCCTCTCCCCCTGGTTCCTCGCCCTTCGGCCGTCCTGGGCGAGACGCGCGGGCGTCGCGGCCACTCTCCGCGTTCTCCGCGCCTCCGCGTGAGCCCCTGCTTTCGCCGACGATCAGACGCCCGCCCGTACCGCCGCGACGTCCTCTGCCGCGACGGGAACGGGCGCGTTTATCTGCCATCTCTGCGAGAACACGCGTGCGAACGAGAAGCCCGCCACCTGCCAGAACCACACGCTCGTCGCCAGGAACCCGACGCCCAGCCCCAGCAGCCCCACGAACGAGATCGCCAGCGCGGACAGCGCGATGGCCCACGCGTGCCAGTACGCGCGCCCGCCCTGGAAGGCGCGGGCCAGGGCGCGGAAGGGGTCGTAGATCTCGCGCGGGTCGAAGGCGCGGCAGTAGTGCGTCATGTAGCCGGGGATGGCGACCGTCGCCAGGATCAGCAGGACCGCCGCCGCGGCGGCGAGCCCCGCCGAGTCGCGGCGCCACGCCCACCAGCCGAGGATGAGGCCGGGCGCGTAGTAGTAGAGCATCCCCGCGAAGGTGATCGCCCCGTGCTTCAGCAGCGCCGTCCAGCCGCGCCACGACGGCCACGCCTCCTCCCCGTGCATCATCCGGTGCACGAACATCACGCGGTGGCCCATGTTGAGGAGCCACCCCACGCCGGGAAGAAGGAGCAGCGCCGCGCCGATCAGCACCTCCCTGCGGGCGAGGGGCGTCTGCAGCGGAAAGCGGAAGGCGGTGGCGAACGAGCGGGGGGTGCGCAGGTCGATGCGCTGCGAGGCGGTGGGTGTCACGTCGGTCCGGGAGATCAGCCGGCCCAGGCGGGCGCCGGCTCGGGGAGCAGGTGGACGATGGAGTTGGCGTAGTAGTCCAGCAGGCGCCGCTCGGCGGGAACCGCCGCGTACAGGCCGTCGGCCTCCTGCCGCACCACGCGGCGCAGCAGGAGCATGCGCAGCCCCACCGAGACGGCGTAGTCGCGGTCGTGGCGGGGCACGTAGACGTGGGCGCCGGCCTCCTCCAGCTCCGCGAGCAGCGTCTGCACGGCGGCCTTCACCTGCAGCTCGTCCAGGCGCTCGCCGGGGTGGCGGGCGAAGACGGCGGCGACCAGCGGCACCGGCAGCACCGGGATCACCCTGCCCACGGCCTCCATCAGCGTGGCCCCCAGCGCCTCCACCGCGGCACGGCGCTCGTCGCGGCCGGCGCGGCGCAGGTCCAGGCCGCGCTCGGCGCAGAACGCCCGGACGGAGACCGGCGTGCCGAAGTTCACGCAGGCGTACCCCAGCCGGTGCCAGCGCCCGGCGGCCATCAGCGCCAGGTTGCTTCCCACGAAGCGCGCGGTGGTCCGCAGCGCCCCTACGATCCCGGGGCGGGGGCGCTCCGGCTCCAGGTCCAGCAGCAGGGTGCGGTCCTCGAGCGTGCGGTCGTAGTTGATGCCCACGGGCACGAACACCACGTCCCGCCCCTCGGGGTCGAACGCGCGGAGGACGTAGTCCAGCAGCCCCAGCCTGGGCGCCCGCAGCCTGCCGTCGCGCGACAGGCCGCCCTCGGGGTAGATGGCCTGCGTGACCCCCGCCGCCGTGGCCATGGCCACGTACCGCTCCAGCACCCGCCGGTACAGCTCGTTCCCCGACCCGCGGCGGATGAAGTAGCCCCCCATCGAGCGCACGAGCTGCTGCAGCGGCCAGACGCGCGCCCACTCGCCCACCGCGTACGAGAGCGCCGCGCGGCTCATGGCCAGGTACGCCACCAGCACGTAGTCCATGTTGCTGCGGTGGTTCATCACGAACACCACCGTGGCCCCGCGCGCGGCGGAGAGCCCCTCCTCGTCGGCGTAGCCCAGGCGCACGCGGTACAGCAGGCGCGCCACGCGGCGGGCCAGCCAGTATCCCAGGCGGAAGTAGGCGTACGCGTTGAAGGCGGGGACGATCTCGCGCGCGTATCGCTCCACGCGGCGCATGGCCACCTCGCGCGGCATCCCCGTCTCCACCGCGTGGGCGGCGGCGGCCTCCACCACGCGGGGGTCCCACGTCAGGCGGTCGATCAGGACGCGGCGGCGCGTCTGCGTGAAGGCGGGAAGCTCGATGCGGAGGCGGGAGCTCAGCTCCTCGATCACCCGGTTGGTGCGCTGTCGCACGAACCAGCGCGCCCCGGGCACCAGCAGGCGCTCCAGCACCGCCCACCCCGCCAGCACCGCCAGCAGGGCGACGAGCCAGAGGGGCAGGGCGACCGGGGTGCCCACCCGGGTCAGCGCCCCATGGCGCGGACCCGGGCCTCACCGTGCGCGGCGGCCGGCCGGGCCCACGACGCGACGTTGTCCGACGCGATGCTCACGTCCGCCTGCTCTCGCGCGTGCCTGCGGGTCAGCCGCCCGTGCGGCGGCGCACGGCGTCGGCGATGCGCTGCTCCAGGCGGCCCGTGGATGCGCAGCGGATCTCCGAGCGTCCCGTGCCGTCGTTGCTGCGGGCCACCGCCCGCACCATGGTGCGCAGCACGCTGCCGCGCTCCGCCGCCTCCACCTGGGTGCTGACGGAGAGGCGGATGGTGTGCGACTCCGTGACCGGCCCCGCGATGGAGTTCCCGCAGCTCAGCATGGTCGAGAGGCGCTCACCCGCCATCACCCGGTTCACCGTCAGGCGCGTGACCCCGATGGTGCCCGACGCGGAGTCCTGGGCGGCGTTCTCGATCCCCACCAGCCGGTACGCGTGCGGAAGCGCCTCCCACACCGCCGCGCGGGTGGCCGCCACCCGGGCGACGGCGGCCGTGGCGTCGTCCTCCACGCGGATCCCGCGGTCGGTGCCCGTGTCCGTCATGATGCGCGTCCCCTGGGCGGTCGGGCCTTCCACGGGGGGCGGTCCGGCCGGAGCGGTGGCGCAGGCGGCCAGGAGGGCGAGCGGGAGGAGTCGACGCATGTTGCTCCGGAAGGTGCGGGCAGAAGGGAGAGCGGCGCATGCGAAGTGTACCCCCCGGGGGGGAACGGAGTCAACGGCGACGCATGCCGTCCCGCCCATCCGCGGGCGAGAGCGCCGCCCTCCCGACGATGGGAAAAGGACCAACGCGATCGGGGAATCGGCGGGGACGCGGCCGACCGAGAGAGCGGTAGGCCGTCGGTCGAGAGAGGAGCACGCGTCTCCGAACGTGGCCGCTCGAGGGACGAGGTTGATAGCCGGGCGGACGGCGCGTTGAGGGCGGCGGGCTACCATGGGCTCGCCGACCGCCGGTGAGGTCCC
Organism: Longimicrobiaceae bacterium; assembly: GCA_030146875.1. GTDB lineage: Bacteria > Gemmatimonadota > Gemmatimonadetes > Longimicrobiales > Longimicrobiaceae > JASLAX01. The sequence goes on from JASLAX010000094.1 coordinate 42,664, forward strand.
GGCCACGACGGTCCCGCGCACCCCCCGCCCGGAGAACGCCATGCCCATTCGCTTCAACCACCTCTCGACGGCCACGCCCGCCGCGCTGGACCCCGGCCGCTGGATCGTGGTCTCGTCGCGCCTCACCTCACGCCGGGTCGAGCGCGGCACGCTGCGGTACACCTTCGTCGCCCCGAGGGACGAGGCCGACTGCACCGACCTCTACATCGCCGAGGTGGGCGACCCGCGCGCGTCGCCGCCCACGCGCACGCGGCGGATCGATCCGCCGGCGAAGTTCGCGGACGTGCCGGTGGTCACGTCGAACGGCACGGTCGACACCGCGCTGCGGCTCGTGCGCGGCTCCGGGCCTCCCACGCGCGAGGCACGGCTCTACCTGGTCGCGTACGGAGACGACCACCGGCAGCCGTACGACGTGGACCTCGTGCGGCTGACCTCCGGCGCGCTCTGACCCGGCGGGGACGGCGGAGCGGCTGGAACGCGAGAGGGGGACGCCGCGCGGCGTCCCCCTCCGGGCGTCGTCGACCCAGCGGGGCTCAGCGGTGGCCGCGCTGCTCCTCGGGGGCCGGGCCGCCGCGCTCCGCCACGGCGGGGGAGGGCGCGCGCGCCGCCAGGACGTGGTGGAAGAGCAGCGCCGCCAGGGCGCCGCCGATCAGCGGGCCCACCCAGTAGAGCCACAGGTCGTCCCACACCGCCGCGACGACCGCGGGGCCGAACGAGCGCGCGGGGTTCATCGCCGCGCCCGTCGCCGGGCCGATCGCCAGGATCATGGCGGAGATGGTCAGGCCGATCGCCATCGGATACACCGATTTGGGCGCCCGCTCGTCCACCGCCGAGCCGAAGATCACCAGCACCAGGAAGAAGGTGGCGATGACCTCCAGCGCAAGCGCGCCGCCGGTCTCGATCCCGGTGGCCGCCAGGCGCGGGGTGCCGGCCTCCACGGCGTCGGCCACGAAGATCATCCCCACGGCCAGCGAGCCCAGGAGCGCCCCGGCGATCTGCGCCGCCCAGTACATGGCGCCGCGCACCGGCGACATCCGCCCCGTCACCACGAAGCCGAAGGTCACCGCCGGGTTGAAGTGGGCCCCCGAGAGGTGGCCCAGGGCGGCCACCATCACGGCGATGGTGAGCCCGTGCGCCAGCGCCACCCCGACCAGCCCGCCGCCGGACGAGAAGCCGAAGGCGATGGAGAGGATCCCCACGAAGCAGAGGGCGAAGGTGCCGATGAACTCGGCGACCAGGGCCGGGATGGGACGGTCGGTCATTCCGGGCGCTCCTTTGAGCGGGCGTGTACGGGAAGGGTGTGGACGACGGAGGGGCTCGGCCCGGCGGCTCCGCCGCCGTCACCGCGTCCGGGGCGGAGACGTCACGGAGCCGCGTTCGCCTCCAGGAGGTGGCGGATCTTCTCCAGGAGACGCTCGAACTCGATGGGCTTGGTGTCGTAGTCGTCGCACCCGGCCTCCAGCGCCTCCTCGCGGTCGCCGGTCATGGCGTGGGCGGTCAGCGCCAGGATGGGGATGTGGCCGGTGGCGGGGTCGGCCTTCAGCTCGCGCGCGGCCGTCCAGCCGTCCTTCACGGGGAGCGACATGTCCATCAGCACCAGGTCCGGGAGCCGCGCGCGCGCCTGCTCCACCCCCTCACGGCCGTCGGCGGCCACGATCACCTGGAAGCCGCGCCGCTGCAGCCGCCGCGACAGCATGTCGCGGTTCAGCTCGTTGTCCTCCACCAGCAGCAGCGTCGCCGTCACGGGGCCGCTCCGTCCAGCGCTCCCGGGGACAGAAGGCCGGTCGCGTCGGCGGTCATGGCGCGCAGGCGCGCGGCGGCGTCGGCCAGGCGGCGCAGGTCGGCCGCGAGCTCGTCGTCCGGCCCCCCGTCCTCCGCCTCCACCAGGGCCGCCGCCTCCGCCGCGAGCCTCTCCGCGCGCGCCGCGCAACGCTCCCGCAGCCCCGCCGCCAGCGCCTGCGCGCAGCCGCCGCCGCGCATCTCCTCCCGCAGCGCGGGGAGCAGGGCGCGTCCCGCCGCCTTCAGCGCGGAGAGCGGCTCCACCAGGTGCGGCCGGCCGCGCTCCGGCGCCTCCTCGGCCAGCAGCCCGGCGTAGCCCACCACGGCGTTGAGCGGGGTGAGCAGATCGTGGCGCGCGCGGGACAGCACGTGCGGGGGCGGGACGGCGGCGGCGGAGGTCTCCATCGGTCGCGGTCGCGGGTGGGTTTGGTCGCGGGGACAAGTTACCACCGGCTCCGCGGCCGGCCAACCCCGTTCGGAAGGCGGCCTCAGCCGCCCACCCCCGCCAGGGCGTTCGCGGGGGCCGCCGCAGTGGGGGGCGGCGCCTCGGCGGGAAGGCGGACCTGGAACGTGGTGCCCTCTCCCGGCGTGCTGGCGACGCCCACCTCGCCCCCCAGCAGCTCGCAGCAGCGGCGGGTGATGGTGAGTCCCAGCCCGGTGCCGCCGAAGCGGCGCGTGGTGGAGGCGTCGGCCTGGGAGAAGGGCTGGAAGATGCGGCCCACCTGCTCGGGCGTCATCCCGATCCCCGTGTCGGCCACGCGGAAGACCAGCGTGCCCCCCTCGCGCGCGGCCTCCAGGGTGATGGTGCCGTCCTGGGTGAACTTGGCGGCGTTGCTGAGCAGGTTCAGCAGCACCTGCCGGGTGCGCGTGTAGTCGGAGCGCATGGTCCCCAGCCCCGGCCCCTCGCGCACCAGCAGCACGTTGCCGCCGCGCGAGACCAGCGGCTCCACGGTGGTCACCGCCTCGCGCAGCAGGCGCGAGACCTCGAAGCTCTCGGCGAAGATCTCCATGCGCCCGGCCTCGATCTTGGAGAGGTCCAGCAGGTCGTCGATCAGGCGCAGCAGCGTGCGGCCGGCGCCGTGGATGTGGCGCAGGTCGGACACCATCTCGTGCTGCCCGCGCTCCGTGGCCTCCTCCACCAGCATCTCGGCGTAGCCGATCACGGCGTTCAGCGGGGTGCGCAGCTCGTGGCTCATGTTCGCCAGGAACTGGCTCTTGGTCCGCGACGCGTCCTCGGCCGCCTCCTTCGCCCGCTGCAGCGCCTCCTCGCCCCGCTTCCGCTGCGTGACGTCGTGCAGGACCAGGATTCGGCCCGTGAGCACGCCGGAGCGGTCGGTGAGGGGAGAGACGCGCAGGTCGTAGTCGCGCCGCGCGTCGCCGTCGCCCATCCGCACCTCGGCCTGTGCGCCGGGGCCGGTGCGCCCGCCGGCGGGCTCGGCCGGGGCCAGGGCGGCCTCCGCCAGCCAGGGGCGCATCACCTCTCTCGCCGTGCGGCCGATGGCGTCCGACGGAGCGATCCCCAGGATGGTGCGCGCCGCGGGGTTCAGGTCCACGATGCGCCCCTCCTCGTCCAGCACCACCACCGCGTCGGCCATCTCCTCGATCACCAGCTCGCGGGCCACGGGCACGATGTCCAGCAGCCGGAAGCGGAAGATCCCCAGGGCGATGGCGGCGCCGCTCAGGGTGAACAGGAAGGGCATGGGGTTGGCCGGAAAGCGCACCAGCTCGGCCCAGTACAGGACGTTCCCCGCCCACGGGACGATGGCCGCCACCAGCAGCACCCACCCCTGCGAGCGGCGCAGCGGCGAGCGGAGCGAAGCGTTGTGGAAGAGGAGGACCACGCTGACGGTGATCAGCGCCCAGGAGACCACCACGTGCAGCCAGAAGAGCGGCCCGGCCTCGTTCACCGCGCCGACGTACGGGCCCCGCCGCGCCAGCGCGAACGAGCGCCACCAGAGCCGGTGCCACTCGTTGGTGAACGCCGCCGCCACCGTGAGCACGGGGAAGGCGGCGAGGAGCGCCAGGCTGCGTCTCGTGAGCCACGCCGTACGCCCGGTGTGCTGCAGGACCAGGAGGAGCCACGCCGCGGGCACGGTCGCGGCGCCCAGGTGGAGCAGCTTGGCCAGGAAGAGCTTCCCCTGCAGCCCCGTGGCGGAGAAGTACAGCGCGTGGCAGACCGACCAGAAGGCCGACCCGGCCATGAGCAGGATGAACCCCGTGGCGCCCGCCACCTTCCGGTTGCGCCACCCGTACGCCGCCAGCCCCGCGGACACCACGGCCGCCAGCAGCAGCGGGAGCAGGAAGGGCGTGTACTGCCAGGTCACGCGCGGCCTCCGGCGGAGGGCTCGGGGCGCGCGGCCGCGACGGGGCGGGTTGGGAGAGGACCGGACATTCCAGGAAGGTCTGCGCGCGGCGGGCGGCGTCGTTTCGGGCGGGAGCTGCGCCGCGGAGAAGCTAAAAACCCGGGCGGGCCGCCACAAGAGCGCCCTTCTCCGTGGTCCGCCGGACGGAGCGCGCGGCGGGCGGCGAAAGCCTCGCGCGGAGACGCGGAGGGCGCGGAGACGCGGAGGTGCGTGGGCCGGCGTCCCCGCGTCCGATCCGCCCTCAGCGCGAGGCATCCTTTCCGCTTCAGTGAGAGGAGGTGCCCATGTGAGTGATGAGATCGTCCGATAGGTCTCGCGGTCAATCTCCGCGTTCCTCCGCGTCTCCGCGTTCCAAACCGCCGGGGCGACGCGGAAGGAAGGCGGCGGAAGCGGTACCGCCTTCCCACGGTAGCGACCAGCCCGGGCACCGGATAGCTTTCACGCGACCACGCCCCGCACGCCGTCGCAGGACGGGCAGCCCTACTCGACCACCACCTCTCCATGAAGTCGAACATCCAGACGCGACGTGCCGGCCTGGCGAAGCACCTCCGCGGCCGCGGGCTGGAGATCGGGGCGCTCGGCGCGCCCCTGCCGGTTCCCGAGGGGACGGAGGTGCTCTACGCGGACATCCTTACGCCGGAGGAGATCGACCGGCTCTTCCCCGGCGCCCGGCACCCCGACATCGTCAGCGACGCCTCGCGCTTGGAGGGGGTGGAGGACGGCGCGTTCGACTTCGTGATCGCCAACCACGTGCTGGAGCACGTCACCGATCCCATCGGCACGCTGCGGGAGTGGCACCGGATCCTGAAGGACGGCGGGGTGCTGTTCCTGGGGCTGCCGGACAAGCGCTACACCTTCGACCACGCCCGCCGCCGGACCCCGCTGGCGCACCTGGTCCACGACCACGAGAGCAACATCGACCCCCGGCTCAAGGACCTGGAGCACGTGATCGACTGCGCGCGCGCCGTGGAGCGCCTGCGCCCGGGCTCCGAGCAGTGGAAGGTGTACATCGAGCAGAGCCACGCCGCGGGGGTCGCCGTGCACAAGCACGTGTGGGTGCTGCTGGACGTGATGCGGCTCTTCGTCCACCTGTACCGCTCCGCGCTGGGGCGCTTCGGCCTGGTGCGCTACGCGAACACCTCGGCGTTCGGCAACGAGTTCATCCTGCTGCTGCGGGCGCGGAAAGCCCCCTCCGCCGGTGCCGCGGCGCGCGACCTGGCCAGGTGGGCCACGGCGGTCGCGGCGGTGGCGGCGGAGGAGCCGGTGCAGGCCGTGAAGGCCCGGCTGAAGCGGGCGGTCAAGGGCGACCCGCGCACCCGGGCGGGGTGCTCCGGCCAGCCCCTGCTCTAAAGCCGCCCGACGGGACGCCCGCGGACCGGCGGAGGCGGACGGAGAAGCCGGACGCGACGAAGGGCGGCCCCGTGCGGGACCGCCCCTCGTCGCGTCGGACCCGCATCCGGCTCAGGAAGAGGAGGCCGAGAGGACCAGGGTCAGCGTGCCCGTGTAGGTGCCGGCGGGGGCGTTCTGCGACTGCGCCGCGGGAAGCGAGGCGCCGATCAGGACGGTGCGCTGCGCCATGCCGGTGATGCTGCTGTTGAGCCACTCGTAGCCGGCCGCGCAGGTGGTCGGGAACGCCGCCAGGCCGGTGCCGGCCTGGTCGGTGGCCACGGCGCACGAGTAGCTCGGCGTC
>JASLAX010000113.1 GCA_030146875.1 Longimicrobiaceae bacterium
ACCCCATCTTCACCGACTTCCCCGAGGTCGACGAGATGTCGCGCATCGCGCGCGAGATGCTCTCCGACGCGCTGGACGACTTCGTGCGCGGCGACGCCCGCGCCGCCCGCGAGGTGCTGAAGCGCGACGACCGCGTGGACGCGCTGCACGACTCCGTCTTCCGCATCCTGCTCACGCACATGATGGAGGACCCGCGCCGCATCGGCCCCTCCATGTCGCTCTTCCTGGTGAGCCGCAACCTGGAGCGCATCGCCGACCTGGCGACCAACATCGCCGAGGACGTGGTGTTCCTGGTGGAGGGCCGCAACATCAAGCACGGCGCCGAGCTGGACAAGCACGGCGCCGAGCTGGACGCCATGGCCTGAGCGGCGCCCCCTCAGCGGCACCGACGCGGAGCGCCCCGCCGGCCGGACCGGTGGGGCGCTTGCGTCTTTTAGCGGGACGGCGGGCGGGAGCCGTCGACCGCCTCCCCGCGGCGGGGGAGGCGAACGCCTTCCCCTGGGGCAGGGCGGGGGAGCCGCCCGCGCGCTCCGCTTCCGGGCGCGGAAGTTGCCCGACCCGCCGCGGGGCGGGCGCCCATGCGCGTCCCCTCCGTGTCTTGCCGCCGCACCGGCGCAGGTGGTACTTTGCCCGCCGGCGGGCGGTCCCCGTCCTCTCCAGACCCCATCCCCGGCCACGGAATGCAACCTCGCGACCCCTCCCGGCGCGACCCCGGGCACGCTGCACTCGACCCGGCGGCGTACAACCCGTCGCCGCTGGAGGGGATGGGCGTGGACCCGGTGGAGCTGCTGCTGGAGCAGGTGGTGGAGGACCCCGAGCCCCAGCCCATGGAGTACGGGGAGGGGATGAAGGGGCGCATCGCCATCGTCACCGGCGGGGCAACGGGGATCGGGCGGGCGATCGCGCTGGAGCTGGCCAAGCACGGCATCCAGGTCGCCTTCAACTACTTCTCCTACGACGGCGACGCCGACATCGCCCTGGAGGCGGAGCGCACCGCCCGCGAGATCGGGCAGATGGAGGTGCGCTGCTTGGTGGAGGAGTGCGACGTGCGCGACCCCGCGGCGGTGGACAGCTTCGTCCGCCACTGCGTGCAGGAGCTGGGCGGCGTCAACATCCTGGTGAACAACGCCGGCATCGCCCGCGACCGCGCCCTGTGGCGGCTCAGCGACGACCAGTGGCGCACCGTGCTGGAGACCAACCTGACGGGCGCGTTCCACATGATCCGCGCCTGCGCCCCGCACTTCCGCCGCCAGCACGACGGCAAGATCGTCAACGTCTCGTCCGTGCACGGCATCCGCAGCGAGTTCGGGCTGGCCAACTACAGCGCGTCCAAGGCGGGCCTGCTGGGCCTCACGCGCTCCGCCGCGCTGGAGCTGGGGCCCTCGAACGTCAACGTGAACGCCGTGGCGCCGGGGTACATCCGCACCACGCGCCTGACGAACAAGGTCTCGGCCGAGATCCTGGACACCGCGCGCGAGCGGTCGGTCCTGGGCCGCCTGGGCGACCCGCAGGACGTGGCGAACGTCGTCGTCTTCCTCTGCTCCGAGTGGGCGCGCCACATCACCGGCGCCGTGATCCCGGTCGACGGCGGGTACCTCCTGTAGGCGCTTCGTCGTCCTGGGAGGTCGTTCTCCGCGAGGGTGGAGGGGCCGCTCCGGAGCCCGGCGGAAACGGCCCCGCCGGTCTCCTCCGCGGGGCAGGCGAGCCTCCTCGGGCGGGTCGGGCCCCGAGGGGGCGAGGCTCCATCCGCCGCCGCCCCGCGGGGTCTCCCCGGCCACGGACCGAACCCCACGATACCCCCGTGGGTTTCGGTCCGTACCACGTGCGGGGGAGGGGCAGGCTCCGGCGTACGCCGACGGCAGGTCGAGCCCCTCGACGGCCCACCCGCGAGGGCGATGCCCTCACGATCACCGACCCGTGACGGGCCCTGCCCCCACCGTTCGGAAACCCAGGCTCGTGAGGACCCCCTGAACCACCATCCTCTCCGCGTCCGGGCGGGAGCCCCCGCCGCCCGCGGGACCGCCGGCCGCCGCCGCGCGCGCACGGCCGCGCGCCTCCTGCCCGTGCTGGCCCTGTTCGTGCTCTCGTCGTGCGGCGGGAAGAAGGCGGATCCGTACGCGCCGGCGCCGTCCGTGGCGCCCATCGGCCTGGGCGGGCAGAAGGTGCTGATCGTGCCGCTCCAGGCCACGAACGGGCTGACCGCGTCGCGCGCCGATCTCACCGCCGAGGTGGTCTTCGCCCTGACCGAGCGCGAGGGCGACGTCACCTGGCTGAAGCCCGACGACCTGCGCCGCTCGCTGCGGCGCAGCCCCGGCTACGCCGGCGATCCGTCCATGCTGCCGCAGGACCTGTGGCTGCACCACGGGCAGCGGCGCATCGTGGACCCGCTGGCGGGCGTGCTGCGGCGCTACTCCGCGCTGATGGACGTGCGGCTGGTGCTGGTGCCGCGCGAGGCGCGCTGGGTCCCCGGCCCCACGGGCGCCGCGGGCACGGTCCGCCTCTCCGCCGCGGTGGTCGACACCCGCAGCGGCATGCTGGTCTGGTGGGGCGAGGCCGACGGCGACCCCCGCCCCGCACCCGACGCCGCCGCCGTGGCGAGCGCCGCCTCCGCCCTGGCCGCCCGCGTGGTGGCCGGCACCGGAAGCCCCTGAAGCGCGGCCCCGCCGCGCGACCCGACGAACCGAGCACGAGACCCGACATGCCCCATACGGTCACCCTGATCCCCGGCGACGGGATCGGCCCCGAGATCACCGACGCCGTGGTCCGGATCATCGAGGCCTCCGGCGCCGACATCGAGTGGGTGCGCCACCAGGCCGGCGTCGCCGCCCTGGAGACCTCCTCGTCGCCGCTGCCGCAGGAGACCATCGACTCCATTCGCGAGACCCACGTCGCGCTGAAGGGGCCGCTCACCACCCCGGTCGGGGTGGGCTTCCGCTCCATCAACGTGGCGCTGCGCAAGGAGTTCGACCTCTACGCCAACGTGCGCCCCGCGCGCTCGCTCACCAGGGGCGGGCGCTACGAGGACATCGACCTGGTGCTGATCCGCGAGAACACCGAGGGGCTGTACTCCGGCGTGGAGCACTACATCGGCATCGGCGACGACCCCCGCGCCGCCGCCGAGTCGGTGATGCTGGTCACCCGCTTCGGCGTGAACCGCATCCTGCGCTACGCCTTCGAGTACGCCGTGAAGCACGGGCGCAAGAAGGTCACGCTGGCCCACAAGGCGAACATCCTGAAGTACACCCAGGGGCTGTTCCTGGACATGGGCCGCGAGATCGCGAACGAGTACGAGGGGCGCGTGGAGTTCGAGGACCGGATCATCGACGCCACCGCCATGATGCTGGTGATGGACCCGTACAGGTTCGACGTGATCGTCTGCGAGAACATGTTCGGCGACATCCTCTCCGACCAGATCGCCGGCCTGGTCGGCGGCCTGGGGCTGGCCCCCGGGGCCAACATCGGCAAGGATGCCGCGATCTTCGAGGCCGTGCACGGCTCCGCCCCCGACATTGCGGGGAAGGGGATCGCCAACCCCGCCGCGCTGCTCATGGCGGGGGTGATGATGCTGCGGCACCTGGGGATGATGGAGCAGGCCGACCGCGTCACCGCCGCCATGGAGGCCGCCATCCGCGAGGGCGACTCCCTGACCCCCGACCTGGGCGGGAGCGGCACCACCGAAACCTTCGCCGAGGCCGTCTGCAAGCGCCTGTGACCTCGTCCGAGCCCACCTTCCGCTGCGCGCGCTGCGGCCGGGACCGGGAGGGGAAGCCCGACCCCGCCGGCTGGTGCGACGAGTGCCGCGCCGGCGTGGTGCGGCAGGCCGAGCCCATGGCGCGCGCCGCGGGGGTGGTGTTCGCCGCCGCGCTGGTCGCTACGCTCTGGGCGACGGGCGCGCTGGTGTCGCGCTTCCTGGTGGTGTGGCTGGTCGTGGCCGGGCTCGTGTCGTTCCTGGCGTTCAAGGTGGCCCGGCGCATCGCCTTCGACTGGTACCGGGGGCGCAGCGCGCCCCCCGCTCCGGAGTGAACCCCGTGCGCGACCTGCTCCGCTCGCCCCTGATCAACATCGCCGGCGCCATCGCCGGCGGCATCCTGTTCGGCTTCGGCGCCGGGCGCTTCGCCAACGAGCCCACCGTGGCGTCGGGCGTGCTGGCCATGGCCGGCCTGGTCCTGCTCTGGTGGTCGCTGGTCGAGCGCCGCAAGGGAAAGCGCGGCGCCCCCGAGAGCGAGCTGGACGGCTCCCACACCGTGGAGTAGGCGCCCCGGCCGCTTGCCGGCCCCCCCGCCCGCCGGGTATATTCCCGGCTCCCGATCCCCCCGGCCCGTCCGGGGGCGTTCTTTTTTCCACGCCAGCACACCGCGACCTGCGAAATGGCCAAGTTCCAGGGCGTAGACTACTACGACATCGACGCGCTCCTCACCGAGGAGGAGCGCATGATCCGCGACACCGTGCGGGAGTGGGTCGACGACCAGCTCCTGCCGGTGATCGAGGACGCATACATCGGGCGCTACCTTCCCAAGCAGCTCGTCCCGGGAATGGCGGAGCTGGGCGTCTTCGGCGCCAACCTCCCCGAGGAGTACGGCTGCGCGGGGCTGAACAACGTGGCGTACGGCCTGATCATGCAGGAGCTGGAGCGCGGCGACTCGGGGATCCGGTCGTTCGCCTCGGTGCAGGGCGCCCTCTGCATGTACCCCATCTACGCCTTCGGCTCCGAGGAGCAGAAGCAGGAGTACCTCCCGCGCATGGCGCGCGGCGAGGTGATCGGGTGCTTCGGCCTCACCGAGCCCGACTTCGGCTCCAACCCCGGCGGGATGATCACCCGGGCGACGAAGACGTCCGACGGCTGGGTGCTGAACGGGGCCAAGATGTGGATCACCAACGGCTCCACCGCCGACATCGCCATCGTGTGGGCCAAGACGGGCGAGCTGGACGACACGAAGTCCATCCGCGGCTTCATCGTCCCCACCGACACGCCGGGGTTCCAGGCGCGCGACCAGAAGGGGAAGCTCTCCCTGCTCGCCTCCGACACCTCCGAGCTGTCGTTCCAGGACGTGCGCCTGCCGGACACCGCGCTGCTCCCGAAGTCGGGAGGCCTGAAGAGCCCGCTGATGTGCCTGACGCAGGCGCGCTACGGGATCGCCTGGGGCGCGGTGGGCGCGGCGATGGCGTGCTACGACGAGGCGCTGAGCTACGCCAAGGAGCGCGTGCAGTTCGGCAGCAAGCCCATCGCCGCCACGCAGATCCAGCAGACCCGCCTGGCCGAGATGCTCACCGAGATCACCAAGGCGCAGCTCCTCTGCTGGCGCCTGGCGCACCTGAAGGACGAGGGCGGCATGCGTCCGGAGCAGGTCTCGCTGGCCAAGCGCAACAACGTGAACATGGCCTGCGACGTCGCCCGCGAGGCGCGCCGGCTGCTTGGGGCCAACGGCATCCTGGTGGAGTACTCGGCCATGCGCCACATGGCCAACCTGGAGTCGGTCTACACCTACGAGGGCACGCACGACGTCCACGGGCTGATCCTGGGCGGCGACGTCACCGGCTACTCCGCGTTCTGAGCCCGCCGCGCGGGGGCCCCGCTCCGGGGCCCCCGCGCGCGCACGGTCCGGCGGGAGAAGGCACCTTGCGCGGCCCGGGCGGCGGGTGTATTGTTGTGGCCCTCGCACGGGGAAAAAGCCGGCGCGGGGTTGACAGTGAAAGGATGAAAAGCTAGATTATCCTTCCTGTCCAAGAGCCGCACCGATAGCTCAACTGGCAGAGCAGGGGACTCTTAATCCCAAGGTTGTAGGTTCGATTCCTACTCGGTGCATTGAAAATCAGGTAGGTTCGTTTGTGCGCCCGTAGCTCAGCTGGATAGAGCGTCTGACTACGGATCAGAAGGCCGGGAGTTCGAATCTCTCCGGGCGCACCTGAACGGCGTGAGCCTTCATCGACTCGCGCCTTTCTTCTTGCACGTCGCGACGGCCAGTGCGCTCCTGTGGCGGAATTGGTAGACGCGCTAGATTCAGGATCTAGTGGGCGCAAGCCCGTGGAGGTTCGAGTCCTCTCGGGAGCACTGCCCGCGGCTGCAAGCAGGTCGGATTGCCCAGGTGCTGAAACTGGTAGACAGGCCAGACTAAGGATCTGGTGCCTTAACCGGCGTGGAGGTTCGAGTCCTCTCCTGGGCACTGTTGACAACACACGTGCGGGAGGCGAGTGAGGATCGCGGCACCCCTCGGGGTGTCGAGGAAAGTCCGAGCTCCACAGGGCAGGGTGCCGGCTAACGGCCGGGCGTCGCGAGGCGACGGAAAGTGCAACAGAAAGCAAACCGCCGATGGCCCTCGGGCTCAGGCAAGGGTGAAACGGTGCGGTAAGAGCGCACCGCGCGACCGGTGACGGTCGTGGCATGGTAAACCCCACCCGGAGCAAGGCCAAACAGGGACGAGGGGTGGCCCATCCCACGAAGCCTCGGCTTCACAGTCCCGGGTAGGCTGCACGAGGCCGTCCGGCAACGGCGGTCCCAGAGAAATGATCCTCCTCCGCTTCGGCGGAGACAGAACTCGGCTTATTCCGCCTCCCATCGCGCGCTCGTAGCTCAGCTGGATAGAGCGTCGGCCTCCGGAGCCGAAGGTCACAGGTTCGAATCCTGTCGGGCGCATACGAACCAAACCCCCGCGGTTGCTGCACTTGCAGCGGTCGCGGGGGTTCGTGCGTTCAGGCCCTTTTTGGGTGGCGTTCACGATTCTGTCACGACGTCCGTCCGGGCGCCCTGCGGCGCCCCGGCGCATCGCCGTGCATCCACGGCCGAGCCGCAGCCCGTCGGTGCCCGCGCGTACCGAAGGGCAGCCAACGGGGGACACGGACCGAGCCCCGGCTGCCAGGGGGTCGAGCGGCCTACCCAGCGGCGGCCGAGGAGACATGCCTGCGTCACGAGGCATTCACCACCAGCGCGGGGCAGTGGAGGCGATCCAGGATCCGCTCGACGCGCGGTCCCAGGAACAGCCGGTCCGAGCCGGGCCGAACGTCGGTGCCCAGCACCACCAGGTCCACGCCCGCCTCCTCCGCGAAGCCCAGGATCACCGTCTCGGCATCGGCGCCCTCCCGCACCTCGGCCCTCGTCCGCACTCCCTCGCCCTCGCCCAGCGCGCGCAGCTCCTCCACGATCCTCCGCGCGGTCTCGCGCTCGCGCGCCTCGCGAGCCTCCGAACGGATCTCGTACGGCCCCTCGGGACGCTGCATCACGTTCAGCACCATCACCTCCTGCTCGGGAGCGGAGGCCAGGAGGAACGCGATCTCGGCCGCGTGCCTGGCGGCGGCCGAGCCGTTGGTGGGGACCAGGATGCGCCGCGGCGGCCACGCCGTGCCGTCGCGCGGTCCTTTCACCACCAGCGTGGGGACGGGCGCCATCCGCACCACCCGGTCGACCATGGGGTGGAAGAGGGCTCCGGTCCCGGTCGCGTTCTCGGTCCCCCCCAGGACCAGGAGGTCGTAGTCCTTGCGGGCCTCGTCCAGGATGGCGTCCTCCACGTCGCGCCCCTCGGCGATCTTGCGGGTCACCTCGCCCGCGCCGAACAGCGGCCCGATGCGGTCCAGGAACTCGGCGCTCCGAGCGCGCCCGCCCGGCTCGGCCACGTTGAAGAGGGTGATGGACATCGGCCCCCGCCGTGCCATCTGCTCCAGGAGGAACGCCTCGATCCCGTGGATGGCGTCGCCCGACTGGCGGCGCCGCACGGGGACGAGCACCCGGTGGATGCGCGCCACGACGCTCCCGGCCGCGCGCTCCTCGCGCGCCAGCCGCTCGAGCTCCTCCGGATCGGGGACGACGCGCGCCAGCACCCACCGGAGCGCCGGCGGCGCCATCAGCGAGGTCGCCATCGCCATCACCACGATGATGGAGAACATGTCGCGCGAGAGGATGCCGAGCTGAAGGCCGATCGTGGCGATGATGATCTCCATCGCCCCGCGGGCGTTCAGCCCGGCGCCGAACGAGAGCGCGGTCCAGTGGCCCCGCCCGCCGATGAGGCGCGCGCCCAGGTAGGTCCCCGCGACCTTGCCGGCGGTGGCCACGAAGATCACCACGGCCGCCATCACGAGCATCTCGGGGTCCAGAAGCCGCCGCGCGTTCACCTTGAGCCCGGCCACCGCGAAGAAGACGGGGGTGAAGACCGCCAGCGACATCGTGACGAGCTGGTGGTGCACCGACTCGGGCAGGCGCGGCATCTGTCCGAGCAGGATCCCCATCACGAACGCGCCCAGCACCGCCTCCAGCCCGAGCGCCTGCGTCAGCGCCCCCCACGCGAAGGTGAGGGCCACCACCAGCGTCACTAGGCGGTCCGCGCTCTTCACCTCGTCCTGCACGAAGTCGAGCGCGCGCTTGACCACCCAGCGGCCCGCCGTGAAGCTCACCACGAGGAAGGCGAGCACGCTGCCCACCGAGGTCGCGACGCTCCCCACCGTGACCAAACCGCCGGTGGCGAGGCCCGCCACGACGGAAAGGAGGATCCACCCCACCGTGTCGTCGCTCATCCCCGAGGCGATGATCGTCTGGCCGATGTCGCGCCGCATCAGCCTCATGTCCATCAGCACCTTGGCGATCACGGGGATCGCCGAGATGGACATGGCGGTGGCCACGAAGAGGGCGAAGACCAGGCGCTGGTCGGGGTTGGCCAGCAGGCGGTCGGGGAGCCACTGCCCGAGCAGGAACCCGCTGGAGAAGGTCACCACGATACCCCCGAACGAGACCCCGAGCGCCGTCCGCGCGTGGCGGCGGATGAGGGCCAGGTCGGTCTCCAGGCCCGTGATCAGCAGGAGGAACATGGCGCCGACCAGGCTCACCGTCTCCAGCAGGTAGCCCTGGACCGGCGTTCCCGGGACGATCCACGGCCGCAGCCCCGGGAGGAGCCCGCTCAGGACCGACGGGCCCAGGAGGATGCCGGCCATGATCTCGCCGACGGCGGACGGCTGCCCCATGCGTTGCGCGAGCTCGCCCAGGGCGCGGGCCGCGAAGAGGAGCAGGGCGACCTGCACGAGCAGGACGAGGACTTCGTGGTGCGGGGCGGAGGTGAACGGCATTCGCTTGTCGGTTGTCGGTTCAGCGGACCTGGACGGAGCTCTCCATGACCAGCACGGGGTGCTCCAGGGCGACCTCCGCACGCCCCCGGGTTCGAAGCGGGGCGTGCACCACCCTCAGCTCGTAGCGTCCCGGCGGAAGCCCCTCGATCCGCGCCGTGTACGCCAGGTAGCTCTCGCCGGGCGGACAGCTCCGCCCGTCCGGAACGGCGACGATGCGGAGCGTGAGCGCGCCGGCCACCTCCACCAGGTCGCCGGCGAGGGTCCGGCAGGGGTCCGGGATGCGGATCGTGCGGCGTACCTCGATCGTGTGATGGCCGCTCTCCACCGCCGCGACGGACTCGCCGCGGGCCACCTCGCGGGATATCGGGCGGGCGTCGATCGCCACCGTCGGGGTGTCGCCGCCGCCGCAGGCCCCCAGGCCGGCGAGAGCCAGTCCGATCGGGATCGTGGGGAAGATACGCAAGGGACCACCTCGGCTCGGCGCGGGACTGATGGGCTCGGGACCGGGGGGCAGGGGTCGGGCCGCCGTCTGGGGAGGATGGAAACGTCAGCAGCGGCGCGGAAATCGGGTCGGGCCGCACGGGCGTGCGGCCCGGAGGGTGTGCCGGCGTGTCACGGCGGAGTGCCACCCGGTCCCGGTCGACTCGGCACCCGCGGGAGGGACGCGGGACGCCAGGGCGGGGCGGCCGAGGCGTCACCGATCCCGCCCGACGTCAGCCGGCACCCCATCGCTTGCCGGTGGATTCCGGAGCGACGGCCACGACCGACGGCCCCTCGCGCTCTTCGGCTCCGATCCTGACCGGCCGGGCGCCGTCCCCGTGCCGAGCCAGGAGCCACCATGCGACGCCGGCGATCGCCAGGAGCGCCAGCACCCATGGCCAGATCGTGCGCCGGCGCGGAAGATCGCTCTCCGCCATGCCTCGTTCTCCCCGGTGAAGGTTCGTCGTTGCGTGCGGCGCGCCGACCGCCGCGGCACGCGCACCCGCCGCCTCCAGCGCCTCGGCCGGCGCTCCGGTGTGGAGCGCTGGCAGGGGCCCCGTGGACACCGCCCACCGCAGGCGGACGCGGGCGCTCCCACCCGGCGGGCACCTCCAGCGCCCGCCCCGGGCGCGGAAGGCGGAGGGTCGGGAGGACGCCCGTGCTCCCCTCCGGGAGCAAGGCGCAGTCCCCCGCCCCAGCTCGTCCCGCTCGCCTGGCGCTCCTCCGCGGCGCGGGCCGCTCCGCGCGCCGCCTGCATCACGCCCCACGGCCGGTCGCCTGGGCCGGAAGTCCCCCGCGCCCCCGCCCCGCGGTCCGTGGGCCCGGCCGGCCCAGTGAGCCGCCACGGCTCACTCGGCCGCACGCGTCTGTGCCAGCCCGTCACATGAGAACCCGTGCGGCGTCCGTCGGGACCGGGCCACCCGACGGCTCCGGAGGCAGCCGAATCCAAGGCCTCGCGCGGACCCGCCGCGAGCGGCGGGAACTCCGTCCGGCTCGTCGCGTCGCTGGCCCTACGCCTGCGTTGGGCAGACCCCGATCCGCCCGCCGGGACGTCCGGGGCGGACGGAGCGCGGAGGGGCCGCGCTCCGGCGGGAATCAGCCAGGGGGATCCAGATGAAGGGCACGAACATGCGACGGGCTCGCGCCGCGCTCCTGCTGGCGGCGCTCGCGGTGGCGCCCGGGTGCGCGGCTGCGGCACTGGCGGGCGCGGGGGCGGCGACGGGAATCCACATGACGGGGAACAGCGCCGAGTCACCGGTGCAGGGATCGCTCGCGGACGTGGACCGCCGGACGCAGGCGGTGCTCGCCGAGATGGGGATCCAGGTCGACGAGCGGAAGCAGGAGCCGAGCGGGTTCGAGTACAAGGGCTCGGCGCGCGGGATGGAGATCCGCGTGGAGCTCGACGCCGCGCAGGGCGGGACGACCCAGGTGAAGGCGTCGGCGCGAAAGAACGCCGTGGAGTGGGACAACGACTTCGCCCGCGACATCGTCGCCCGCATCGTGGCGCGCTGATGAACCGGGGGCGGCGGCGGGAGGCCGGGCCGGAGGGCCTCCCGTCCGGCCGCCGGGAGATCCCCGCGGTCGTGTCGAGTCCATCGAAGAGCCGGTACCACAGGTGAGGCAATGACCAGAGGGGAGATTCGAGCGGTGCTCGCGGCAAGCGACCTGGGGCCCGCGTCCGACGAGGTCGTCGGGGCCGCGGCCGCGCTCGCGGAGCGCCTGGGGGCGGAGCTGCACCTCATGAACGCGCTGGAGATCGAGAGCCTCCCCGACCTGGAGGCGCCGTCCTTTCCGGGTCGGATCCGACAGGCGGAGTCGCTGCTCTCCGAGCAGGCCCGGCGGGCGGCGGGCACGCGGATCCCCACGAGCCTGCGGGTGCTCAACCACGCCGCCGACCAGGCGATCGCGGCGCGCGCGAAGGAAGTCGGGGCGGGCGTGGTGGTCATCGGCCCGCACAGGGGCGGCGAGGCGGGGGCGCGGTTCCTGGGAACCACCGCCGAGAAGGTGATCCGCGGCGCGGAGGTCCCGGTCCTCGTGGTCCGCGGCAGGCTGGGTCTTCCGCTCCGCCGCATCGGCGTTCCAACCGACTTCTCCGATGCGTCGAGCGGCGCGCTGGACGTGGCGCTCGCGCTCGCCGGACCGCTCGGCGGCCCCGGCACCGAGATCCGTCTGGTCCACGCCGGGTGGACGGTCGAGCGGGCGGACGGCCCCGGCGTGGTGGAGCACACCCTGGGGCCGAAGCTGGCCGGTCAGGCCGAGGAGGCGGTCGCGCGGGCGGGGGGAACTCCGCACCTCGTGCGCACGGAGGTCTCCTGGGGCGTCAGCCCCACGGACACGATCATCGACCACGCCCGCAAGCAGGAGATCGACCTGATCGTGATCGGGACGCAGGGCCAGGGAGGGCTTCGCAGGCTGATCGTGGGGAGCGTGGCTTCCGGGCTCGCGCGGCAGGCCCCCTGTTCCGTCCTCCTCGTTCCGCCCTCGTTCGGCGAGACGTGAGCGGCGGAGCGCTCTCCGCTCCCGCGGAGGTACGTCCGGGGATCCACGCGCCGTGAGGGCCGGCGGCTTCCCCGGAGCGCCGCAGTCGGCCGCTTCGGCCGGCTCCCTTCCCGCGCGCCCGAGGGCCGCGCGGGGACGCGTGCCTCCCGGGGCGCTCCGGTCCTCCGCGCCTCGGATGTGACGGCTCCGCCGCGTGCCCACGCGGCCGGCACGCACGGGCCGTGTGTGCCGCACCGTCACGCCGCAGGGCGGGGCGGCACGGACCGGTAGCCGGACGGGTACGCGCCGCCCGGCCACACGTCAACGCCGCGCGCGTCAGATCCCCACCCGCCGGGCGCCGCGCTTCAGCAGGCCCCAGACGATGAGTACGACCGCCGCGACCAGCAGGAGGTGGACCGCGAAGCCCACCACCTTGAAGACCAGCCAGGCGAGCAGCCACAGCCCGACGAGCACGAGCCCTAGCCAGATGAATCCGCGCATGAAGGCACCTCCGTCCGATGTGAGACACGTGGCCGACACCCGGTAGAGACAAGATTCGTTCCGGCGCCCGGCAGTGCGGGTGCGCCGGCACTACGTGCGCCGCTGGAGGGGCCGGAGCCCGCGGCTGCCCGTCGAACCCCGCGGAAGCGCCTCGCTCGCTGGCGCCGACCGCCTTCCGGAGCGCGGCAGGTCCGCCGCGCGGAGCTCCGGTGGAGATTGCGGGGTGCACCGCTCGCGCGCGCGCCCCGCCCCACCACCGCGTGGACGCTCGACGTGGGGAGGCGATCTCCACGCGATCTCCGAAGCGGCGTGACCGCCCGCGCGCACCCGCCACCGGGAAGATCCCCGTGCTCGCCCTCCGCTCGGGGGTGCTCCCGGCCGCCGCGGCGTCGTTCCTGCCGAAGCCATCCGCGCCCCCGGCCGAGCCGCCGTACCAGCACGCCCGCGCGGGGCCGGGGTAGAGACGCGGTCCTCGTTCGACGACCACCCGAGACCCGGAGAGCCATGGCCGGTCCTGCGACGCCGTACCGCCTTCCTCCTACCCGCATCGGCCGCATCCTGTCGCCGTTCGCCCGGTTCGTCCGTCATGGCTCGGCGGGGGGGCTGGTGCTGATCGCGGCCACCCTGCTGGCGCTCGCCTGGGCGAACTCGCCGTGGGGCGGCGCCTACCACCACCTGTGGGAGACGTACTTCGGGGTGCGCCTGGGGCCGTGGACGGTGGAGCACTCGCTGCACCACTGGATCAACGACGCCCTGATGGCGGTGTTCTTCTTCCTCGTGGGGCTGGAGATCAAGCGCGAGGTGCTGGTGGGCGAGCTGGCCTCGCCGAAGCGCGCGGCGCTCCCCGCCGCCGCGGCGCTCGGCGGGATCGTGGTCCCCGCCGCCCTCTACGTCCTCCTGAACCGGGCCGGGGAGGGCGCGCAGGGGTGGGGGATCCCCATGGCCACCGACATCGCGTTCGCGCTCGGCGTGCTGGCGCTGCTGGGCCCGCGCGTCCCGGTGGGGCTCAAGGTGTTCCTCACCGCCCTGGCCATCGTGGACGACATCGGCGCCGTGCTCGTCATCGCGCTGTTCTACACCGGCGGGGTGGAGTGGGGGGCGCTGGCGCTGGGCGCGGTGGGCATCGCCGCGGCGCTGGCGGCCAACCGGCTGGAGGTGCGCGCGCCGTGGGTGTACCTGGCGATCGGGATCGGCGTGTGGGGGTGCTTTCTGGCGTCGGGGGTACACGCCACGGTGGCCGGCGTGCTGATGGCGATGACGATCCCCGCGCGCACGCGTATCGACGCGGCCGTCTTCGTGGCGCGCGGGCACGAGACGCTCGCCGCCTTCCGGGAGGCGAGCGGCCGGGGGCGCTCGATCCTCTCCGACCACGACCAGCAGGCGGCGCTCCACCAGCTCGAGCGCGCCTCCGAGGCCGCGCAGGCGCCGCTGCAGCGCATCGAGCACGGGCTGCACGACGTCGCCGCCTTCGGCATCCTCCCGCTGTTCGCGCTGGCGAACGCCGGGGTCACGCTCTCGACGGAGGGCGCGGCGGCGGCGATCTCGCACCCGGTCGCGCTCGGGATCATGCTGGGTCTCGTCGTGGGCAAGCCCCTGGGGATCACGCTCTTCGCCTGGGTCGCCGTCCGCCTCCGGCTGGCGGAGGTCCCCCAGGGCGTCACCTTCCGTGGGCTGCACGCGGTGAGCTGGCTCGGTGGCATCGGGTTCACGATGTCGATCTTCATCGCCTCCCTCGCGTTCCCGGGCGGCGCGCTGCAGGACGTGGCGAAGGTGGGGATCTTCTCGGCGTCGCTGCTGGCGGGCGTGATCGGATGGATCCTCGTCCGCCGCGCCACGGCGCCACCGCGCACGCCTTCCACCGCCTCCGGGTCGGAGTGAGCCCCGCGCCGAACGGGTGATCCTCCCGTCAGGGAACAGGCTGGACTCCCGTCGGGCGCACGGAGCGAACGGAAGACGAGAGCCCCCGCCGTGCATCGCACGCGGCGGGGGCTCTTTCGCGTCTTCGGCCCGACCCGCGGCTCCTGCTGCCCGCCGTTTCCTATGCCACGCGCGACGAGCGGGCGTACCGCTTCATGAGCGGCCTGACGGAGATCCCGTGCACGACCGCCGACACGGCGACGGTGGCCAGCACCAGCGCCGCCATCTGCCGTGCGACCGCTTCGTGGAGCCCGTGCTGCATCGCGAACGTCAGGTAGTAGACGGACCCGACCCCCCGGATGCCGAACCACGCGATCAGGCGGCGCTGCGGAGCGGTCGTGCGGGAGCCGAGGAGCCCCGCGTAGACCGCGGCGGGGCGGATCACCAGGAAGAGGAGGGGGATGAACCAGAGGGCGGCGGGCGGAAGGAAGCTCCACGAGAGCATCCCGCCCAGGAGGAGCACCACCGCCAGCTCCCCGATCCGCTCCAGCTGCTCGGTGAAGCCGAGCGCGGCCTGCGCCATGTAGGCCGGCGCCTTGTCGGGATCCGTCGCGAGCTTCTCGGCCTCGGCGGATGCCGCCGCGGCCTGGATGTCCTCCGGCGGCGTGTCTCCCCGCGTCGAGCGGCGCTCGATGCGGCGAAGGGCCAGCCCCGCCGCGAACACCGCCAGGAACCCGTAGCCCTTCAGCATGAGCGCCGCCCCGTAGGCCAGGGCGATGAGCCCCAGCGCCAGGAAGTCGTCCAGCCCCACGGCTTCCCGGTGGGCGCTGCGGAGATGCAGGACCAGCCGGCCGACCAGCGTCCCGAGGAGCGCGCCCGTCACCAGCCCCGCCGCCACGGCCCACACGACGTCCACCGCGAGCCAGCGCCACCCACCCTCCCCGATGTCGTGCAGGCCGAGGAGGCCCAGCCCCAGCATCACGAACGGGAAGGCCGTCCCGTCGTTCAGGCCCGCCTCGCCCGTGAGCCCGAAGCGGAGCCGGTCGCTGTCGGCGGGGTGCGTCACCTGCACGTCGGAGGCGAGGACCGGGTCGGTGGGCGCCAGGATGGCCCCCAGGAGGATGGCGCTCCCCCACGAAAGCCCGATCACGCCCACCCCCACCAGCGCCACCAGCCCCACGGTGACCGACATCGTCACGGTGGCGAGGCGCACGGGGAGCACCCAGCGCCCGTCCAGGAGCGGGGCGCGCAGCTTGAGGCCGGCGGCGAAGAGGGAGACGAGCACCGCCACCTCCGTCACCCGCTCCCAGACGTGCGACTGCTCGTACAGGTCCACCTCCAGGAGCCCCGCCCCGTACGGTCCCAGGGCGGCACCGGCCGCCAGGTAGAACATGGCCGTGGAGAGGGGGAGCCGCCGGAGCACCGAGCGGGCGAGCGCCATTCCCACGAACAGGAGCCCGACCAGGACGAACCAGACCGCCCCTTGCATGCGCGCCGGAGTTCAGGTTGGAGAGGAGCGCGGACCGGACGGCCCGTGCGTGCTCTCCAGCCGCCAAAGCGCGATCCGTGCCGCCGCGTTCCCGCCGACCGCCGGCACGGGCATCAGGGCGGCTCTCCCGCCACGCTCCCCGGTCCTCTCCGCCCCCGGCGGGGGCCGCGGTCGCTGCACCCGCCCCCCGACGACCTCTCCGGCCAGTCGCCGCGTCCTGCGGCGGGCTGGTCCCGGCGACCGGGCTTCGGAAATCCCGGGCGGCGGGTCACCCCGGCGGGGACTCCGACCTCAGGTGCACGTCGCGCTGCGGGAAGGGGATCTCGATGCCCCGCTCCCGGAACGCACGGTCGATGGCGAAGCGCGTCTCGCTGGCGACGGCGTTCTCGTCGCGCGGGTCCGCCAGCCAGGCCAGGAGCTCGAAGTCCAGCGACGACTCTCCGAAATCCTTGAACAGCACCTGCGGCGGCGGAGCGGCCAGCACGTTCGGGGTGGCGCGCGCCACGTTCAGCAGCGCGTCGTGCACGCGCGCCGTGTCGGAGCCGTACGCCACGCCCACGGCGATGCGGACCCGCTTCCGGTTGTCCCCGTAGGTCTCGTTGGTGACGGGCTCCGTGATGAACTGCCCGTTCGGGACGATGATGTCGACGTTGTCCAGCGTGGTGACCACCGTGGCACGGGCGCGGATGTCGCGCACGGTGCCGCGCACGTCCCCCACCTCCACGAAGTCGCCCTTCTTGACCGGCTGCTCCAGCAGCAGGATGAGCCCGCTGACGAAGTTCTGCGCGATGTTCTGCAGGCCGAAGCCGATGCCCACGGCCAGGATCGCCCCCACCCCGGCCAGCGCCGTGATGGAGACGCCCAGGTTCTCCAGCGCCACGAACGCGCCCAGGGCGACCACCGCGTAGTGCAGCAGGCGGTCGACCGCGTGCTGCACGCCTTCGTCCACGGACCGGCGGCGGTACACGCGGCGCAGCGAGCGGCGCAGCAGCCACGAGGCCGCGTACGCCGCCAGCAGGAACACCACGAAGCTGATGACCGACGCCACCGTCACGGCCGTGCCGCCCACCACGAACAGCGGCTCGTCGAAGCGGGTGCGGATCAGGTCCAGCGGCAGGCGGTTCTGCATCGGCTGAAGTCCGGATGGCGGCAGGGGGAATGCGGCATGGTACGGCAGAATCCGGCCCGTGGCCAGGCCGCCTGCCCGCTGACGCGCACCCCCGCTACGGCCGCGGATTCACCAGCATGGCCATCGCGTCCGCCGCCTCGCGAAAGAACGCGCTCACGTTCTGCTGCTGCTGCAAAAGGTCCCGGCGCGGTGCGATGGCGTCCGCCGCGGTGCGGACCTCGCGCACCTGCTCGCGCAGCTCGGGCACGGGGCCCGCCACCTCCGCCGCCAATCCCTGCATCACGCCGGCGGCACTGGTCGCGGCCTCGTTCACCCAGTCGGCGTGCAGCCGCAGCGAATCGGGGCTGGCCACCAGCGCCGCGGCCAGCACGTAGAACCGCTCCGCCTGGGCGTGGGCCTGCGGGGTCAGCCCCCGGTGCGCCTGCACAAGCTCGCGAAGCGCGGTGGCCATCCGCGCGATCCCCTCGGCCGTGTACACGTGGTCGCTCCCCATCCGCCCTTCGCCCTCGCCGCGCACGTGCGCCACGTACGCCGCCACCGCCGGCGCGGGCACGGACGGGTCCACGACCAGCACCGGAACGGGCCCCTGCGCCGCGGGCGCCTCCCACGCGGGAGCCATGGCGGGCGCGCGCAGGGCGGAATCACCCGCCTCCGCCTCGTCGGGCCCGTCGAACGCCTCCGCGATCACCCACACCAGCAGCGCCAGCAGTGCCAGCGCAACCAGCCACACCCACCAGGGCTTGTCCCGCTTTCTCTGGATGTCGATGTCCGCCACGATCCACCTCCTGCACTGTGAGAAACCTCTCCGGCCGGCGCGCGGGTCATGGATGCAGCGCGCGGCGGACCCGTGGCGGCGGCATCGCGCGTTCCGATACGGCACTCCGCTCCCGACAGTGTGCCGCTTCCGCACGATCTGTCGTCCCGCGGCCGCGGCCGCCGGCGGCGTCGTGAGCTACCCGGCGTCGGCCGGTGAATGGGCCTCGGCCGGGTACGGAGAGCCGGTTGGCGGGAGGAGCTTCGAGCCGGGCCCGCTGCTACGGGCACACAGTAGGCCCGGCGCGGGCCCCACTGTGCCGCGCGCGCGGCGGGGCTGGAACACGTGGTGCAGCCGGATCGCGGCAAGTCCGACGGGACCACCACGACTTCCCCCGGCGCGCGCCAACACGGCGCGACAGAACCGGGGGCCGCTGGTTGTCTCCTCGGCGGGCATGCGCAGTCCTGCACACGACCCACTCACCGCAGACCATCGGAGGGGCACAGAATGGCCGCAGATTCCAATCGCCGCCGGCGTGACGAGCGGCTCCCGCAGGAGGATGGTGACCTGGCCGCGGATGGGGCGGCCGCGGGCGATGGCGGCGGCGAGACGCTCGCCGAGAAGATCAGCCGCTATCGCCGGCCCGGCCCCGGCGCTTCGGGCGGCGCAGCCGTGCCCGGCGGCCGGATCGTGCGGTCTCCCCGGGAGGAGTAAGCCCTCCACCCGCGGCGAGCAGCCGCAGCCCCTGGACCGCGAGGGCGCCGTACAACCCGGCGCTCACCACGCACACCCCGCGAAACGCCAGCCCTCGCAGGCCCCCGTCCCGGGAGAGCGGATCCAGCACGGCCTGGCCGGCCCGACGGCTGCCGCTCCCACACCAGAGGACCAGCAGGATGCGTGGCTGAACCGCCCTCGCGTTCTCCGGGGGCCCGCAGCCTGAGATCCGGGGTCCACTGGCGGGGCTGAGGGCGCGGGCGGGGCTTGCGGGCAGCCGGACGGACAGGCGCCGGAATCGCACATAACTGTCCGATGCACGGCTGGCGCGCGAAACGCATCGACCCCACTGTTCATCGATCGCGTTCCAGGTCCGGCATTCCAAGGGAGACGACGATGGCGACGAGCTCCGTTGCGTCCATGGAAGCACGCGGGCACGCGGAAGTGGAACCGGCGGGCGAAGAGCCCCTGGACGC
Organism: Longimicrobiaceae bacterium; assembly: GCA_030146875.1. Lineage (GTDB taxonomy): Bacteria > Gemmatimonadota > Gemmatimonadetes > Longimicrobiales > Longimicrobiaceae > JASLAX01. The sequence continues at coordinate 18,924 of JASLAX010000113.1, forward strand.
CCCGTGGCCGCGCGCGGCACGGCTGGCGCTCCGCCTGCTGGACGTGCCCCTGGCGATGGTGGTCGCTCCGGGGTCCGGAGAACACGGGGTCCGCGCGTACCCGGAGGGGGTGGCCGACGACTGGCCGGCCGGTCCGCTGGGGATCGTGCGCCATCTGGCGCGCCGGGTGGCCGACACCGGCGAGCCGCTGTGGCTGGACGACGTCTCCGGCACGTCCGCGCGTCCGGAGCAGCCCGGGGCCGCCGGCGCGGCATTCGCCGGCGTCCCCCTGCGGCACGGGTCCGGCGTGGCCGGGGCGCTGTGCGTCGCGGACCTGCGCGGGCGCGTGTGGGGGCCCCGGGACCAGGCGGCGCTGGAGGACCTGGTGCAGCTTCTTGCCGCGCAGTTCCCGACCGGGAGCGACGCGTCCGAGCGGGATTCCGCGCACGAGCACCTGCGCGAGATCGCGGACGGGTTCGCGGCCGTCATCGAGGCATCGCCGCTCCCCATCGTCGCCATCGACCGCGACGGACGCATCGAGTTGTGGAGCCCCGCGGCCGAGCGGATGTTCGGCTGGACGCAGGACGAGGTGCTGCGCGGCCACAGCCCCATCGTCCCCGAGCACGAGCTCGAAGCGTCGCGGCGGCTGCGCCAGCGGGCGCTGGCGGGCGAGCGTCTGACCGGAGTGGAGGTGCGCCGGGTGCGCAAGGACGGCTCCGCCATCGACGTGAGCTTTTCCACGGCACCGCTCACCACGCGCGCCGGCGAGATCCAGGGCGCCATCGTGATCCTGGACGAGATCACGGAGCGGCGGAAGGCCGAAGAGCGGCTGCGGTTCCTGGAGACGGCCGGCCGGGTGCTGGGCGGGCTGTTCGAGTACGAGGACCGGCTGGAGAGCCTGGCGCGGCTGGCGGTGCCCGCGCTGGGTGACCTGTGCGTCATCGACCTGCTGCGGGACGACGGCACCCTGACGCGGGCCAAGGCCGTGCACGCGGACGCGCGTCGGCAGGCGCTGCTGCAGGTGCCCAACGGTCCCGCGGGCGACGGCCTCTTCGCCCGGGTCATCGCCGGTGACGCGCTGCTGGTGCCGGAGGTGACGGACGAGGCGCTTCACCTGCTCTCTCGCGGGACGCCGGTGGAAGGGTTCCGGCGGATGGGCGTGCAGTCGCTGCTCAGCGTACCCCTGCAGGCCCACGGCAGGAACCAGGGCGTGCTCACCCTGGCGTCCGCCGAGTCCGGACGCCGCTACGGCGACGACGACCTGTCGCTGGCG
>JASLAX010000151.1 GCA_030146875.1 Longimicrobiaceae bacterium
GCCCCGCCCGCCCCTCCCGTGCCGTCGGCGGGCCCGGACGTGCCGCCGCCGGCCCCCGCCGCGCCTCCCGTCCCGCCCGCCCCCCCGGCCCCGCCGGAGGTGCTTCCCAGCGGGTGGTTCGGGTTCGGGATCCGCTGCGGCGACTGCGGGTGGCGGGGGGCGCAGGGCGGCGGCCGCTCCTGGTACTTCGGCGAGGCGCCCGAGGTGGTGGGCGTGGAGCCCGGCACCCCCGCCGGACGGGCGGGGATGCGCCGCGGCGACCGGCTGGTGCGCATCGACGGGGTGCCCCTGACCTCGCCCGCGGGCGGCCGGCGCTTCGCCGCCGTGCGCCCCGGGCAGACGGTGCGGTGGACGTACCGCCGCGGCGGTACGGAGCGCGTCGCGACCGTCACCGCGGCGCGGCGCCCCGACGCGGGGCGCGCCCCCTCCGCCGCGGCCGCCTCCGGCCGCCTCCGCTGGGCGGGGAGCGTGGGCGGCTCCACGGTGGAGGTGCGCGGCGCCCCCGTGAACGTCACCCGCGACGACGCCACCGGCGAGGTGGTGATCCGCAGCAGCGACATCACCGTCCGGGTGAAGCCGTAGGGCACGGGACGTCCTCGAAGACCGGCTCGGCCTCCATCTCTCGGCACGACGAAAGCGGCGGACGCCCGGAGGCGCCCGCCGCTCTCGTCCGTTCTACGACGAGGCGGGCGAAGTTGGAGGCCGCCGCCCGCGGCCGCTGCTACGACGTCGCGCGGAGGCTCAGCGGGCGTCTTCCGGGACGCCGATCTGGCGGACGTGGATGGCGGGGGGCGAGCGGTCGCCCTCCTTGCCGAACGTCACCTCGTAGTACCACCCCTTGTCGCCCTGCTCCAGCGCCTCCACCTCCTCCAGCGTGATCCCCAGCTCGCCCGCGCCGCCCACCACGCGGATGGGGCCGCCGGACTCCACCTCGCGCGCGGTGAAGAGCTGCGCCATGTGCAGGGCGCCGGGCGAGCCCTGCCCCAGCAGCGTGTGCGACGTCTCCTCGATGAAGGCGCTCAGCGGGTCCATCACGCCGTCGGCGCCGGTGGGCTGGCCCCGCTCGGGGCGGCAGAGGGTGGCGACGCGGCGGCCTTCCTCGACGAACTGGATCAGGGCGTAAGGCATCGGTTGGGTCTTCGGGTCTCGGTTGGGAGGTTCGGGGCGTCCCTCCGGACGCGCGTGGCCGCCCGACGCACGGAACGTGCAACCCGCCGCGGCGTCACGCATCCACGCCCCCGCACTGCGACCGGAGCCCCCCGTGCCGCGCGCCTCGTTTCCGGCCCTCCTGCTCGCCCTGGCCGCCTGCGCCCCCACGCCGGCGCGCTCTCCCTGGCCCACCTCCTCCACGTCCGAGAGCGGCGCGTTCGTGGTGCGCGTCGGCAACGACACGGTGGCGCTGGAGCGCTTCACGCGCACGGCCGACCGGCTGCGGGGATCGCTGGTCCTGCGCACCCCGCGCACCGCCACGCGCGACTACGTTGCCGAGCTGGCGCCCGACGGCGGCGTGCGGCGCCTCACCGTCCGCCTGCGCACCCTGGGCGCGCCGAACGGGCCGCTGGCGCCGTACACGGCGGAGCTGGAGCTCCGCGGCGACTCGGTGGCCGTGGAGACGTTCACCGAGGACACGGTCTCCACGCGCCGCATCGCGCTCCGCGGGCGCACCGTCCCCTCGCTGCGGATGTCGTACGCGCTGCTGGAGCAGGCGCTTCTCGCCGCCCGGCCGGGGGACAGGGGGACCGCCTCCATCGCGCTCCTTCCGGTGGGCGGGGGAACGGCGTCGCCGCTGACGGCGCGGCGGGCGGGGGCGGGCGTGCTGGAGGTGGACGCGACGGAGCAGGGGTTCCCGGTGCGCTCCGTCGTCCGGACGGACGCGGCGGGGCGCGTGCGGTCGTGGGACGCCACCGCCAGCACCTTCAAGCGGACGGCGGAGCGCGTGGCGCCGATGGACGTGGCGGCGCTGGCGGAGGACTTCGCGCGGCGCGACCGGGCGGGGGCGGGGCTGGGGCAGCTCTCCCCGCGCGACTCCGCCTCGGTGCGCCTGGGCGCCGCGATGGTCGCGCTGGCGTACGGGCGTCCTGCGCGGCGGGGACGCGTCGTCTTCGGCGGGATGGTGCCCTGGGGCGAGGTGTGGCGCACCGGCGCGAACGTCACGACGCAGCTCGGCACCGACCGCCCCCTCGCCTTCGGCGACGTGGTCGTCCCCCCGGGCCGCTACTCCCTCTACACCATCCCGCGGCGCGAGGGGTGGACGCTCGTCTTCAACCGCGCGCTGGGGGCGTCGGGCGCCCTGTACGACCCGTCGAAGGACGTGGCGCGCGTGCCGATGCGGGCGGAGGCCTCCGCCCGGACCGTCGAGCGGCTGGAGATGGGGATCGAGCCGGCGGGCGCGGGAGGGGTGCTCTGGGTGGCGTGGGCGGGGGTACGGGCGTCGGTTCCCTTCGCGGTGCGCTGACGCGGCTCGCTTGCGTGCGGTCCGGCGGAACGGCACCTTTCTGGGGCTCGCGCGCGCCGCGCGCGGGCCCTCCATCCGTCCACCGCACCCGGAGCCCGGCCCCATGCCCCCGACCCTGCTTCGACGGGCGCTCCCCGGCGCCCTTCTCCTCCTGGCCGCCGCCGCGCCCGCCGCGTCCCAGGCGCCCGAGACCGGCGCCTTCGTCGTCCGCATGGGCCGCGACACGCTGGGCGTGGAGACGTACACGCGCACGGCCGACCGCCTGACCGGCACCATCGTCACCCGCGCGCCCCGCACCACCGTCCGCACCTACACCGCCACGCTGCGGCCGGACGGCAGCGTCTCCCGCGTGGAGGTGGAGACCCGCCAGGCGAGCGGTCCGAACGCGCAGGCCCGCCCCACGCGCGCCGTGCTGGACGTGGGCGCGGACACCTCCGTGCTCACCGCGGCGCAGGGCGACAGCACCGTGGCGGTGCGGGTGGCGGCCCGCGGATCGCACCTGGTCCCCCAGGTGGGCTCGTTCACCTCGATGGCGTTCTACGAGCAGGCCTTTCGCCGCGCGGGCACCCTGCGCGCCGACTCGCTGAAGATGGACCTGCTCCTGGCGGGGGCCACCCGCACCTACGACCTGGAGATGCGGCGCTTCCGCGGCGACTCGGCGCACCTCACCAACATCGCCGGGCTCAGCCGGGTGCGGCTGGACCGGCGCGGGCGCATCGTGCGCTGGGACGGCACGGGCAGCACGCTCAAGGTGATCGTGGAGCGCGTTCCCTCGGTGGACCTGACGGCGCTGGCGGCGTCGTTCGCGGCGCGCGACCAGGCCGGGCAGGCGGTGGGGACGCTCTCCCCGCGCGACTCGGCGCAGATGGCGGTGGGCGGCGCGACCGTGGCGGTGAGCTACGGGCGCCCGGCCAAGCGGGGCCGCAGGATCTTCGGCGAGGTGGTGCCCTGGGGGCAGGTCTGGCGCACCGGCGCCAACGCGGCCACGGCCTTCCGCACCGACCGCGACCTGGTGATCGGCGGCACCGAGGTGCCCGCCGGCAGCTACACGCTCTGGACGATCCCCTCGCCCACGGGGTGGAAGCTGATCGTGAACAAGCAGACCGGGCAGTGGGGCACGGAGTACCGTCCGGAGCACGACCTGGCCCGCATCGACATGACGCGCGAGCCCGCCGGCATGCCGGTGGAGCGCTTCACCATCGCGCTGGAGCCCCGCGGCGCCGGCGGAGCCATCGTGATGACGTGGGACGACACCCGTGCCTCGGTGCCGTTCACGGTCAAGTAGGACGCGCTCGCCGCGACGGAGGACGGCCGCCCCGGGAGATCGATTCGGGGCGGCCGTCCTCGTTCACACGGTCGATGCCCGACGCTCGCCCTCTCCCCACGCCCGCGCCGACGACGGCTGCATCTTCAGCGGGATCGTGGGCGGCTACGCGGTCGGGAAGTCGTACGCCGCCCGCCGGCCGGCGGGCGCTACGCCGACACGAACGGCACCGTCCGCTGCGTCGGCACGGCCGCGTCCGGGTCCGCCCCGGCGCGACCGTGCGCACACGGGGGTGCGCGCACCGGAATGGTGCGCGCCGCACCGGATCGCGCCGGCACGCTTCCGGACGTAAAACGTATCCTTTACCGTGGTATGGGGTTGCGAAAGGGCGGAACCGGCGGAAATACGGCCCCTGCCTTGCTTTTCTTCCCCCCGGACGCCTCGCGGGGCGTCCTTCGACGGGCCGGTCGGATGCCGGCGCCGCTTCGCCATTGCTTCCCGGAGTGACCGATGACCAGACGCACCCTCACCATGCTGGGCGCAGTTCTCGTGACCACCGCCGCCTGCTCCGACGTACCCGGCGGAGTCGAGCCGGAGCTCGGCGGGCCGGTCGCACACGCGCTGCAGGCGGGTCCCGAGCAGGTGGTGGAGGGTGAGGTCCTGGTGAAGTTCCGGGTCGGGGTGGACGCGGACGTGGCGGCGGACCGCATGGGGATGGGCGGCACGCACGGCGCGGCCTTCTCCGTCCTGCAGGTCGAGGTGGGCAACGAGCGCGCCGAGGCCGCGCGCCTGGCCCGCGACCCGAACGTGGAGTGGGCCGAGCCCAACTACCTGCGCCAGCCGAGCGCGATCAACCCGAACCTGTGGGCGTTCTTCAACCCCGGCGGGCTGAACATGAAGTACTCCAGCCGGAAGAGCGCGGGTCAGCCGCTCCCGGCCTCGTACGCCTCCACGGTCGACGCCGACATGGACGCGCTGGAGGGGATCGCCGTGGGCGGCGCGCCGGTGGTGGTGGGCAACATGGACACCGGTGTGGACATGTCGCACGCCGAGTTCGCCGGCCGCGTGATCGTGGGCCGCGACTGGTACGACAACGACAACGACCCGAGCGACACCGACGGGCACGGCACGCACACCGCCGGCACCTCGGCGGGCGCCACGGTCGGCGTTGCCGGCGTGACGGGCGCGACCGCGAACGTGAAGCTGCACGTGCAGCGCATCTGCGGGCGCCGCGGCTGCCCGAGCTCGGCCATCGCCAACGCCATCCGCGCCGCGGCCGACGTTCCGGGCATGGTCGCCATGAACCTCTCCGTCGGCGGCGGCTCGCTCTCCACCGCCGAGCGCGACGCCATCGCCTACGCGACGGGCAAGAACGTCCTGGTGATCGCCGCGGCCGGCAACAGCAACGTCGCCACGGTCGACTGCCCGGCCTGCGATCCGAACGCCATCTCCGTCTCGGCCACCAACTGGACGGACACGCGCGCCGCCTACTCCAGCTACGGCGCCGGGCTCGACATCTCCGCGCCGGGCGGCTACTGCTACTCGAACACCACCCCCGAGGGCTGCATCTACTCCGCGGCGCGCGGCGGCGGCTACACCTGGATGCAGGGCACCTCGATGGCGACGCCGCAGGTGACGGGCGCGGCCGGCGTGGTGGCCTCGGTGAGTGGCCTGCGCGGCGCGCAGCTCCGCGCCCGCCTGCTCGGCTCGGCGGACGACATCGGCGCCGCGGGCTACGACACGCAGTTCGGCGCCGGGCGCCTGAACGTGTACCGCGCCGTGACGGGCCAGAGCCTTCTCGCCGGGCAGTAGCCCCCGCGCAGGGCCTGACGGACGGAGGGCCGCGCCGGGACACCGGCGCGGCCCTCCGCGCGTCCGTGCTGGCCGCGTGCCCCTCCGCCGCGTACCTTCGCGCTTCGCCGCCCGCCATCCACTCCGTCGAAGCCCCGCCATGGACTCCACCACCGTACCGCCCCGCGTGAGCGGCCGCGGCGAGCCCCCGCCGCGCGAGGTGGGCCCCACCCCCGACGGCGAGCGCCTGCGCATCGTGTGGTCGGACGGCGCCGCGTCGGAGTATCCCCCGCGCTACCTGCGCCTCTCCTGCCCCTGCGCCGCCTGCGTGGAGGAGATGACGCACCGCCCGCTCCTGGACCCCGCGAAGGTGCCGCCGGACGTGCACCCCCGGCAGATCCGCTGGGTGGGCGACTACGCGCTGCGCTTCGACTGGAGCGACGGGCACGGCACGGGGATCTATCCCTGGGACTACCTCCGCGAGATCTCCCTCAGCACGGTCTGAGGCCGTTCGTCTCCGCCGGGGACCTCTCGCGCGGCCGGGCACGAAAGCCTCACGCGGAGGGTTGCATCCCCCCGAGCCTCGGCCTCGACCCCGTGCCGGGACTCCCCCAGCTCCCCCTCCGTCGTCGCCTCCGCACGAGGCGGAAGCCCGTCGGGCGACGGACCCTCCGCGTCTCCGCGTCCTCCGCGTCTCCGCGTGAAGAACGGAGGATCGGCGCGAGACGTCCGGCGGCTGGACGAGCAGAGGCGGGCGGACCCGCACCGGGCCCGCCCGCCTCTCGTTCTCCCCCTCCAGAAGAGCGTCAGTCGGACGGGCCGACCAGGCGCTGGACCTCCTGCAGGAAGGTGGGGGGCATGCACGGCTTGGTGAGGAAGCCGTCGAAGCCCTCCGCCTCCATCTCGGCGCGCGAGTAGGTGAGCGCCATCGCCGTGAAGGCCACGATGGGGATCCCCGCAGTCTCCGGGTCCTCCTTCAGCAGCCGCATGGCCTGCAGCCCGTCCATCACGGGCATGGCCAGGTCCATCACCACCAGGTCCGGACGGTGCGCGCGGACGAGATCCACCGCCTCGCGGCCGTTGCGGGCCTCCAGGGTGCGGTAGCCGTCGTGCTCCAGCACCGCGAGCAGGGCGGCGCGGTTGTCCTCGTGGTCGTCGGCCAGGAGAATCGTGCGGGTCATCGCGTCCGGGCCTGGGGGACCCGCGGGGGTCCCGTGAATGGTGCGGCGCCCGCCCCGGTCGTGGCGGCGCGGCGCTCAGCCGCCGAACAGCTCGCCCTGGGGCGGCGGCGGGGCGGGGTACTCCACCCCGCCGTCGGGCCGGAGCACCGCCCCCGGCGTGGGCGCGTGGGGCCCCGAGCGCCCGGGGCCCAGCAGGTCCGTCACCGGCACGCCGCGCGCCAGCAGCGCGTCCGCGATCAGCCGGCGGTGGCAGCGCCACGGCACCGCCTCGGCGCACATGATCGTGGTGGGGGCGGCACGGCCCCGCTCCATCACCCGCTCCAGCGCCGCCCGGAACTCCGCCGTGCCCATGTGGTCGGCATAGGCGCGGAAGGCCGGGTTGCGCCAGGCGCCGTTGGGCGAGGGCGGCGCGTCCCCGGGCACGGCGCGGCGTCCGCCCAGGTCGGGCTCGTGCGCGTACCCGATCCCCTCCGCCGCCAGCGACGCGGCCAGCGCCCCGCCGCCGAAGTGGGGGTGCCGGCGCGAGCCGGGGAAGCGCCGCACGTCCACCAGCGTGCGGATGCCGTGCTCCCGCAGCAGTGCCAGGAACTCGTCCAGCGTGCGCGTGGAGTGGCCCACGGTGTAGATCGGATCCGTCACGCCGGTGCGACCCCGCAGGAGCCGGGCCGCGTCAGCGGAGCGCCGCGGCCAGGAAGCGCTCCACGGCGTGCGTGGAGAGCTGGCCGCACGGTCCGGAGATGCCCGCGTCGCAGCCGTGGGTGGCCCACGGCAGGCGAAGCAGCAGGTGCGGACGCCCCGCGGCGGCGAGCGCGGCGGCCATGCGCTCCGACTGCCGTTCCTGCACCAGCTCGTCGCGCCCGCCGTGCACCAGCAGCACCGGCGGCGTCCGGGGGCCGACACGGAGGGCCGGGGAGGCGGCGGTGAAGGCGGCACCCGCCGTCGCCGGCGAGCCGCCCAGGTAGGAGCGCAGGATTGCGCGCGTGTCGATGATCCGCGCCGGGTGCTCCCAGCCGTAGCGCAGGTCCGTGGGTCCGTAGAACGAGACGGCGCCGCGCACGCCCGGCTCGGTCCCCTCCACCGCCGCCAGCAGGGCGAGCTGGCCCCCCGCGGAGCGGCCCAGCAGGACGATGCGGCCCGCGTCGATCCCCAGCGCGGGCGCCCGCTGCCGCAGCCAGGCGAGCGAGGCGCGGACGTCCTGGAGCGCGGCCGGGAAGCGGTGCTCGGGCGCCAGCCCGTACTCCACCGCCGCCACGGCGTATCCCTTCGATGCCAGCCACGCGTTCAGCGTGAGGAGCTGGGTGCGGTCTCCCCCGCGCCAGGAGCCCCCGTGGACGACGACGACCAGCGGGACGGGGCGAGCGGACGGCGCGGGGCGGTAGAGGTCCAGGCGGAGCGTCCGCGCGCCCCGCGTGGCGAACGCGTGCGTCTCGCGCCGGAACGGCGGACGCCGGCCCACCGTCAGCAGTCCACCCGCGGAGAGCGGCCGGCCTCCCCCCGCGCGCGGCCCGAACGCCTTCTCCATCTCCCCCGGCAGCGCGGAGGCGACGGGAAGGGCGCGGGCGAGCGGCGAGAGCAGGAGGAGGGCGGCGATGCCGCACACCGCCGCCGCCACGCGCCCGGCCGGCGTCCCCCGCCCGCCGGGGAGGAGGGCGAGGACGGCGGGGAGCGCCAGGAGGTGCCCGTACTCCGTCGCCAGGATGGCGGCCTTCCAGGTGGAGTACGTGGGCGCCGGGAACACGGCGAGCAGCCCCAGCCCCACCAGCGCGACGCCCGCCGTCAGGCGGATGGCGTCCAGCGCGGCGCGGGGAGCAGGGGGTCGGCGCATCGTACGGGCGGGGCGGGGGCCGGAAGGGAGGGCCCCTCACAACCTCGCGGGCGGCGGCGCCGGACGCAACGAGGGCCCCGCGCCGTCTGGCGCGGGGCCCTCCGTCGTCCATACCGACCGCGGGGTCAGGTGGCGGGACGCTCCACGGCGGCGATGGTGATCTCGATCTCCACCTCGTCGCCCAGCACCACGCCGCCGGCCTCGGCCGCGCGGTTCCACGCCACGCCGTAGTCCAGGCGGTTGATGGTGGTGGACGCCTCGAAGCCCATGCGGCGCTTGCCGGGGGCGCCGGTCACCTCCGTCATGCGCCCCTCCAGCGTCACCGGCCTGGTCACCCCGCCCATGGTCAGGTTGCCGTGCACCTTCAGGTCGCGCCCCTGCGTCTCCACGCGCGTGCTGCGGAAGGTGATGATGGGGTGCGTGGGGGCGTCGAAGAAGTCGCCGGTGCGCAGGTGGTTGTCGCGCCGCTCGTTGTTGGTGTCGATGGAGGCCGTCTGGATCTCCACCTCCACCGACCCGCCCGTCAGGTTCGCGGGGTCCGCGACCACGGTGCCCTTCCACGTGTTGAACTGCCCGCGCACGCGCGACACCAGGTGGCGGATGCGGAAGGTGAGCTCGGAGTGGCTCTGGTCGATCTCCCAGCGGACGGGAGCGGCGGCGGCCGGACGCGCGGAGCGGGCGGCCTGGGCCTGCGTGGAGGCGGTTCCCCCCGCCACCAGGGCCGAGGCGAGGAGCAGCGTGGCGTACGTCCGGATCTTCATGCGTCCTCCGACGAGCGTTGGGCGGTGATTCCGTTCAGGGATGAACGACCTGGCGGAAGAACCCCGCCGAGCCCTCCGGGTTCCCCTCGCGCGCGGGTCGTCCTCCACGCGTCCGACGCGGCCGGGCCCGCCTCCCGGTGTCCAACCCGGCGCCCCCGATCGGGTTGAGCCGGTCGGAGGACGTGCGCCGAACCTCGATCCCCATCCCCGCGGCGTGTCGCCTCGTGCGCGGAGGTGGGGACGACGGCGTGCTACTCCGGGCGCTCGCCCTCGCCCATGCGGGCCAGGTCCGCCTCCGCCGCGACGACCCCGAACGCCGCCCAGTTCCGCAGCGCGACCACGCGGCGGAAGACGGCGCGCGCCTCCTCCGTCCGCCCGTTGTAGAGGTGCCAGGCGCCCACGCCGTAGCCCTGCGTGGCCACCTGCACGTCGTCCCCTCCGGCGGCGAGGAGCGAGTCGGGGGGAAGCTCGCCGCGGTACATCAGCAGGCGACGGTGGTAGGCGTCGTTCTCCAGGATCCGCATGTCGCGCCGGATGGGCTCCAGCACCCGCCGCGCCTCCTCGTCCCGGCCCAGGCGGCGCAGCGACATGTAGAGCCAGTCGGACGCCGACACGCGCGAGTCGTCGTTGGCGGCCAGGGAGAGGTCGTGCCTCCACGCCTCGGCCGCGCCGGCGAAGTCGCCCTTCAGGTAGCGGGCGAGCGCCAGGTGATACCAGATGTTGCCCTGCAGGGTGGTGAGCGGGACGTTGAAGCGGTTGGGCGCTCCGTCGGGCTCCACCTCGTTCGGCCTGCCGCGCGTCAGCGCCGCGGCGCGCTCCAGGTCGGCGATGGCGCGGTCGGGCTGGCGCAGCGTGATCCAGCGGTGGCCGCGGTGGCGGAGGAGGCGCGCGTCGCCCGGATGCCGGCGGATGCCCTCGGTGAAGACGGCCACGGCCTCGCGGTAGCGGCCCAGGTACCCCAGCCGCCGGCCCAGCCAGATCGCCGCGTCGGCGCTCCCGGGGTCCCGCTCGTACGCCTCGCGGGCGCGCGCCAGGTCCGCCTCCAGCCGCGCCCGCGTCCCCGCCGCGAGCGGCGGCGCGTGCAGGGGGCGGCCCAGGAACGAGACCGCCTCCGGAGACCCGGCCTCCGTGGCGGAGGACGACGCGCTGGGCGAGGGCGCCGCCGGCGGTACGGACGGCGCGCAGGCGGCGAGGAGCAGCGCGGCGAGGAACGGCGCGGCGAGCGGCAGGGCGGCTCTCATGGCGCTCCGGGTCGGGAGGGACGGCGGACTCAGCGGATGGTGAGGCGGATGGCCGCGCGGCCGGGGACGGGGTAGCCGTCCTCGGTCGCGGGCTCGAACACCATCGCGCGCACGAGGTTCACCAGCGAGCTCTCGCGCACGCGGAGGCGGGTGTGGTCCACGCGCACGTCGGTCACGCGCCCGGCGGCGTCCAGGCTCACCCGCACCCACACGCGGCGGTCGACCCCCTCCAGGGCGGAGGCGGGGTCCGGCCCGCGCACGTCGCCCCAGGCGTCGCCCGCCACCTCCACGGTGCGGTCGCGCGCCGCCGCGGGGCACGTCTCGCCGCGGGAGACGCGCATCCGCAGGGGGCTCCCGCCCTCCAGCCGCAGCCGCACGCCCCAGTCGGCGGTCGCGGGCGCCGTCTCGCGCCGGTGGGCGAAGACGAGGCGCTGCAGCGAGTCCGCCGCCGCCTGGGGCGCGGACGTCTCCAGCACGGCGCGGCGGACGTTGGTGCCGAACCGGTCGTAGCGGAGCGCGACGGTCGCGTGCCCGGCATCCGCCCCCAGCAGGGCGCCCGCCGCCGCGGACAGGGCGGCGGAGTCCACCAGCG
>JASLAX010000163.1 GCA_030146875.1 Longimicrobiaceae bacterium
GGAGAGGTAGCACCGGGGCGCCCGATGACCGTCACCGGCCCGGACGCGCTTCGCGGCGGCGACAATGGCGCGGCGATCCGATTCTACGTTATCCTGGTAAGCCTTGTGACGCTGAGCGTGCTCCTTCTCTCCGCGGCAGGGATCTCGGCGATGATGTCGTTCGCCGTCACACGCCGGTATCGGGAGATCGGGATCCGGCTCGCGCTCGGTGCATCGCGGCGCCAGGTGTTGCAGGGAATCTTCTCGCGCTCCGCGCTTCAACTCGCGCTCGGGCTGGCCGTGGGGGTCGCCCTCGCCGTGGTGCTCGAGCGACTCTCCGGCGGTGAACTCATGCGCGGCCAGCAGCGCGTGCTCGTGCCTATGGTCGCGGCACTCGTGATCGCCGCCGCGCTGCTCGCTACGGCCGGCCCTGCGCGCCAGGCGCTCCGCGTCCGCCCGATGGAGGCGCTTCGACAGGAGTGATCGCGTTCAGCCGCGACATCACCCCCTACGACCCGGCGCCGGTGGAGGGGTTCGCCGCCCTCTTCCACCAGGAGGCGACGGACATCCAGGCATACTTCGCCGACGAGCCCCGCCGACGCTCGCCCGGTGGGGTGCCATGCGCCGCCGGCGTCGCGGCAGATCCCGCCGGGCTTGACCCGCGGATGGACGAAGCCGTCGTGGTGGGGCTGGATCGGCCACCCCCATCACGACGTCGATCTCCATCCCGAAGAGCTCTACCGTCTTCGCGAGACGGGCCCGATCACTTTCGCTTGAACATCGTGCCGCCCACGAACAGGCGGTCGGGGTACACCGGCGTCTCCGGGTCGTCGTACGGGAAGGCGATGGAGCGCACCGTCGTGCCATCCGCGTACGTCATCAGCAGCGAGTAGCCGGCCACCTTCCAGGTGCCCGTGCTGCCGCCCTGCCCGCCCGCCGACACCTGCGACTCGCTCGTCTCGCTCTGCACCGACGTCACGCCGGCGGAGGAGAACGTGCCGTCCGGCCGAAGCTCCAGCCCCGTCGAGCTCGCGGCCATGCCGGCGCCCGTGCTGATCGACTCGCCGCCCTCGTACGACCCCGCCACCGACTTCCCTTCGGCGAACGGCTTCACCGCCGTGAAGATGCCGGCATCCCAGCCGAACGCGTTCTCCTGCGCCTGGATGGTGGCCTGGGTGACCTTGCCGTCGGACCAGGTCACCTTCAGCACGTCGCCCACCATCTCGTACGTGCCCCGGTTCCCCTTGTGCGCCGCCAGGTCCTCCGGCGAGAAGCCGGTCTCCAGGTTCTGGTACACGCGCCCGTCGGGAGCGAAGTACCACACCACCTTCTCCAGCGAGTTGGTGAAGGCCCAGAACCGCGTCATGAAGAACAGCCCCTCCGGCTTTCCGTCCACCATCCGCGCCGGGGCCGGGTCGTGCGCGGTGGCGGCGTCACTGCCTCCCCCCGCGGAGCCCTCCGCCCCATCGCCGCCGCACGCGGACATGAGCGCGAGCAGCAGGACGGGGGCAATTCGGGGATAACGCATGTTGTCGCTCCGTTGATCGGGTGGGAATGGTGATCGGGGAGGTCGCACGGTCCATTCGAGCCCTTACAGGGCTGCTGCTGGCGCGAGGTACGCGGGTGCAGTGACGGGCGAGAGTGGGACAGGCCTTGCTGCCCGGTGGCAGGTCTCAGGTCATGGTGTAGAGCGAGGACGCCGTGGTAGCTCCTCGGAACCGGGGACGTACCGGTGGAGATGCCGCGCGGGGGGATCGGGGGGGAGAAGGAGAGCGGTCTTCCACGCGAGCGACGGCGGAGGACGGCGGGCATTCCGGGACCGGCCGGAATGCCCGCCTCACCCGACCCGTCCTACCCCTGCGCCGCCTTGATCAGGTCGAACATGGGCAGGTACATGGCGACCACCATGCCGCCGATCACCACGCCCATCACCACGATCATGATCGGCTCCAGCACCGAGGTCAGCGCCGTCACGGCCGCGTCCACCTCGTCGTCGTAGAAGTCGGCGATCTTGCTGAGCATGTCGTCCAGGCCGCCCGTCTGCTCGCCCACGTTGATCATCTGCACCACCATGGGCGGGAACACGCCCGACGCCTTGAGCGGGTCCGCGATGGTGGCACCGCCGGCGATGGAGGCGCGCGACGCCATGACCGCGTCGTGGATCACGCGGTTGCCCGACGTACGCGCGGTGATCTGCAGCCCCTCCAGGATCGACACGCCCGAGGAGACCAGCGTGCCCAGCGTGCGCGTGAAGCGCGACACCGCCGACTTGCGCAGCAGGTTCCCCAGGATGGGCATGTTGAGCATGAAGCGGTCGATGACGAGCTGTCCCGACTGCGTCTTGTAGTAGCGCCGCAGCATGAACACGATGCCCACCACCCCCAGCACCAGCAGGAGCATGTAGTCCCCCAGGAAGGCGCTCGCCGCCAGCACCACGCGCGTGGGCATCGGCAGCTCCAGGCCGGCCTCCAGGAAGATGCCCGCGAACACGGGCACCACCTTCCAGAGCAGGATGGTGGTGGCCGCGATCACCACGAAGAGCATCACCGCCGGGTACGTCATGGCGCCCTTGATCTTGCGCACCAGGGCGTCGTTCTTCTCCAGGAACGTCGCCAGGCGCAGCAGGATCACGTCCAGGATGCCGCCCGCCTCGCCGGCCGCCACCATGTTCACGTACAGGTCGGTGAACACCTTGTCGTGGCGCCGCAGCGAGTCCGCCAGCGTCTGCCCCGCCTGGATGTCGTTCAGGACCTCGGTGATGATCTTCTGGAAGTTCTTGTTCTCGGTCTGCTCGGCCAGGATGTTCAGGCTCTGCACCAGCGGCAGGCCCGAGTTGATCATGGTGGCGAACTGCCGGGTGAAGATCACGATGTCTCGCGTCTTGATCCCGGTCCCGAACTGGATGTTCACCTCCTTCGACTTCGCCCGCACGTTCACGGGGATCAGCCGCTGGCGGCGCAGGTAGCCTACGACCTCGTCCTTGGTGGGAAGGTCGATCTCGCCGTTGGTGAGCTCGCCGGTCGCCGACCGGGCGCTGTAGCTGAAGACGGGCATGGAGGCTCCGGGTTACGCGGAGAGGGGCTCGCCGATCGACTGCGCGAGCGCGGCCGGGTCCGACGAATGCTTCAGGGCCTCGTCCTTGGTGATCTCGCGCGACATGTAGAGCTGCTGCAGGGAGTCGTTCAGCGTCTGCATCCCGTGCTTCTTCCCCGCCTGCATGGTCGAGTAGATCTGGTGGACCTTGTCCTCGCGGATGCACGAGCGCACCGCCGGGGTGCACACCATGATCTCCATGGCCATCACCCGGCCGCGGCCGCGCGCCTTGGGCAGGAGCTGCTGCGTGAGCACTCCCTCCAGCACGAAGGCGAGCTGCGCCCGCACCTGCGGCTGCTGGTGCGCCGGGAACACGTCGATGATGCGGTTGATGGTCTCGGCGCAGGAGTTGGTGTGCAGCGTGGCCAGGCACAGGTGCCCCGTCTCGGCGATGGTGAGCGCCGCCTGGATCGTCTCCAGGTCGCGGAGCTCGCCCACCAGGATCACGTCGGGGTCCTGCCGCAGCGCGTACTTCAGCGCCTGCGCGAACGACTTGGTGTCGGCGCCCACCTCCCGCTGGTTCACCATGCACCCCTGGTGGCGGTGGATGAACTCGATCGGGTCCTCGATGGTGAGGATGTGGCCGCGCCGCTCCTTGTTGATCTTGTCGAGCATCGCCGCCAGGGTGGTCGACTTCCCCGACCCGGTGGGGCCGGTGACCAGCACCAGCCCGCGCGGCCGCTCGGCCAGCTTCTGCACCACCACGGGCAGGCGCAGCTCCTCGAACGTCAGGATCTTGAACGGGATCTGCCGCAGCGCCAGCGCCACGCACCCGCGCTGGCGGTACACGTTGCCGCGGAAGCGCGCCAGGTTCTGGATCCCGAACGAGAAGTCCAGCTCGTCCTCGGTCTCGAACCGCTTCTTCTGGTTCTCGGTCAGGATCGAGTAGGTGAGCTGGAGCGTGTCCTTGGGCGTCAGGATGTGGTTGGCGCCGCTGTCGGTGATGTGGCCGTCTACGCGCAGCTTGGGCCGCTCCCCCGCCGTGATGTGCAGGTCGGAGGCGCCGCGCTCGATCATCTCCTCGAGCAGGGCCCGCAGGTTCAGTCCGGCGCCGGGCTGGGCGGCCGCGGGGGCGGGGGCGGTCGTGGACATCGGTCCTTCCGGTTGGTGTCGGAGCCGGGTGGCGCCCGGGCTTCCTCGGGGTCAGGGGTGGCGGGGGGCGGCCGTCAGGCCGCGGTCTCCTTGACCACCTCTTCCAGCGTGGTGACGCCGCGCGCGACCTTCTGCATCCCGTCCATGCGCAGCGTGAGCATCCCCTCTCGAATGGCCTGCGCCTGCAGGTCGGCGGTGGAGGCGCCCTGCAGGATCATGCGGCGCAGCGTGGGCGACATCGCCATCACCTCGTACAGCCCCTGCCGGCCCTTGTAGCCCGAGCCGCCGCAGGCGTCGCAGCCCTTGCCGCGGTACAGGGTGATCCCCTGCAGGTCCTCGTCGGTCAGGCCGGCGGCCTTCAGGTACTCCTCGGGATACTTCGCCTCCTCCTTGCACCCCGAGCAGATGCGGCGGCAGAGGCGCTGCGCGGTGATCAGGTTCACCGCCGAGGCCACGTTGAAGGCCTCGATCCCCATGTCGATCATGCGGGTGATGGTCGACGGCGCGTCGTTGGTGTGCAGCGTGGAGAGCACCAGGTGGCCGGTGAGCGCCGCCTTGATGGCGATGCTCCCCGTCTCGATGTCGCGGATCTCGCCCACCATGATGATGTTGGGGTCCTGCCGCAGGAACGCCTTCAGCGCCGCCGAGAAGGTCATCCCGATGTCCGTGCGCACCTGCACCTGGTTGATCCCGTGCAGGTTGTACTCGACCGGGTCCTCCGCCGTCATGATGTTGACCTCGTTGGTGTTGATCTTCGACAGCGCGCTGTAGAGCGTCGTCGTCTTGCCGGACCCGGTGGGGCCCGTGACCAGCACCATGCCGTAGGGGTTCAGGATGGCCTTCATGAAGTCCTCTTCGGCCTTCGGCTCCATCCCGAACTTCTCCAGGTCCAGCGTCAGGTTTCCCTTGTCCAGGATTCGCAGCACGATCTTCTCGCCGAAGAGCGTGGGGAGCGTGGACACGCGGAAGTCGATGACGCGCCGGCCCATGCGCAGCTTCAGGCGGCCGTCCTGCGGCACCCGGCGCTCGGCGATGTTCAGCTCCGACAGGATCTTGAAGCGCGAGATCAGCGCCGCCTTCATCTTGGTGGGCGGGCGCATGATCTCCTGCAGCACGCCGTCGATGCGGTAGCGGACCCGGATCTCCTTCTCGTAGCACTCGAAGTGGATGTCCGACGCCCCCTTCTGCACCGCGTCGGTCAGGATCCCGTTGATCAGCTTCACCACGGGAGCCTCGTCCACCGCCGCGGCCAGCGCGGCGACGTTCATCTCCTCCTCGTGGTCCTCCACGACCTCGATCTCCTCGTTCTCGATCTGCTTGAGGAGGTCGTTGATCCGCTCGTCCGACTGCTCGTACTCGCGCTCGATGATCTTGCGCAGGGTGAAGTCACCCGCGATCACCGGCTCGATGTCCAGCCGCGTGATGAACTTCAGGTCGTCGATGATCCCCAGGTCCGTGGGGTTGGCCATCGCCACGGTGAGCGTGCGGCCCACCCGGCGCAGGGCCAGGACCTGGTGCTTCACGGCGATGTCGGTGGGGACCAGCTTCAGGATCTTGGGGTCCAGCTTCACCCGCTCCAGGTCCACCGCGGGAACGCGGTGCTGCCGCGCCAGCGCGCGCACCAGGTCGTGCTCGCTGAGCACGCCCAGCTTGACCAGCGAGAAGCCGACCCGCGTGCCGTTGGCGCGCGCGTCGTCCAGGGCGCGGCCGAGCTGCTCCCGGGAGATGAGGCCCTCGTGGACGAGCTGATCGCCGATGCGATCGGGAGGGGCGCTGACTGCCATTCGGTCGGGGGGAAGGGTCGGTGCGCGCGAGCCGGAGCCCCGGGAGGGGAGCCGGAGGGATCTCGTGGGGTGTGAACTCTCAAGTTCATCCGCACGCCAGGCGCTGTCAAGGGTGCGCAACCACCAGCGGCGCCATGCGTTCCAGCATCCGTGGGCCGATTCCGGGCACCTCCGCCACCTCGGCGACCGAGCGGATGCGCCCGTGGCGCGCTCTCCAGGCGACGATCCGCGACGCCAGGGCGGGTCCCACACCCGGAAGCGTCTCCAGCTCCGCGGCGGTGGCGGTGTTCAGGTCCAGCGGTCCCGGGCGCGCCGCCTGCGCGCGCGCCATCGTCGCGGGGCCTCCGGCCGGGGGCTCCGCCGTCGCCCGGGGCGCGGGCGGGAGCGAGAGGTGCGGCGCCGCGGCGGCCAGGAGCGCCGGGCCGATGCCGGGGACGGAGTCCAGGTCGGCCAGCGTGCGGAACGGCCCCCGCGCCTCCCGCCACTCCACGATGCGCTTCGCCAGGGCGGGCCCCACCTTGGGGAGACGATCCAGGTCGTCCGCCGTCACGGTGTTGGGGTCCAGCGTCTCGCCGGGGGCCAGGGGAGTGGAGCGCACCCGCTCCCGCTCGGCCTCGGCGTCGGTCTCCTGGCGCAGACGGCCGAGCGGCACCTCCGCCGCGGCGGCGCCCTCCGCCGGGACCAGCCAGCGCGCGGGGGGCGGATCGGAGCGCAGCCCCCGCGCTGCCCCGCCGGCCGCGAGGAGAAGGACCAGCACGCCGAGCGCCAGGCGCTCTCCCGGAGTGGTCGACACGCTCACCCTCCGCGGTAGACGAGCTCGGCCAGCACCTCGGCCACCATGGTGAGCGACGCCGCGCTGGTGTTGCGCGGCAGGTCCATCAGCGTGTGCCACAGGGTGTTGGAGGGCCCGTACTCGAAGTCCACGACGGTCACGGTGGGGATCCCGGCTTCGACGAGGGGAAGGTGGTCGCCGGCCACGGCAGGGCCGGCGGAGTCGACGAACGCGGCGGCGTAGCCCAGCTCCTTCGCCAGCGACCAGACGCGGCGCGTGGCCTGGGGCGCCGAGCGGAGGGAGGACGGCTCGGTCGGAAAGCGCGGGGTCTGGTCGCCCACCATGTCCAGCACCACCGCGTAGCGCGGGGCGGGGCCGGCGGGGCGGTTCCGCGCGAAGTGGCGCGCCCCCAGCAGCACGTCCCGCGGGCCCGGGCCCTGGTCCGAGCCGTCCAGGAAGAGCAGGTCCACGCCCATCTCCGGCCGCTGCTGGCGGAAGAGCTCGGCCAGCTCCACCAGCACCGCCACGCCGGAGGCGCCGCTGTTGGCGCCGGGCACGGGGCGCTCGCGGTCGCCGGGCTCGCGGCTCTGGTCGGCGTGGGGACGGGTGTCCCAGTGGGCCGCCAGCAGGAGCCGCTGCTGCGCCTCCGGCCGGAAGCGCGCCATCACGTTGGTGAGCTTCAGCGTCCTGCCCGCGCTGGTGACGTGGGTGAAGGGCTGCTCCAGCACGGTGTCGGCGCGGGAGGCCATCTGCTCGCGCATCCACTTGAGCTGGAGGTCGTGGCCCCGCGTGCCGGGAATGCGGGGCCCGAACGCCACCTGCTGCGTCAGGTACGCCCAGGCGCGGCGCTCGCTGGCGTGGGGCCGCTCCGCCATGCGCTCCCCGCCGCACCCGGCGGCGACGAGGAGGAGCAGGGCAAAGCGGGCGGAGGAACGGCGCTGCGTGCGGCGCGGTATCACGGTCGGCGCGGGAGGTGCGGAGTGGGGGCGTGGCGACCCGCCGCGGCTTTCCAAGCGGCAGGCGGGGCGGATATAATGAGACGGGCCCGGCGGGCCCGGCAAGTCCCCTTCGGAACGGCGAATGAACATCCTCACCCGGTACCTCCTGCGGGCGCACCTCGGCCCGTTCCTGTTCGCGTTCATCGCCCTGACCGGGGTGATCCTGATCAACACGCTGGTGCGCCGCCTGGCCGACCTGGCCGGGAAGGGGCTGCCGGCGGGCGTCATCTTCCGGTTCTTCTACCTGGCGCTGCCGGCCACCATCGCGCTGACCTTTCCCATGGCGGTGCTGGTGGCCGTCCTGTACACCTTCTCGCAGTTCACTGCCGAGAACGAGGTCACCGCGCTGAAGGCCAGCGGGGTGGACCTGAAGCGCCTGCTGCTGCCGCTCCTCCTGGCGGCGGGGCTGATCACGGGGTCGATGGTGTGGTTCAACGACCGGGTGCTCCCAGAGGCGAACTTCCGCTGGAGCCAGCTCTGGCTGGACATCGCCCGCAAGACGCCCACCATGATCCTGCAGCCGCAGACGATCAACCGCATCGCCCCCAGCAACGCGCAGACGTACTACCTGCGCGCCTCGCGGGTGGACCCGGGCACGAACCGGATGTGGGACGTGGTGATCTTCGACGTGAGCAACCCCACCGTCACCCGCACCATCTTCGCCGACTCGGGCCGCGCGACCTTCAACCGCGACCGCACCGACCTGATCCTGCGCCTCTTCGACGGGCACGTGCGCGAGGTGGCCGCCGACCAGCCGGAGAGCTTCCGCCGCATCGACTTCCGCGAGCAGCTCCTGGGCATCCCCGGCGTGGGGACCTCGCTGAACATCGGCGAGGCCGAGGAGGGCGCCCGCGGCGACCGCGAGATGACCATCGCCATGCTGCAGGCGCGCAAGGACACGCTGCGCCGCGAGCAGACGCGGGTGCTGACCGACGCGCGCGAGGTGGCCATGGCCGACCTGGACGTGCTGCTGGGCACGGAGGGGAAGCGGCGGGTGATGCAGAGCTTCGGCGAGGGCGAGGTCGCCTCGCGCACGGTCCGCGCGGCCGAGAGCCTGCGGTCGCTGCACCAGCAGATGGACGACTTCGACGAGCAGATCCGCGCCTACGAGGTGGAGGTGCAGAAGAAGTACTCCATCGCCGTGGCCACGCTGGTCTTCGTGATCATCGGCGCGCCGCTGGCGGTGCGCTTTCCCGGCGGCGGGGTGGGGCTGGTGATCGCCGCCTCGCTCGCCATCTTCTCGCTCTACTACGTGGGGCTGATCGGCGGCGAGGCGCTGGCGGGGAAGGGGTACGTGACCCCGATCATGGCCATGTGGGTGATGAACGCGGTGATGACGGTGCTGGGCGTCTTCCTCCTCACCCGGATGGGACGGGAGAGCTCCAGCGGGCGCGGCGGGGGGCTGGACGCGGTCTGGCAGAGCGTCCGCGACTGGTTCACGGACCGCCTGGCCCGGCCGAAGGGGAGGCCGGCGTGAAGCTCCTGGACCTCTACGTGGCGCGGCGGTTCCTGGGCACCTTCATCGTGCTGGTGCTGGGGATCCCGCTGCTCTTCATCATCGCGGACATCACCGACAACATCGACCGCTACATCAACCGCGGGCTCACGGCCAAGCAGGTCTCGCTCTCGTACGTCTACCAGCTCCCGCTCTTCATCCAGTACTCGTTCCCCATCGCGGCGCTGGTGGCCACGGTCTTCACTATCGGCGCCATGACCCGCTACCAGGAGATCACCGCCGCCAAGGCCGGGGGGCTGAGCTTCTACCGGCTGATGTCGCCGATCGTGGGAATGGCCGTGCTGCTCACGGTCGCGGGGCTGGGGCTGGGGGAGCTGGTGCCGTACACGCTGGAGAAGCGCGCCGAGCTGATGGGGAACCGGAAGGCCGACGCCATCGGCTCGCGGGCGGCGTTCGTCTACCAGACGCAGGGCGAGGGGATGCTCACGGTGCGCATGCTGAACGTGCGCGACCGGGAGATGACGGGCGTGGTGCTGGAGCGGAACGCGTCGAAGACCGGGCCGGGGATGCACCGCATCGCATCCACCGCTCGCTGGACGCCGCACCGCGGGTGGATGCTGCAGGGCGGGTACGTGCGCCGCCTGGGCGCGGACGGAACGGAGGTCACCTTCGCGTTCGACTCGCTGCGCGTGCCGGGGCTCACGGAGACGCCGGACGACCTGCTGGCGGAGCCCAAGGACGCGGAGGAGATGGGGTACGAGGAGATGTCGCGCTTCATCACCGCCATCGACCGCTCGGGCGGCGACTCGCGCCCCCTGCGGGTGGAGCGCGCGCAGAAGATCGCCCTTCCCGTGGCCGTGCTGATCATCGTGCTCTTCGGCGCCCCGCTGGCCACGTCGTCGCAGCGCGGGGGAACGGCGTTCGGCATCGGCATCTCGCTGGGCGTCACCATCCTCTACATGCTCCTCTTCCGCGTGGGCAAGGCGGTGGGGAGCAGCGGCGCCCTCGATCCGAACGTCGCCGCGTGGGCGCCCAACCTCCTGTTCCTGGTCGCGGCGCTCTGGTTCATGTCGCGGGTGCGGACGTAGCGCAAGGAGTTTGGACGGGCACCTTCTAGCGGAGCCTATTGCCCAAACAGTTCCTGCGACAGCCGTGCGTGCGCATCATTGATCGGCCCGGTAAATACGTTATTTACAGCAAAAAACCGCATTGCCTCAATAGCTTGCTTTCTAACATTGAATCCATGTTCTGAAGTACCGGATATCGCGTGCTCCTCTAAAAGTCTGTTGAAAAAGGGGCGATCCGGCAGTGCGTTGGAGCGGGGCGGGCGGTAAATTGTGGAAACCGCAGAGTGCTCCCCCAGCCGTCATTGCCATGCTCGGACGCAATCGATCTGAACCGGCGCTCTTCCAGTACGTGA
>JASLAX010000196.1 GCA_030146875.1 Longimicrobiaceae bacterium
GGCGTGCACGTAGTGCAGCCACACCGCCGCCTCGGTGCGGCAGTTGCCGCCGTTGGCGACCACGCGCACGCCCCTGGGGCGCAGCGCCTCCGCCTCGCGCCGCGCCGCGCGGTCCAGCAGCGGGAAGCCGAGCAGGTGCCGGCCCAGGGGGCGCGGGACGCGGTGCAGGACCACGCCGCGGCGCGCGGCCAGGTCGTCGGCCACGCGGTGGGCCACCACGTGGACCTCGCGCCCGGCGTCCGCCAGGTGGGCGGCGAGCGCGTGGTTGGCGGCGTCCATCCCGCCCGAGACGACCAGGTCGCCGGCGACGATCAGGTAGGGGACCATGGCGCCGCGGCGGAGGGTTGGGTCGCCGTGCGCGCCGCCGCGAACAGGGTGGCGTTCAGGAGCCAGAACTCGGCCCCCGTCTGCGCCACGAAGACCGGGTACGAGAAGGTGAGGGCGCAGGCCCCGATCCCGTAGGCCAGGACGATGGCCGCCCAGAACGAGAGCTCCGGCGGCTGGCCCGGGAGCCGCCGCCGCGCGATGCGCCAGGTGGCCA
This sequence comes from Longimicrobiaceae bacterium, assembly GCA_030146875.1. Taxonomy (GTDB): domain Bacteria; phylum Gemmatimonadota; class Gemmatimonadetes; order Longimicrobiales; family Longimicrobiaceae; genus JASLAX01. The sequence goes on from JASLAX010000196.1 coordinate 542, forward strand.
GCAGCGCCCCTCCGATCGCCGCGCAGTAGGCCGCCATCAGCGGGAACCCGCCGTCCACGATCCACGCCGACCACTGGATCTCCACCCAGATCGTGCGGTCGCCCAGGGACGGGTCCCCGAAGTACGACGGCATCATCCCCCACCGCCCCAGCCCCGCCCCCATGGGGTAGCGCGGCAGGAGCTCGGAGAAGGCCTGCTCCAGGAAGTGCCCGCGGTTCGCCGCGTACACCTGCGCCGGGCGCCCGCGCACCAGCGTGGCCATGCGGTACGCGGCGCCGGGGCCCGCCAGCGAGGCGGCGCCGCCCCACCCGGCGAACGCCACCAGCGCGCCCACGGTTCCCAGCGCGGCCAGCCGGGCCACGTCCCTTCGCCACGCCAGCACGGCGGCCACCGCCAGGACGGAGATCGCCGTCATCACCAGCAGCGCCCGCACCTGGGAGAGGTAGAGGCAGGCGATGCCCAGCGTCATGCTCCCCGCCGCCGCGGCCAGCATGAGCGGGTTGCGGCGGGTGAGGAGGAAGCCCACGCCGAAGAGCACCGCGTACAGCCCGGACGAGGCCGCGCCGCCGGGCACGTCGGTGAGACCCATCGGCCGGAAGACGCGCTTGCCGCTGACGGTGGTGATCTTGAGCGACTCCACGTACCCCTGCCCCCGCGAGGCGACCACGGTGGAGAGGGCGGGCTGGAAGCGGCCGGGCATGTACACCTGCAGCACCCCCAGCCCCGCGCTGAGGGTGTGGAAGCCCCACAGGATGAACATGGTCTGCCGCAGCGTGCGCGCGTCCATGCGCAGCCGCGGCACCCAGAAGAGCGGCGCCAGGATGGCCAGGTACAGCACGGCCTGCGCGAAGCCGGGGAGCAGGTCCGTGTCGGGGTGGAAGAGGCCGAACCCCAGCACCACCATGGCCAGGATCCCCAGCGGGGCAGCGGGGTGCGGCTTCCCGCGCCCGCGCAGGAAGACCAGCAGCGCCAGCGACGCGCCGAAGACGGCCAGGCGCACGAAGACGCGGAACGCGCCCACGGCGCCCGAGAGCAGCGCCACCTGGCAGAGGAGCTGGAAGAGGATGTAGCCCTGCACGTAGCGCGGGGCCCGCGGCTCGGCGCGCCGGGCGGCGCGCGAGGCGAGCGGCGGGGCGTAGGCGGCCTCACGCAAGCGGCTTCCTCCCCGCCAGCAGCACGTTGTCGCTGAAGGCGCGCGGGAAGGCGCGGGAGAGGGCGGCCGGCCAGTGGCGCCCGCCCAGCGGCATGCGCCCGCGGCCGCTGAAGGCGACGGCGACGTCGGTCAGCCCGCACTCCCCCGCGATGCGGCGCAGGTCCACCTCCAGCAGCGCGGTGAGGTGCGCGGGATACGACCCGGCGCGGAAGGCGTTGAACTCGTCGTGCAGCAACAGGGTGGCCTTGCTCAGCAGGGAGAGCTGGTTGGGGGTGGTGACCACCACCCAGCCGCCGGGGCGGGCCAGGCGGACCAGCTCGCGCGCGAAGGCGCGGGGGTTCTCCAGGTGCTCGATCGTCTCCAGCGCGGCGACCACGTCGCCGCAGCCGTCCGGCAGGGGCACGCCGCCGTCCAGGTCGGCCAGGACCATCCCGCCGTGCGCCGGGAAGCCCTCCCAGCGCACCGCGTCCACCCCCACGTAGCGGTCGAAGCGGCCGCGCGTCCACTCCCCGAAGGCGCCGCCGCCGCACCCCACGTCCACCAGCGTCCCGCCCCGGGAATGACGGGTGGCGATGGCGTCCGCCGCCATCCGGTACACCGCACTCGCGCTGGCGCCCCGCGAGGCCAGCACGCGCGTCTCCACCGCGGGCGCGCTCACCCGCCCTCCGGGATCGCCCGTCCCACCGCCGCCTCCCAGCGGCGCGCCGCGTCCGCCGGGTCGCAGAGGGTGCGCGCCCTCGCCGGGCCCGCCGCGCCCAGCGCCGCTCTCCGGTCCCCGTCCGCCATCAAGCCTCCCAGGGCCTGCGCCAGCGCCGCGTCGTCTCCCGGCGGCACCAGCACGCCCACGCTCCGGTCCACCACCTCGCGCACCCCGCCCGCGTCGGACCCCACGGCGGGAAGGCCGGCGTACAGCGCCTCCACGAACGTCACGCCGAAGGGCTCGGGCCCGCGGTTGGGCTGGCAGAGCAGGTCCGCCGCCGCCAGCAGGCGCGGCACGTCCTTCCGCTCGCCCAGGAAGCGCACGCGCCGGGCCACGCCCATCCGCTCGGCCAGCGCGCCCATCGCCGCCCGGTGCCGCTCCTCCTGTGGCCGCGCCGCGCCGCCCGCGATCCACGCCGTCCATCCCGGCCGCTCGCGCAGCCGGCCCAGGGCCCGCAGCAGCACGTCGTGGCCCTTCCACGCCTCCATCCGGCTGGCCATCAGCACCACCACGTCCCCCTCCGGCGTCCCCGTCTCCGCCCGCACGTCCCGCCGCGCCCCCTCGCGGTCGAGCACCTCCGGCGGCGCGACGGGGAGGTAGGCGGCTTCCGCCGGCACGCCGGGGTAGATGCGCGGCAGCCGCTCCAGCGTCCACCGCGAGTTGCAGACCGCGCGCTCGGGGACCACCCGCCGCGCCAGCCGCTCCGCGACTCCGCCGGACGGGGCGTCGTGCAGGGCGAAGACCAGCGGGAGCCCCGCCGCGCGCGCCGCCGGGCCGAAGACGGCCATAGCCCACGCGGAGTGGCAGACCGCCACGTCCGCACTCTCCGTTCCCAGCACCTCGCGCAGCCGCCGCCTCGCTGCCAGCGCCGTCCACGGACGGGAGATGCGGACGGGGCCCACGACGTCCACCCGCGCCCCCGCGGCCCGGAGCTCCGCCGCCAGCCGTCCCTCGAACGCCAGCCCGAATCGGTGCTCCGCGCCCCCGCCGCCGCGGGCCAGCCCGGCAAGGAAGGCCTCGATCCCGCCGTAGAGGTTCCCGGCGTACAGGTGCGCGATCCTCATCGACCCTCCGCCGGGACGAGGCCGGCGTACGCCGCCAGCGTCTCGGCCGCCAGCCGCGCGCGCCCGAAGCGCGCCACCGCCGCCGCGCGCCCCGCCTCTCCCAGCCTGCGCCGCAGCTCCGCGTCGCCCGCCAGGCGGAGGAGGGCGGCGGCCAGCGCCCCCGCATCCCCCGGCTCGACGCCGATGGCCTCCACCCCGTCGCGGAACAGCTCGCCCGCGCCGCCCCGGCGGGACGCCACGACCGCCTTCCCCGTGGCCATCCCCTCCACGATCACCAGCCCGAACGGCTCCGGCTGCGTGCTGGCGTTCACCACCACGTCCAGCCCGCGCATGGCCGCGGCCGGCTCCGCCACGAACCCGGTGAAGCCGACGCGGTCCCCCAGCCCCAGCCCGGCGGCGATCGCGCGCAGGGCGTCCAGCGAGCTCTGGCTCCCCTGCGTCGTGTAGATGGGTCCGCCGACCACGAATCCCCGCACCGGCGCCTCCGGCGGAAGGAGGGAGAGGGCGCGCAGGAAGGTCTCGTGCCCCTTCCAGCGCCCCGTGGTCGCCACCAGGCCCACGCGGACGGTTCCCGGCGGCTCCGGCGGCAGCCCCGCGGCGGCCGCCAGGTCCAGCGCCGGCCCGTCGGGCGAGAACGCGTCCAGGTCGACCGCGTTGTGCACCGCGACCACCTCCACCCCCGGGAGCAGGCGGCGCGCGTCCTCCGCCACGCTGGCCGATACGGCGATGGCGCGGTCGCAGCGGCCGCGCGCGCGGCGGAGGAGGGCGCCCATGAGGGGGCGGGCGCCGGCGTAGTCGTGCAGGTGCCACACGACGGCGCTCCCCGGCGGACGCGCCCACCCGGCCAGGAGCTGCGCCTTCAGCCCGTGCGCGTGCACCACGTCCGCGCCGGCCGCCCGGAGCGCCGCGTGCAGCCGGTGGGCGTAGGCCGCCACGTCGGGCGCCGCGGCGGCCAGGCGGGCCAGCAGCCGCGCCCGCCCCCCCGCCTCGCCCTCGCCCGCGTCGCCCAGGAGCGCCAGCCGCCGCGGGAAGGGCACCACGCGCGCGTCGACCCCGAGCGAGGCGGCGCGCGCCAGCACCGGGCCCTCGGCCGGGGCGATGACGCCCAGCGACCAGGCCGGCATCGCCGCGCGCAGCCCCGCCAGCAGCTCCAGCATCACCCGCTCCGCCCCGCCCAGCTCCGCCGACGAGCAGACGTGGCAGACGCGCAGGCGCTCCGGGAGCCCGGCCGGAAGCGGCGGGGCGGAGGGCGGCTGCGCGTCGGAGTCGCTCGGGCGAGGGGACAAGCGGGCGGCGGCTCGGGTGAGGTCCTGGCCGTGGAGAGGACGGCGTGGAACGAACGCAGCCCGCCGGCGCGGGCTGTGGCGGTGGGACGGCGTCGGGACCTCCGCGGCCCGACCGGAGCCGCGGCTCTCGACCGGTGGAGGCCGGGTCCCGACCGCGGGGGGTGCGGCTCCGTCAGGCACCCGATGCGCCGCGGTCGGTCGGCCGCGGTCCGGCAGGCGCCCTTCTCGTGGACGGAGGATCGGCCGGGCCGACAAGAGGCCAGTCCCCGAAGGCGGACGTCGCGTCGTTGTTGCTGCGCCTTCAGTCGCCGGCAACCGGCGGGGCCCGCCGATGCCCGGCCTCTACCTCCGGCCCCCTCGCCGCCTCCGCCGCCGCGGCCGCGAGCGCCCGGTCGCGCGCGGCGTTCATGCGGTCCCGGAGCTCCTCGGGAGTGCCCTGGTACGCGCCCTCCACGCGCCCCCCCTCCGCCGTGGGCTTTCCGTTCTTCCGGATCGAGTAGGCGACGATCGGACGGGATTCGGGGTCCCTCCAGACGACGAACTCGCTCACGTCCTCCCAGCGGTGCCACACCGTGCGCCCGATCGCGCGGACCTCTCGGAAGCCCTTGGGGCGGATCTCCAGGCGCGCGCGCAGGGCGAAGTGGGCGAAATAGGCCACCGCGAGCGTCCCGACCCCGAAACCGAGGATCCAGCCCTGCCAGTTGCCCGGATCGGCGCTCCCTCCGCCCTCCGGCGGGACCCACGGCACGGCCGTCACGGGGATGCCCGTCCCGAGCGTCAGCCAGAGGAAGGGGTTCTTCCACCACACGGAATCGAGCAGGACGACCGGGCCCGCGTCCGCCTCGCCCGCGCGGGCGGCCTCGTCACCATGGAGAAGCGGGTCCGCTCCGCCGCCGCCCCCGAGGCGGTCGCCGACGTCGTTCCCGGTGTCCGGCGCGTGTGCGCTCACGTGTGACCTGGTGAGGGGGAGGAGAAAGTAGCCCGGACCGGCCCGGGGGGGGAGACCGGCAGCCAGTCCGGCGGACGCGGGATGGACGGGAGGAGGCCCATGGGCGCCCTTTCCGGCGCCCCGGGCCTGCGTCCGGCTCGCGGAAGAAGCGGCGGACCGGACGGAATCAGGCCGGTCCACGAAGCGAGCTCGAGAACGATCGTCGAATCCGTTTGCCGGCCGCGGGGGCCTCCGGCATCGACCGGCCGTGTCCCCAGAAGCCTCGCCTTCGATGCCGACCGTGGAACCCGCACCGTCCGCATCTCCCCCGCCCGCTTCAGCCGTGCGCCGTATCCGGGGCGATCACGGCGGCGACGGAACGGACGGGGCTGCGGGCGGTCTCCACGCGGCGCAGGTCCCACTCGCGCACGGCGGCGGACAGGGTGCGCAGGGAACGCTCGGCGCCCAGGAGCCGGTAGCCGTCGGACTCGCCGCACCACACCCGCAGCACCCAGCGGGGCGCGCCGGTGGCCACGGGGATGCCGACCGGGTACTCCAGCTTCCACGCCATCGGCACCTCCATGGGCGGCGATCCCCCCAGGGTCTCCCCGTGGTCCGCGTCCAGCAGCTCCAGGGACAGGAAGCCCATGGCGAAGGCGTTGTCCTCCAGCACCGCCCGCACCTCGTCGAGCGCGCCGCCGTGGCGGATCACCGCGGCGACGTCGCGGGCGTGGATCTGGTCGCGCACCAGGCCCCGCAGCCACCCCAGGCTGCTGCGGAGCACCACGCCCGCCGCGGCGAACTCGTGGTAGTCCAGCCGGTCGATGCCGTACAGGAGCAGCGCGCCCGTGGCCAGCGCCCCGGCCACCGCGGTCATGGCCACCACCGGCGGGGGCGCGAACGCCAGCACCACCCCCAGCCCCGCGAGCACCGCAGCCGAGAAGTAGAGGATCTGCAGCGCCCGGCGGTGCGTCAGGCCGATGGCCAGCAGGCGGTGGTGCAGGTGCCGGTCGTCGGCGCCCCAGATGGGCACCCCGCGCAGCCACCGGCGCAGGATGGAGATGCCCGTGTCCAGCAGCGGCAGCGCCAGCACCATCACGGGCACCACCACCAGCACCGCCGTGGCGCTCTTGGTGGAGCCGTGCACCGAGAGCACGGCCAGCAGGAACCCGATGAACAGGCTGCCGGAGTCGCCCAGGAAGATGCGCGCGGGGCGAAGGTTGTAGCGCAGGAAGCCCAGCAGGGCGCCGAAGAGGGCGGCGCAGACCAGCGTGACCTCGGCGTTCCCCAGCAGCGCAGCCACTCCAAAGGTGGTCGCCAGCGCAAGCATGGCGATGCCCGTCGCCAGCCCGTCCAGGCCGTCGATCAGGTTGAACGCGTTGGTCACGCCGACGATCCAGAGCAGCGTGACGGGGAGCGCGAACAGCCCCAGCGAGAGCTGCGCCTCGCCGAGGCTCAGCACCTCCACGCGGAAGCCCCAGGCGTACGCCACGCCCGCCGCGGCGCACTGCACCAGCAGCTTGGCCACCGGGGGCAGGTCCCACAGGTCGTCCGCCACCCCCGCCAGGAAGACCACCCACGCGGCCACCACCACGCCGGCGAAGAAGCGGACCGCCGGCCCGGAAAGCGAGAAGCCCCCCGGAAGGAGGGCCGCCGCCGCGATTCCCACCGTCATGCCCACGCACACCGCCACCCCGCCCAGCCGCGGAACGGTGCTGCCGCGGTGCCGGCCGGTGGGGTGGAGCCCGCGGGCCTTCACCGTGTGGAGCACGACTGGAGTCACGAGCAGCGAGACGATCGCCGACGTGATCAGGACCGCGAGGATGACCGGCACCGGAAGCGCCTCGGGAGCTCGGGGGAGAAGTGCCCTCAGAGTAGCCCCGCGAGGGGGGCTACGTCAAGCGCCACGACCACTTACCCCCGCTCGACGCCGCCGGATCCGGCACCCGCGTCCCGCGGCTGGTCTCCTCGACGGCACCGCCGACGCCGCTGCGCATCCGCGCCCGCAGCCGAGCCAGGTAAGTCCTCCATACGGAGGGCGATGCCAGGGTCACTCCAGCCAATCACGACGGCAATGCGTCGAGCGGCGGTCGTCGCGCTTGTCACCTCCCACCACGCCGGCGGCAATTCCGGCCCCCATGGCGTTCAACCCTCAAGTTTTGACCTGATTGCGTCGCAGGCATTATGATTGGTCTCGCCTCTCGGCGGATCCTCCCGACCCCACGAACCATCCTCGCAATGGGCTCCCTCCTTTTCCTCCTCCTCGTGGGTGGCATCGTCTGGTGCCTGGCTCGTGGAGCGAGCGAGCCGGCGCATCCGCCGAAGCCTCAGCAGGCACCCGGCCCTCCGGCCCCGCCGTCACCCGCGTTGCCGGCGGCGGACGAGGATACCACCGAGCACCGGGCGCCGTCCGCGAGCACCCCGCGGGTGCCGCCTGCTCTCGAAGCCGCGCCGCTCGCCCCGGCTCCATCCATTCCACCCGTCCAGACCCGAGCCGCCTCGACTGCGGCGGCGCGCTGGGTGCCGCCCGACGAGTCGGTGACGGTAGGCGGATACGTGCTGCCCGGCGGAATGCTGTACGTGGGGCAGAAGCTCGCGGCGGTCTCCGAATGGCGCGGCACGGAGCCGGCGATGATCCATCCGGGTCTCAAGCTGGCGACCGATTCCACCGCCATCCGCTACGCGACCGCCGGCTACTGGCCGTCGTACTCGGAGGTGTCGCCCGCCTTCCGGGCCAAGTGCCCGCGGTGGCTCGCCGGCGGACGGCGCGATGCCGAGATCGACATCGGCTGCGTATTCCTGTTCTTCTACGGGCTGGAGCGCCGGGTGCTCGTCGATTGGGAGAGGGATTCGGCGACTGCGGCCCGGGAGGTCCAGTCGATCGCCGTTGAGGTGGAGCGGCTGCTGGAGATCTACGGTGAGAGCGGATCGTTCGAGGGCTACGCGTCCCGGTTCCTGGAGCTGATTCGCCTTCGCTACGGCACGCTGGACCTCGAGCCGGAAACGCCGCCGCTCGAGCGCCCGGGGTACGAGCTCCCCCTTCCCCTGCGCGCGAAGCTGGGACGCTTCGCCGTCGAGAAGCAGCCGATTCCCGCTGAGTGGGCGCTGGCATGGGTGCGGCTCTCACCGCAGGTGTCGTTGCGCACCCCGGCGACCCGCTGCCCGGAGGAGTTCGAGGCCGCGTTCCGGCACCTGTATCGCCAGCGGTTCGGCGATGGCATGGTCGTGAAGCCCAACAAGACGCAGCTCGCCCTCACCTGTCAGCCCGCCAGCGGCTCGTTCAACGGGACGCAGGTCCGCCTGATGGTGGCCGACCTTCCCGACGTGGGGGTGCTCACGGCGCCCGTGGACCGGCTGAAGCAGGTCGCCCAGGCCGCGACGGAGGCCATCGACAGGTACAGCCGGTTCGTGGGGCGGAGCGGCGACGGCGCCAGCCTGGCCGCGCTGGGGCTGCTGCCGCCGGAGGTGCTGCGCAGGCGCGTGCGCCGCGAGCCGCCGCCGCTGGTTGCCGACGTGGCGTCCGCGCTGCGGCCGGAGGGCCGCGGCACCATGGGCGCGCCGGCGCTGGTCCACCACTGGCCCTCGGCCAGGCCGGACAGGCTCACGCGCAAGGAAGCGGAAGGGCTCGCGGATTTCCTGGAGAAGCTGGGGATCGGCATCGCGCCCGACGCGCGGCATACCGGCATCAATCTCTCGCAGTCGGACACGACCGCCGTCTTCCTGCTCCCATCGCAGACGCAGGAGCCGGGGCCCGACCTGGCGAGCGCGACGCTGCTGCTCACGCTGGCCGCCGCCGTGGCCGGCTCGGACGAGATCGCGCAACGCGAGGAGGAGGAGATCGAGCGGCACCTGGAGTCGGCGTACCGGCTGAACGAGGCGGACCGCGTGCGACTTCGGGGACACCTGGAGTGGCTGCGGGTCTGCCCGCCGTCGACCACGGGGCTCAGGAAGCAACTCGCCCCCCTTCCCGCCGCCACGCGGCACGAGATCGCCCGCGCGCTGATCGCGATTGCGGGCGCTGACGGGCACGTGAGCCCGGTGGAGGTGAAGATGCTAGCGAAGCTGTACCCGCTGCTTGGACTGGACGCGCAGCAGGTGTACACCGACGTGCACTCCCTCGCCGCCGGCACGCCCGCCACCATCCTTCCCGCCGATGCGGCGCCGGACTACGCCATCCCCCGCCCCAACCCGGAGCCGGTCACGGCGGCGCCCGCGCGGCCGGCCGGGTTCACGCTGGACACCACGCGCATCGCCGCCATCCAGCACGAGACTCACGAGGTCACCCGCGTGCTCGCGTCCGTGTTCGCCGACGAGGAGCCGGCGTCCGCATCGCCGGAACCCGCCGGTGCCGTCGCGCTGGCGCCCGGGGAACCGGTGGAGGCGGACGAGGCGCCCGCGGCCGCGGACGACCGGCTGCCGGGGTTGGACGTGGCACACTCCGCGCTGGTGCGTGCACTGGGTGGCCGGGACGAGATCGACGCCGCGGAGTTCGCCATTCTGGCCGACGCCCACGGGCTGATGGCGGGCGGAGCCATGGAATCCATCAACGACGCCGCCTTCCAGCTCTGCGACGAGCCGCTGCTGGAAGGCGCGGACCCCATCGACATCAACCCCTTCGCCCGCGAGGAGCTGTTCAGATGACGCAAAGCGCCGAGCGCATTCGGCCCCGCGACCGCGACGCCATTCTGCAGTCCCTGGCGGCGGGCGTGGTGCCGCGCCGCGGGCAGCAGCACATCCAGGTGGGCCGCGCGGACGAGATCCGCGCCCTGCTGCGCGACGTGGAGCGCCTGGCCGACGGCGGGTCGGCCGTTCGCTTCGTGATTGGCGAGTACGGCGCGGGGAAGACCTTCTTCCTGAACCTGGTCCGGTCCGTGGCCCTGGAGAAGGGGCTCGTGACCATGCACGCGGACCTGAACCCCGACCGGCGGCTGCACGCCACCGGCGGCCAGGCCCGCAACCTGTTCGCCGAGCTGGCGCGCAGCACGGCCACGCGGACGGCGCCGGAAGGCGGCGCACTGGCGGCGGTCGTGGAGCGCTTCGTCACCAGCGCGCGGCAGGAGGCCGTCCCGGCCGGCGACGACCCCGAGGCGGTGATCATGCGGCGCCTCTCCACGCTGTCGGAGATGGTGGGCGGATACGACTTCGCCTCCGTGATCGCCGCGTACTGGCGCGGGCACCAGCAGGGCGACGATTCGCTCAAGGCCGCCGCCGTGCGGTAGCTGCGCGGCGAGTACACGTCGAAGACGGACGCGCGCAGCGACCTGGGGGTGCGGACGATCGTGGACGACGCGAACGTCTACGATCACCTGAAGCTGTTCTCCCTCTTCTGCGTGCAGGCGGGGTACGGCGGGCTGGTGGTGGTGCTGGACGAGATGGTGAACCTGTACAAGCTCACCAACACCCAGGCCCGCCGCTCCAACTACGAGCAGGTCCTGCGAATCGTGAACGACTGCCTTCAGGGCGGCGCGCACCACCTGGGCTTCCTGATGGGCGGCACGCCGGAGTTCCTGATGGACACGCGCCGCGGCCTGTACAGCTACGAGGCGCTGCAGTCGCGGCTGGCCGAGAACGCCTTCGCGGCGGGCGGGCTGAAGGACCTTACGGGACCGGTGGTCCGGCTGGCCAACCTGACGCCGGAGGAGCTATACGTCCTGCTGGGCAAGCTGCGCCACGTGCAGGCCTCGGGCGATGCGGGCGCGTACCTGCTGCCGGACGAAGCCCTGCACGCGTTCATGGAGCATTGCCACACGCGCATCGGCGCGGCGTACTTCCAGACGCCGCGCTCCAGCATCCGCGCCTTCGTGCAGCTCCTCGCCGTCGTGGAGCAGAATCCCGGCGCGGACTGGCGCGCGCTGCTGGGGTCGGTGGAGGTTTCGCCCGAGGGCAACCCCGACCTGGAGCCGGTGCCGGCGGACGACGACGGCCCGGCCGAGGCCGGACCGGCGACCGCCCCCGGTCCTCCACCGCCCGCCTCCCCCGCGTCTTCCGCGGATGGCGACGCGCTCTCCACGTTCCGGCTCTAGGCGCAGGATGACGCACGCCGCGGCCTCCGGTGCCTTCGGGCTGCTCGCGCAACCCGTCCAGCGCTGGATCTACCGGCAGGGGTGGGACGCCCTGCGCGACATCCAGGAGCAGGCGGTCGCGCCCGTGCTCTCCGGCGACACGGACGTGCTCATCTCCTCGGGCACGGCGAGCGGCAAGACCGAGGCGGCGTTCGTGCCCATCGCCAGCGCTCTGGCCGTGGGCGGCGCGGAAGGCCTGGCCGCGCTCTGCGTGAGCCCCCTCAAGGCGCTCATCAACGACCAGGCGCGGCGGCTGGAGGCGCTGTTCGAGGCCGTCGGCCGGCCCGTGCATCCGTGGCACGGAGACGCGGCGCAGAAGGGCAAGCGCGAGGTCCTGGCCGGAAGAGGCGGCGTGCTGCTGATCACGCCGGAGTCGCTGGAGGCGTTCTTCGTCCGGCGCGGGCACCAACTGCCGCACCTGTTCGGCGGGGTGCGCTACGTGGTGGTGGACGAGTTCCATGCGTTCATCGGCAGCGAGCGCGGCATGCAGCTCCAGTCGCTGCTGCACCGCCTGGAGACGGCGGTCCGCCGGCGCGTCCCCCGCATCGCCCTGAGCGCGACGCTGGGCGACCTGGACGCCGCCTGCGAGCTGCTGCGCCCGGGGGGCGGCGCAAGCGTGCACACCGTGGTCTCGGATGCGAACCGGAGCGAGGTGCCGCTGCAGGTGCGCGGCTACCGTGTCACCGCGGCCCGCCCCGCGGTGGAGGGTGCGCCGCCGGATGCGGGCGAGGACCGGCTGGAGGGCGACCTGTTCCGGTTCCTGCGCGGCGGGCGGCACATCGCGTTCGCCAACCGCCGCGGCGACGTGGAGCACTTCGCCGACGCGCTGCGCCGCCGCTGCGAGGCCATGCGCCTGCCCAACGAGTTCTGGCCGCACCACGGGAGCCTGCAGAAGCAGCTGCGCGAGGACGCCGAGGACGCGCTGCGCAATCCGTCCCGCCCCGCGACCGTCATCGCCACCACCACGCTGGAGCTGGGGATCGACGTGGGGGCGGTGGAGAGCATCGCGCAGATCGGCCCACCTCCCTCCGTGGCCAGCATGCGGCAGCGCCTGGGCCGCGCCGGCCGCCGCGGGTCCCCCGCCGTGCTGCGCGTCTTCATCCGCGAGGACGAGATCCGCGCCGACTCCTCCCCGCAGGACCGCCTGCGGATGGACCTGGTGCAGACCGTCGCGATGGTGCGCCTGCTGGCCCGGCGCTGGTACGAGCCGCCGGCCGGCGGGGCGCTGCACCTCTCCACCCTGGTGCAGCAGGTGCTCTCCGTCCTGGCCCAGCACGGCGAGGCCACGGCGGAGCAGACGTTCCGGCTCCTCTGCGCGACCGGCCCGTTCAGCGCGGTGGACGCGCCCGCCTTCATGGCGCTGCTGCGCGACCTGGGCCGGGCGGAGCTGGTCTCGCAGGTCCACACCGGCGGCCTGGTGCTGGGCGGCGCGGGCGAGACCCTGGTGAACCAGTACGACTTCTACGCCGCGTTCACCTCGCCCGAGGAGTACCGCCTGGAGGCGGGGTCGCGCACCCTGGGCACGCTGCCGGTCACCATGCCGATCACCGTCGGCCTGCCGATCGTCTTCGCGGGGCGCCGGTGGAAGGTCACCGAGGTGGACGACGAGCGGAAGGTGATCTACCTGGCCCCCGCCAGCGGGGGGCGGCCACCCGCGTTCGGGGGGAGCGCGGCGGAGGTGCACGACCGGGTGCGACGGGAGATGCACGCCGTCTACCTGGCGGACGACGCGCCGGCGTTCCTGGATCCCGCGGCGCAGGCGCTACTGGCGGAGGCGCGCGCCGAGTTCCTGCGCCTGGAGCTGCACGCGTGCGCGCTGCTGCCGTGGGAGGGCGGAACGTTGTGGTTTCCGTGGGTGGGGGACCGAGTGCTCGGCACGGTGCAGCTCATGCTGCGCGCGGGCGGCCTGGACGCCGCCACCGAGCTCGGCGCGCTCCGGGTGGAGCGCCGCACGCCGGACGAGGTGCGGGATGCGCTGCGCATCCTGGCCGCCGCGCCTGCGCCCGAACCGCGCGTCCTCGCCGAATCCGTCGCCACGAAGCACGTCGAGAAGCACCACGTCTGGCTTTCCGACGCCCTGCTGGAGGCGGACTACGCGGCGGGAAGGCTGGACGTGGAGGGGGCGCGTGCATCTTTGCATCACCCACCATCCTACCCTTGAGCGGAGGCATGCCGAAAACGATAGCCCGAACGGATGACCGGAACGGCCGGCGCGTGATCCTCATCGCGGAAGTGTGCAAGGATCATAGTAGGTGGAAAGGAAGAACGTTCTATCCGGTCGCCGGGACCGAAAAGATGTACGCACGGGTGAACGTCGACTCCCCACACTTCTACTATGCTTCCGAGAGGGCTGGTGGTGGCGGTGGCGAAGGTGAAGGGATCGTACATGAGCTGGCCAAGCTCGTGATTTGCGAGACGCGAGAGCTTCGCATTCGATTCAAGGACGCAGCCCCGCTCCACCTCCGCTTTTCCGAGGTGCAGCCAGAGGTGCCGTTCCAATCCGGGAACGTTACGTACCGCATCGACCTTGTCGGCACGTTAAGCGAGCCAGCCGAACTGGTTCGGCGGTGGGGACGCGAACTGTTCATCGAGATCCTCGTGTGCCACAAGACCGAGGTCCACAAGGTGAAAGCTCTCCGGCGCGAGGGACGCGCCACCATTGAAGTAAAGGTGCATGATGACTGGAAAGACGAGGCTCAGGCGGCATCGAGCGAAGCGGACGTGAACCGGATCAAAGCGGGGATCCGATCCCGGTTCCAGCGACCGCTTCGCGCGTGGCGCCTGCACAATCCGAACTGGATGGAAGAAGGCGCAGCGAAAGATCCATATCTTCCGCAGCGCGTCTCGCCAGTACCACCCCCGCTACCACTCCGACCAGCACCACCAGCGCCGCGGGCTGCCGAGCTGCGGCGGCTCGATCCCGCTCCCTCGCGGGGGCAGGCGCCCCCGGCGCCCCACGAGCCGGTGGACCAGCCTGCGATACCGCCACGTGAGCCGCCCAGAGCGGGTCTTCTCGCCAAGGCCGTCGCATGGGTGCGCGCGCGGCGCCGGTGAACGCCCGAAACTCGCGGCACTGGTGCCGATAAAGTTCGGTATTCTTTCAGTGGCTGGACGGAAACATGTCCACTAGGTTGCAACGTCACGGAACGTCCCTTCGGAACCACTCCGTGTGCCCACGGAGTGGCCCCGGCAGTAGCCCCCCGCCTTCCACCACGCCGACCCCTTCCGATGTCGATCGAACTGCTCCTCTACGTCGTCGTCACCCTGCTGCTCGTCTGCGCGGTGCTGCTCGTCGTGCTGCTGCGCGGCAGGAACGGCGGCGAAGAGGCGAAGCTCCTCGCCGCACGCGTGGACGACGTCAACAAGAACCAGGACCGGGCCGCGCACGCCCTTCGCGACGACCTGGCGCGGTCGCGGGAAGCGGCCGAGAGCGACGCGTCCCGCCTGCGGAGCGAGGTCGCAGGCTCGGTGAAGGGCCTGGGGGACACCGTGTTCCAGCACCTGGGCACGCTCTCCAGCACGCAGCAGGAACACCTGGCGAGCGTGCTCGCGGCGCTCACCCGGATGACGGAGACGCAGCAGGGAGGCGCCGGGAAGCTGCGCGAGGAGGTGGGCGCCACGCTGAAGGGCTTCAACGACACCGTCATACAGACCCTCAACGGGATCTCGGCCGCAAGCGGCGAGCAGATGGACAAGCTGCGGCTCTCGGTGGAGGCGCGGCTGGAGCAGATCCGTGCGGACAACTCCGCCAAGCTGGAGCAGGTGCGCCAGACGGTCGACGAGAAGCTGCAGGGGGTGCTGGAGCAGCGGCTGGGCGAGAGCTTTCGCCTGGTCAGCGACCGCCTGGAACAGGTGCACAAGGGTCTCGGCGAGATGCAGACGCTCGCGAGCGGCGTGGGGGACCTGAAGAAGGTGCTCTCGAACGTGAAGGTGCGCGGCAACTGGGGCGAGATGCAGCTCGGCAACCTGCTGGAGCAGGTGCTCACGGCCGACCAGTACGAGGCGAACGTAGCGACGAACGAGTTCAACGGCACCAGGGTGGAGTTCGCCATCAAGCTCCCCGGCCAGGAGCTGGGCCCGGTGTGGCTCCCGATCGACGCGAAGTTCCCCGTCGAGGACTACCAGCGGCTGGTCGACGCGCAGGAGGCGGGTGACCTGCAGGGGATGGAGACGGCGTCGCGGCAGCTCGAGCAGCGCATCCGCCTCTGCGCCAAGGACATCTGCACCAAGTACCTCAACCCGCCGCAGACCACCGACTTCGGCATCATGTTCCTGCCCACCGAGGGCCTGTACGCCGAGGTGGTGCGGCGCGCGGGGCTGCTGGATTCCATCCAGCGCGAGTGGCGCGTGGTCGTGGCGGGGCCCACCACGCTCTGGGCCATCCTGAACAGCTTGCAGATGGGATTCCGCACGCTCGCCATCCAGCAGCGATCGAGCGAGGTGTGGGGGGTTCTGGGCGCGGTGAAGACGGAGTTCGGGAACTTCGGCGCGGTGCTGGAGAAGGTGAAGAAGAAGCTGGAAGCCGCCACCAGCGAGATGGACCGCGCGGGGGTCCGCACGCGAGCGATCGAGAGAAAGCTGCGCACCGTGCAGGAGCTGCCGCAGACCGAATCCCGCGCCTTGCTCCTGGGCGACGGCATCGCGATCGTCGACGGGGACGATGCCACGGAGGTGACCGCCCTGGAAGCCTGACCGCGAGCGGATACGGTTCGCCCGCCCCCCGGGCAAGTGCGAGTGCGGCCCCAGCAACTACCCTGCGCCGGGGCCGCACGCAATCCAGCCCCCCGGGCGCCAGCGCCGCCGCGGCGACCTGCCCCGGTCCGTTCGTCTTCTCCGCCCGCCCCCATCTTCCATTTCAGCACCGGAGCGCCATCCGCAGGCATGCACGCCGCCCGGAGGAGTTAGGGAGTTCGGGGGAGTTCCGGGCCGCTTCCTTACCCTCCCAAAACGCCACCCCTCCATGGTCGCGGGCAGCGCGAGAAGTCCTCGCCACCAGGCACTGGCACGGAACCCGCCAACGGGGTATCTTTCCGAAGAGAAGCCGAAGAACCCGCACGACGGCAGCAGGTCCGATGTCACCGATCGCCCTCCCCATCCACGGCCGCGGCTCGGCCGACAACCCGAAGAACCGGTTCGAGCGCGTGGAGTTCGCGCCCGACCCGGAGGCGCGCGACGCCGACGAGCCGGGACCGGGGACCGTGTACCTGCGCGACCCGGCGAAGTCGCTGATCGTGCGCAACGACTCCCCGGACGTGGGCTTCGACTACGGGATCAACGTCTACCGCGGGTGCGAGAACGGCTGCGCGTACTGCTTCGCGCGGCCCACGCACGAGTACCTGGGGTACTCCGCGGGGCTGGACTTCGAGACGCGCATCCTGGTGAAGGAGGACGCGCCCGAGATCCTGCGCCGCGAGCTGTCCGCGCGGAGCTGGAAGGGCGCGCCCATCGGCATGAGCGGGATCACCGACCCGTACCAGCCGGTGGAGACGCGGCTGAAGCTGACGCGCCGCTGCGTGGAGGTGCTGGCGGAGTTCCGGAACCCCGTGGCCGTCATCACCAAGCGGCACACCGTGGCGCGCGACGCGAACCTCTACGCCGAGCTGGCGAGGCACCAGGCGGTGATGGTCTTCCTCTCCGTCACCTCACTGGACCCCGCGCTGCAGCGGGTGATGGAGCCCCGCGCGGCCGCCCCGGCGCGGCGGCTCGACGCCGTTCGCGCGCTGGCGGAGGCGGGCGTGCCCGTGGGCGTGCTGATCGGCCCCGTGATCCCCGGCCTGAACGACCACGAGATCCCGCGGATCCTGGAGGCCGCCGCGGGCGCGGGCGCCGGCTTCGCCAGCTACGTGGCGCTCCGCCTGCCACACGGCGTGAAGGAGCTGTTCGCCGGGTGGCTGGAGCGGCACTTCCCCGACCGCAAGGAGAAGGTGCTGGGGCGCGTGCGCGAGATGCGGGGCGGCAAGCTCTACGACTCCCGCTACCACGTGCGCGGACGGGGCGAGGGCGTGTACGCCGACCAGCTCGAGGCGCTCTTCCGCGTCTCGCGGCGCAGGGTGGGGATGGCGGAGAAGCCGCCCGCGCTCTCCTCCGCCGCCTTCCGCGTCCCCACGGCGCCGGGCGGGCAGATGGGCCTCTTCGAGTAGCGGCGCGGCCTCTCCGGCCGGGCGAGCCGCCGACGGCGAGCGCCAGCGCCCGGCTTCGGTGGAAGGCCTCGGGAGACCCCATCTCGACGGCGCTCCCGCGGCTCGGGGACGCGGGTTTCCGGCGTCTCCCCCGCATCCCGACGGGCGCCGCGCCGCTCCCCGGCCGCCGTGGCGCCCCGGATCTTGCTACGGCTCCCGCCCGGGGTTCCGCCGGCGGGGTGGGCGGCGAGCACGGAACCGGTGGGCCGCGCGGGTCTCGGGGGGTGGCGCTGGTGGCCGCGCTCGCCGGGCTCCTCGCCCTCCAGTTCGGGAGCACGCCTCCCTCGCTGGTCCGCGCGGGGACGTGAGGAGCGCGCCCGCGACGCGCTGCGGGACGACGCGCAGGTCCGTCTCCTCCAGGTCGACGCCGACTTTCCGCGCCCGCGGGACGGGGCCGACCACCCGCTCGCGGTCCGCGTCGCCGTGGAGCCGCGGGGCGGCACGGCCGCCGGCGCCGCGAAGGAGCACGCGGCCCGGCGCGTGGGCCAGGCGGTGGCGCGCAGGCTGCCCGAGGCCAGGCCGCTGGTGGACGTGACCGTGCTGGAGCCGCCCCCAGGCGAAGCGGGGGGAGGCTCGTAGGGAAGGCCTTCCCCCGCGCCCGGCCCGTACCCGGGGCGGCGGGGGCGGGTCAGGCCTTCCGCAGCAGGCGCCGGACGAGCCGGGCGGCGGCGTGCGCCGCCGCCCGCAGGACACCTCGCGTTGCCGGGCCCGGCGGGAGCGGTTGCTCGTGGAGGCGCGGCGTGGGCTCCAGCAGGAGCACGACCCCCTTCCCCCCCTCCCCGTGTGCCCCCCACCGGAGCAGGAACTCGTCCCGCCCCACCTCCGCCTCCCCGCGGCTGGGGTCGGCGATGCGGACCCCCCGCCCTGTAGCCTCGTGGGCCACCACGTAGTGCCGGCGATCCAGGAAGGCGATGCACGGCAGGGGGAGCTTTCCGTGCAGCGTCTCGTAGTCCACTGCCACGGCCATCGTCCGGAAGCCGATCGCCTCGGCCGCCCGCCCCAGGTCGAGGAGCGTCGTGCCCGCGGCGTCGGGATCGCAGAGGCGCCGGAGGTGCGCGAGCGGGAGGCTCCTCCCGTGGTGCCTGGCGATCATCCGCAGGCACGCGGGTCCGCAGTCCACCAGGCCGCGCTGGCGGTAGAGCGTGAAGCGGCGGGACATCAGCCGCCGGGCGCGGAGGACCGGTCGGTACGCCCCGCGGCGGCTTCCTCCCGCGCCAGGTCGCCCAGGCAGGACGCCAGCACGTACGTCAGGTAGGCCTCGTCCCGGTTCAGGATCCCCAGGCGGTTGTTCGTCATGTGCACGAGGCTGGCGAAGATCAGGACCAGGCGCTCGCCGGGAGCGTCGGGAACGTCCGGGTGCAGCTCGAACCACCAGCGCGGGTACCGCAGCCTCCCCGCGGCGTCCGCCTCACGGAACGCGGTGGCGTTCTCCCGCACGCTCCGCGCCCATCGGTCCACCCACGGGCGTCCCGGGCCGGCGCCGTGGAGCCCGCTCCAGGCGGCCCGGTGGTGTTCCATCAGCGGGGCGCGCGTGGAGGCCAGGGCGCCCTGGAACAGGGAGAGCATGTGCTCGCGCTGCTCCGGCTGCAGGCGGGCGAACGCCGAGCCGGAGAGGTCGGCGAAGGCGTGCGGCAGGAACGCCTCGGTGAGGCGGCCGAACCACCGGGCGGCCTCGGCCGCCGTCATCCCCAGCCCCGCCGCCAGCGCCAGGTGCATCTGGATGGCGGTGCCCATCGCCTTCTCGTACCCCCAGGCGTCCCCTTTCTCCCGGATCGCGGCAAGGACCGCGGCCGACGACTCGCCGAAGTGCTCCTCCGCCAGCCGCATCCCCTCCGGACCGCCGTACCGCTCGGTCTCGGGCGTGTACGCAGCGGTCCGCACCGAGTCGTTGGGCTCGAGCGGGAGCCGCGTCATGCGGCTGGAGCCGTGGAGCTCGTCGTCGCGCGCGGAGGGGTGCCGCGCCAGGAAGCGGGTGAGACGCTCCGCGACCGCCGCGGCAACCCGGGCCTCCCCGCCGGGAACGGCGCGCAGCCGCAGGCGCACGTGGGGACCGCCGTCGCCGTAGCGCACGAAGAAGAAGTCGGAGACGGCCCGGGCGTCGAGGAGCTCGCGCACCACCGGGGCGACCGCGTCGCGGAGGAGGGGCTCCAGGCGGCCGGCATGGTAGGCGTGGACCGACACCCAGCCGTCGGCCCCGTCCTCCGCCGGGCAGGGCTCCGCACCCTGGGGATAGGTCTGCATGAGCAGCTCGGCCACGAACCGCTCGCCGCCGAACCTCGCGAGGTGGCCGGGGCCGGGCAGCATCTCCTCGAAGGCCACCCGGACCCCGGCGCGGGCCACCAGCCGCTCCAGCAGCAGCACCACGAAGGGGCTTCGGAAGGAGACGTACTGCGGCTTCAGGTCCTCCCGGCGCAGGCCGGCCATGACTCGGGCGTCGTCCAGGTCCAGGTGCTCCTTGCTGAAGGCCGACACGAACACCTCCGCCGGGATCCCGCGCGCGCTCCGCCACTCGTCCATCCGTACGAAGTAGGCGGCGTCGGTCTCCCGCGGAAGGCGCCGTGGGATCTCGGAGCCCGGGACCATCCACGCCCGCCGCTGCAGCACCCAACTCCCCTCGAACACCACCCGCGGGCGTACCCAGAACGCCTCCCGGCCCGGATCCAGCCGCGTGTTCAGCGCCTTGAGCAGCGACGCGGACGAGGCGTACTGCGCCAGCGTGAACCGGTCGAGCAGGCGGTAGAGCTTCGACCGTCCCGCGTGGACCTGGAACCCCAGGTCCAGCACGAAGACCCGCGCCCCGGTTGGGGCGTGGACGAGCTGCGGGGCGCCCGATTCGTCGAGCCCCACCGCCAGCGCCGCCACCGGGACCTGCCGCTCGGGGGGGTACGCGCTGCGCGACCCGGGCGCCGCGACGGCGTACTGCAGGAGCGGCGGGTGGACGTTGGCGTTGAAGAACGACGCGTCGCTGTTCTCCACCAGCATGGCGTCTCCCGCCACCTCGCGGTTCGCCTCGTTCAGCGCCTCCTCCACCTCCGGCGGGAGGATCTCCAGGAACCGTCCGTACATCTTGCCGAAGCCCGGGGCCACGGTGTTGAGGGTCGCCATCAGGGGCGCTCCGGGGCGCTCCCGGAACGGCTGCACGAAGGCGGCATAGGAGGTGGGCTCCGCCTGGCCGGCGTCGGGGAGCGGGTGCGCGCGGCGCGCCCGGACGAGCTGGTCCAGGGACACCTCCACCGTCTCCCCCGCGTGGAAGGAGGGACGCGCCGCCAGCTCGTCCACCACCGCCTGCCACCGGGCGACCCCCGCCGCGCGGCGCCGTGCGACGTGCGGCGGCACCGGAAGCGGCTGGTCGTCCCGCACCCGCTCCAGCTCGGGCATCACCTCGTCGCGGTAGTAGTCCTCGTAGAAGGTGAGGAGCGGGACCGTGGCCCCCCGGGGGTACCGCCGCAGGAGGTACTCGCCCATGCGCAGGCGCTCCTCGACGTTCGTGTCGTAGGGGCGCATCTCCCGCAGGAGCGCCGCGAGAAGGCCCGCGAGCCCCTCCACCTCCCCGGCCGGAAGGTGGAGCGGGGACGCGGCGCCGACGTCCTCGAAGACCATCTGCTCGGGAAGGGACGTGAAGGTGCGCGGCAGGTGGGTGAGGAACCGGCGCTCGGGCGGGGCCCCCGCCCGCTCCTCCGCGGCGGCCGCTCCCGCAGGCACCCCCATCGGCCGCATCTCGCCGCCCTCGTGCGCGCGGCGGAACGCGTCGGCGAAGCTCCCGTGCAGGTGCCGGAGCAGCTCGACGCGCGCCCCCGCCCGCTCCTCCGCGGCGAATCGCTCCAGCAGGCCGGCCGACTCCTCCAGCGCCTCCAGGAGCGGCTCCACGTGCGGCGCATGCGCGACGAGCCCGGCCAGGAGCTCGCGCAGGCGCGGCTGCCAGAGCGGGTCCACCTCGCTCACGCCCAGCTCCGGCTCCAGCAGCCCGGCGTCCAGGAGCTGGTAGAGGTAGGCCTCGAGACGGTCCGCGGGCGCGTCGATCACCTCGCGGGCGACCACGTCGTCCACCAGCTCCGACACCGAGGCCCGTCCGCCCGCCGCCCGCAGCGAGCCGAGCAGCAGCTTCAGCGCCGGGGTGGCCCGCACCGTCTGGAACGCCTCGACGTTCCGGTAGTTCACCAGGAACACCAGCTCGTCGCCCCTCCCGCGCACGGTCGGGTTGAGGCGGACGGGAAGGCGCCGGCAGGTGGCACGGTCGGAGACCAGCAGGGTCAGCACGAAGTTGCAGACGTACGTGTTCAGCCGCACGTCGTTCACGGTCGGCGGCAGCGACTCGTCCAGCCAGACGGAGCCGCCCTCCGCGCCGTCGGGGCGGAACCGGACCGGGGCGACGGGCGAGAAGGTGCTGAACGGAGAGGTCTTGAGGTGGACGCGGGAGAGGTACTTCACCAGGCCCAGGTCCAGCTTGTCCCGCTTGCGGGGGTCGAACGACGGGTCGGCGGCCTGCCGGTACGCTGCGAGCAGCGCATGGCTGGAGAGGGCCAGCCCCTTCTGGAGCGCGGGCGCCGCGCTCAGCTCCCGCAGCGCCGCGCGGGCCGACGGCATCTCGCGCTCGTAGCCGGCCAGCGCCTCGGCGCGCACCTCGGCCACGCGGGCGCGCACCCGGGCGTACTCGTCCACCAGGGGCGCAAGGTCGGGCGCCAGCTCCGCGAGCCGCTCCGCCTGCGCCAGGGCCCGTCCGTTGAACGCGTCCCGCTTGGAGCGCAGCAGCACCCGGCGCGCCTGGGGGTCCTCGCACCCTTCCACGCGCGCGAAGAGGCGGTCGCCCAGCTCGGCGCGCACCGCCTCCAGGCGGGGCCGGAGCGACGCCAGCCCGGCGAGGTGCTCGGCCGTGCCCGCCAGCTCGAGCCGCGAGAAGTCGTCGTACGACCCGCCCCCCAGCCGTGCGATCGCGTAGGGGAAGAGCTTCGAGGTCGGGTGGGGGGCTCGTTCCATGCTCGATCTCCGGTGGACGGCGGAGCAACCCGGGGTCCTCCGCGCCGCCCGGAACCGCCCTGGCCTGCGGGCCCAGCGCGGACGCCGTGACCGGTGGGCAGACGTTCGCGCGGCTGGAGACCCGTCCGAACGGGGCTCCAGCCGCCCGGGTGCCGGCGCTACGCCGCGGTCGCCCCTGCGGCCGACCGCCGCGCGGCGGTCAGCCGCAGGGGTACGACGTGTCGAAGAACCCGGCGCTCGTGGTGGTGGTCGTCGGGTAGTTGCTGTTCACCTGGCTCTCGATGACCGCCTTCGTTCCCTCCCACAGCAGGTTGCCGCCCACCCACGAGATCAGGCTCCAGCACAATCCGGCGCCCTTGATCGCGAGCTGCTCCTCGGCCGGGATGGAGGTAACGAAGCTGCGGAGCTCCAGGTCGTCGAGTCCGGGCTTGTTCGTCTGCATGATACGCCTTTCGCGCGAGGGGACGGAAGGGGGATCCGAACGGATCCCGGAGGAGCGGCGGGAAGTGCCCCGCCGCACCCCGGCGTGGCATCCGCGCCCGCCGCTCGGGGGACGCGACGGTGCGTCGTGGGCGAGGCGGATGATGTCACGAAGTGTCTCGGAGTGTACCGAAAAGGATAGTAAGACGGGAAGGATGAGTCAAGCCACCGCCGACCATCGGCTCCCCCGTGCATCCCTCAGGGCCGAAAGGGCGCGCCGCGGTCCGGCAGAGGGCGGCGCGGGAGAAGGGGCGCGGCAGGCGCGATCGGCAGCCGCGGCCGAGCGCCTCATCCGCGGAGCGGCACGAAAGAGGCGCTCGCTTCTTTCGCGGGGCAGGCCGCCGGCGGCGCGGTGGACGGCGCCAGGGCCCGGGGGCAGCGGGGAAGGTTCGGAGGGGAGGAAGCCGGACGCGGATCGCGGGCACGCCCCTACGCCGCGGCGGGGCGCGCGGGCGTAGGCTTCAAGGAAGAGCGCGGAGCCGCCGCGCCCCTTCTCTTCACGGGCGAGGAGCCATGGACCGGATCCAGCTCGCGCGGATCGAGGTGAGGCTGCTGGCGGAGCGCGACGGCGCCGTGCGCACGCTGCGGCGCCTGGACCGCGAGACGGCGGAGACGCCGGACGGCCCCTGGAGCGCGCGCTTCGACCCCGGCGAGCCCTGCGCCGAGGCGATGGAACGCGAGTCGGCGCTCGCGCTGGTCTGCCACGCCTCCGCCGTGGTGGACCGGGTGGACGCCGCCCTGCTCCGCCTCTACACGCACCCCGAGACGTTCGGCCGCTGCGCCGCCTGCGGCGCGGAGATCGACTTCGACCGTCCGGGCGCGGGGCCGGAGGGCCGCTGGTGCGCGGAGTGCACCTTCCTGCGGGACCTGGGCTGCTGAGGGCGCCGCCGCGGAACGCCGCTTGCCGCTCCGGACGCGCTCACCGCCGCCCGGAGCCGCGATGCCCTCTCCCCGCCCCACCCGCGAGCAGCTCCAGGCCGCCGCGGACCGCACCGTCCCCGACGTGATCGCGCCGGGGCTGCGGGTGCTGTTCTGCGGCATCAACCCCGGCCTGTACACCGCCGCCATCGGCCACCACTTCGGCCGGCCGGGGAACCGCTTCTGGCCCGTGCTCCACGCCTCGGGCTTCACCCCGCGCCTGCTCGACCCCTCCGAGGAGCGCGAGCTGCCCCCCCTGGGCCTGGGCATCACCAACGTGGTCGCCCGCGCCACCGCCGCGGCCGACGAGCTGACGCCGGACGAGCTTCGGGAGGGCGGGCGCATCCTGCGCGACAAGGTGCTCCGCTTCGCCCCGCGCGTGCTGGCCGTGCTGGGCATCGGCGCGTACCGCTCCGCCTTCGCCGCCCCCAAGGCCGCCCTCGGCCCGCAGCCGGAGGGGATCGGCGCCACGCGCATCTGGGTGCTCCCCAACCCCAGCGGCCTGAACGCCCACTACCGCCCGGCGCAGCTCGCGGAGCTGTTCGCCGCGCTGAGGACCGCGCTGGAAGCGGAGGACGGGGGGCGCGAGGGGGAGCCCCCCGCCGGGAGGTGAGATCGCGGCGACGGCGCGAGCTCCGCCCGCCGTGCCGTTGGCAACAACCACGTCTACCTTGAAGGTAGCCACCGGACGGATGCCGCGCCGCACCCTTCGCGTCCTCCGCGCCTCCGCGTGAAACCCCGCCGTTGCAGTTCTCCGCGTCTCCACGCCCTCCGCGTCTCCGCGTGCCACCTCGTCACCCCCCGGCCGATCGTCACCCCGCGGACACGCGCAGCGCCACAGGTGAGGACGGATCGAGCGCGTAGAGGGCGTCGAGCAGGCGGACGCGGAGGGTTCCCGGCCCCTCGGCGCGCTCCGCCGCCCGCTCACCGGCCAGGCCGAAGAGGGCGAGAGCGTGCGTCGCGGCGTGGAGCGGGTCGTCCTCCACCGCCACGAAGGCGCCGGTGATGCCGGTCAGCGCGCACCCGAGCGCCGTCACCCGGGTCATCAGCGCATGCCCGTGGGCGACCGCGAGCGTCCTCTCCCCGTCCGTCACGCGGTCCACCTCTCCCGTCACCGCGACGACGCAGCCCATCTCGCGGGCGAGAGCGCGCGCCGCGTCCACCGCCTCATCGGCGCCGCGGGTGCTGTCCACGCCCTTCGTTCCCCCCGCCTCGCCCGCCAGCGCCAGCACCTCGGAGGCGTTGCCGCGGATCACGGTGGGGCGCATCCGCGCCAGCTCGCCGGCGACGCGGGTGCGGTAGGGAGTGGCGCCGCATCCCACCGGGTCCAGCACCCACGGGATGCCGCGGTCCACGGCGCGCCGCGCGGCCATCTCCATCGTCTCCACCCACGGCGGCGACAGCGTGCCGACGTTGACCGTGAGCGCGGACGAGATGGAGACGAAGTCCTCGACCTCCTCCCGCGCGTGCACCATCGCGGGCGAGGCGCCGATGGCGAGCAGCGCGTTCGCGGCCACGTCCATGGCCACGTAGTTGGTGATGCAGTGGACGAGCGGAGCCCGTTGGCGCAGGCGGGCCAGGGCGCTCCAGGCATCGGGGATCTCGGCGGTCACAGCCCCTCCTTCGCGGTGTCGGGTGCGGAAGGAATCGGCGCGCGAACGGCGCCGGGCGCAACCCCAGGTCCGGGGATCACGGCGGACGCTGGCCCCACGGGAGGCCGCCGGCGGCATCGCTACCGAGCGGACCAGCGTCCGCCTCCATCTGCCGGGGGACGACGCGAGGGGGCGCACCCGCTCGGATGCGCCCCCTGATCGATCCACGGCCGCCCCTCCCCTACCCCGCTCCGACCTCCGCAACCGCCGCGTGCCGCCCGTTCGCCGAGGGCTCCGCGCGCGCCGCCAGCACGGCGCCCAGGGCGTCCTCCCCCGCGTCCGCGTCCGCGGCGAGGTCCGGTTCCAGGTCCGGCCGCGACTGCTCCGTCCAGAGGCGGTGGTAGGCGCCGCGGGCGGCCAGAAGCTCGCGGTGGGTGCCCTCCTCCACCACGCGGCCCTCCTGCAGCACCACGATGCGGTCCGCGTGGACGACCGTGGCCAGCCGGTGCGCGATCAGCAGGATGGTGCGCCCGCGGTCGCGCATCTCCTCCAGGTACTGCTGGATCCGCCGCTCCGCCGCCGTGTCCAGCGCCGAGGTGGCCTCGTCCAGCAGCAGCACGGCGGGGTCGCGGTACAGGGCGCGGGCCAGCGCGATCCGCTGGCGCTGGCCGCCGGAGAGCGAGACGCCGTTGTCGCCCACGGGCGCGTCGAACCCGCCGGGGATGCGCTTCACGAAGTCCATGATGCCCAGCCGCTCGCACAGGTCCAGCACCCGCTCCATGTCCGGCTGGAACTCGCCCAGGGTGATGTTGCTCAGCACGCTCCCCGAGAACAGGTCCACCCGCTGCGGCACCACCCCCACCCGGCTGCGCAGCGACTCGGTGGAGACGTACGCCAGGTCGTGCTTCCCCAGGCGGATCCAACCGCCGTCGATGGACTCCAGCTTGTGCAGCAGCGACACCAGCGTGCTCTTCCCCGACCCGCTCTCCCCCACGATGGCGGTGATCTTCCCGGCCGGCACCCGCAGCGACAGCTCGCGCAGCACCTCGGGGCCGGAGCCGTAGCGGAAGCGCACCCGGTCGAAGACCAGGTCCCCCGGCTCCGCGGGGAGCGTCACCGCGGCGGTGGGCTCCTCCTCGCGCGGCAGGTCCATGATCTCGTACAGCCGCTCGGCCGAGGAGAGCGCGTCGCGCAGGTCGCGGTTCGCGGAGATCAGCGAGGAGATGGGGGCGGAGAGGTAGCCCAGCAGCGCGTACAGCGAGAGCAGCTCGCCCGGGGTGATGGCGCGCTCCAGCACCATGGCCCCGCCCGCCCACAGCAGCATGACCACGCCTCCGCGCGAGAGCAGCTCCGAGGCCGCCGTGGAGCCGATCGTCGTGCGCTCCGCCCGGTCCAGCGAGCGGAGGAAGCGCACCAGCCGCGACTCCGCCTGCGTGGACGCGTAGTCGTGCACCCCCAGGTGCCGCAGCGTGGCGATGCCGGAGACGGACTCCACCATCCACGACTGCAGCTCGGCCGCGTTCTCCAGCAGCCTGCGCTGGTTGGTGCGGTTCACCCGGTCCGTGAGCAGGTACACCAGGGCGTACAGGGGATAGAGGGCGCCGATCATCAGCGCCAGCTTCCACGAGTACACGAACATCAGCGCGGTCGAGAACGCGACGATCAGCGCGTTCAGCAGGATGTTGAGCGAGAAGGTGCCGATCAGCGCGCGGATCTTCAGCGCGTCCGACACGCGCGCCACCACGTCGCCCACGCGGTGCCCGCCGAAGAAGCGGTGCGGCAGCCGCAGCACGTGCTCGTAGTAGGCCATGATCAGGTGGCCGTCCAGGTGGCGGCCCACGCGCATCAGGATCAGCCGCTGCCCCATCGTCAGCGCCACCTGCACCAGCACGATGGCCAGCATCGCCACGCCCAGAAGGTTCAGCAGGTTGCCGTTGCCGCTGGGGAAGACGTTGTCCACCACGCGCCGCACGAAGATGGCGGTGGAGAGGCCGAGCAGCGTGTACAGCGCCGCGCCCACGAACGCCTGCACCAGCACCCGCGCGTGCCCCCGCGCCACGCCCCACACCCGCCGCACCGGCGAGACGGTCTGGTCGCCCTCGCGGAAGTCGGGGGCGGGCGCCAGCACGATCACCACCCCGCTCCACCAGGCGCGGAACTCCTCGTGGGTCAGGCGGTGGATCTCGCCGTCGCGCGGGTCCATCAGCGTGACGTGCCGGGCGGTGGATCGGTAGACGGCCACGAAGTGCGGCTGCCCCTCGCGCACCACGTGGGCGATGGAGGCGGCCGGGATCTCGCGGCTCGTCTCCGGCAGCATGCGCAGGCCCTTGGCCAGCAACCCCAGCGCCTGCGCGGCCTGGATCAGCCCCAGCGCGTTCGTCCCCGCCAGCGTGGTGCTGGAGAGGTACTGCGTGCGCGCCAGCGACAGCCGCAGCCCGTGGTGCCGGGCGATGGAGACCAGGCACGCCACGCCGCAGTCGTTGCTGCCGTGCTGCTTCACGCGCAGGGCCTTCAGCCTCATGCGGGGTCTCGCCGTGCAGGGGGTGAGGGGCGCCTCAGCGGCCCCGGGAGGGATCCAGCCAGTCCGAGGCGCGGTCGCTCAGGAGCTGCAGCAGGGAGCGGCGGGCCAGCACGAAGTGCGCGCGCACCGTCATCCCCTTGCGCAGGTGCCCCACCGCGCCGTTGGGGAGCGTGAGACGGTCGGTGCCCAGCGAGGCGCGCACGCGGAAGAGCGGCATCTCGCCGACCTGCACGAAGTCGTCGGAGACGTCGATCACGCGGCCGCTCACGTATCCCCAGTCGGTGGAGCGGAAGGCGTCCACCTGCATGCGCACCGGCATCCCGGGGCGGATGGTGCCCACCTGCTGCGGGGTGACGTAGATCTCCGCCACCGCCGCGGAGTCGGGGGAGACCACGGCGAAGCGCTCGCCGCCCTGCAGCGTGCCGCCCTCGGGCACCCCCGTGAGCTGCTCCACGGTGCCGGAGACGGGCGCCACCAGCCGGTGCTCGCGGCCGGTGCGCTCGAGCTGCGCCACGCGCTGCGCCAGGTCGCGGCGGTCGATCTCGAGCTGCGCCAGCTCGCCCTGCCAGCGGGTGCGGAAGCGCTCGGTGGCGCTGCGGGCGGCGGCGCGCGCCTCGGAGAGCCGCGCGCGCGCCGCCTCCACCTCGGCGGGTGCCGCGAGCTGGCGGGCGAAGAGCGCCTCCGCGCGCCGCACGCTCTCGGCCTCGGCGGCCTCGCGCACGCCCACCTCGTCCAGCTCGGCGGCGAGCTGCGCCTGCTCGTTGCGGTAGCGCGCCGTGGACGGGCGCGCCGCGCGCGGGCCGGCGGCCAGCGCGGCCAGGTCGCCCGACCAGGCGTCCAGCGTCCGCAGGCGGAAGCGGGCGGCGTCCAGGTCGCCCGCGTTGCCGGCCCCGTCCAGCTCCGCCAGCGGCTCGCCGGCGCGCACGCGCTGGTTGTCGCGCACGTGGATGCGGGCCACCCGGCCGGTCATGGGCACGCGGATCTCGCGCTTGTCGGTCTCCGGGCGCACCAGCCCGCCCGCCTGCACGGCCACGGAGACGCGCACCAGGGGCAGGGCGACGAGCGCGGCGACCACCGCCAGCAGCAGCGTCAGGTACACGGGGCTGCGCCAGCGCGAGGGCTCGCCCAGGTACACGGCCAGGGTGTCGGTGCCCCGGGCGACGGTGACCAGCTCGCGCGGCACCGCCCTACCGCTCTGCCGACGCGGGCGCGGACGCCGCCCCGCGCCCCAGTCCCGGTGCCGCGACCACGTCCGGGCGCGCTCGCCGCAGCAGCGCCAGCCCGATCCCGGCCAGCCCCTCCATCAGCCCCGGCCCCTCGAAGCCCAGCGGCGACCCGCACCGCCAGCGCCCCGCGGCCACCTCCTCCGCCACCTCCGCCGCCAGGGCGTCCAGCGCCGCCCCGGCGCCGTCGGGGAGCAGCGCGGGGACCAGGGAGAGCGCCTCCAGCGCCCCCAGGATCCCGCCGTCCAGCGCGTGGTGCGCGGGCCGCGGGGCGCGGAGGACGTCCGCCGCGGCCCAGCGCGCGGCCTCCGTCCACTCCGCGTCTCCCCCGCGCGCGGCCTCCGCCAGCGCGGGGAGCAGGTCGAGCGGGGCGGCGCCGCAGGCGCGGGCGTGCTCCAGCAGCTCCAGCCCGGGGCGGCGCAGCCCCTCGTCCCCCGTGGCGGCGGCGGCGCGGAGGAGCGCCCAGGCGACCCCGGCGTTCCCGTGCACGAAGGTCTGGCGCAGCTCGGCCGGGGCGGCGTCGGGCGCGTGCACCTCCAGGATCCGCTCCACCGCGGCGAGCGCCAGGGCGATGCGGCGCGCGCCGTCCTCCCCCCCGGTCCGCGCCAGCAGGCAGACCACGGCGCCCGCCAGCCCGTCGAACACGCCGGTCGAGGTCTCCTCCCGGATCCGCTCGGCGATGCGGTCCACGACGCGGGTGCGCAGGGCGGCCAGCACGGGGTCCTGGTCCGCGGCGGCGTCCAGCGCCGGCAGCGTCCCGCCCAGCCCGCCGAACGCGCCCACCTCGCGCACCATCGTCCCCCCGTTCTCCAGCACGTCGCGCAGCGCGGCGTGCGCCCTGCGGCGGAGCGCGGCGTGGCGGTCCCGCCCGTCGACCGCGCGCAGCGCGTCCAGGAAGAGCAGGACGCCCGGGAGCCCGCTGTACAGGTCGTAGAGCGTGACGGCCACGTTGGCGTGCGTCGGCCTGCGCGCCACGGTGATCCACGCCGCGCTGTCGCGGCCGTGCAGCGCCGTCTCCGCGAGCCGGTCGGCGATCG
This sequence comes from Longimicrobiaceae bacterium, assembly GCA_030146875.1. GTDB lineage: Bacteria > Gemmatimonadota > Gemmatimonadetes > Longimicrobiales > Longimicrobiaceae > JASLAX01. Next base: position 30,659 of record JASLAX010000196.1, read on the forward strand.
CCAGCGCCGCCTCCAGGAACGGCGGGTCCCCGGCCGGCGCGGAGACCGCGCCGAAGGGCGCCGGGCCGCCGTGGGCGGGCACGGCGACGAGCGGCGGCGCGCCGTCCTCCCCCGCCGTCGGCTCCACCAGCGTGCTCATGGCGCCGCGGACGGCGCGGAGCTGCCGGGCCAGGTCGCGCTCGTCCAGGCCGCGGACGCGCTCCACCACGCGGTAGTAGCCGCTCTCGCCGAAGAAGTCGGGGAGCTCGTGCCCCATGTCGCTCACCAGCGAGCGCGTGCCCACCACGCCGTAGAAGGCGGGCACGTCCGCGCGGTGCAGCGCCTCCTGCTCGTGGGGCGCCACGCGGCGCAGGGCGGGGCGGTTGCGCGACTCCACCCACAGGCGGTCGAAGAATCGGTCGCGGTCCAGCCCGTCCTGCAGCACGTCGGGGTGGTAGCTCTCGCGCAGCAGCGCCACGTACTTCTGCGTGGGGCGCAGGATCACGCGCACCGGGCAGCCCACGAAGCCCCGGACCACGGCGGCGGGGCCGGAGGCGTCGCGCTCCGCGGCCAGCGCGCGGTAGACGGCGGCGAAGCCGCGCTCCAGCGCGTCGGCGTGGGCGGCCGGATCGGCCTCCGCGCCGTCCAGCGTGGGCAGGTTGTCCGCGCCGCTCACCACGGTGTCCACCCGCGCCGCGCGCACGTCGCCGTCGCCGCCCTCGCGGATGCGGATGCCGCCCCCGGGCACCGTCTCTCCGCCGCGGCCCGCGACGGCGCTGACGTCGAAGCCCTTCCCGCCCTCGCGCACCCAGATGCGCTGCGGGAGCATGGACACCTTCAGCACCGAGCCCTCCGTCCACCCGAACGGCGCCGGCGCGCGCCGCTGGACGCCCTCCGCGGCCCCCTCCCCCGCCACCCCCGTCAGCTCGTCCAGCGGCGGGTGGAAGAGCGTCTCCAGGTCCACGATCACCGGGTGCTCCCCCGCCGCGATCAGGTTCTCCATGTGCATGTCGGTGCCGTCGAGCACGTGGAAGACGGCCAGGAGCCCGCCCAGGCGCTCGTAGAAGCGCTCCACGCCCCGGGCCGACGCGCAGGGCGCCGCCTCCACGAACTCCACCCACCCGTAGCCGTCGCGCTCCACGAACCCCGCCACGCGCATGGCCGGGCACGTGCCCGCCGCCTCCAGCCGCGCGAGCAGGGCCGCGAACGCCGCGTCCACCTTCAGGGAGCGCGGCTTGTAGACCACGCGCGCCCCCGAGTCGAAGCGCAGGATGGCCACGGAGAGCCCGTCGCAGTGGCGGTCGCCCACCCCAGCCTTCGCCTCCACCAGGCGTCCGAGGGAGCGTCCGCCCAGCACGCCGTCCTCGATCGCCGCGCGGTCGGCGGCGAGACGGCGGAGGAGGCCGGACGAGGCGCGCAGCCACTGGTCGCAGAGCGTCGCCGCCAGGCGCGCGGCCCCGGCGTACTCCGCCAGCAGCGCCGGGAGGCGCGCCGGGTCGCGGAAGAGCGCCACGAAGCCCGCCACCTGCTCCGCCGCGGTCGATCCGGAGAGCAGCCCCTGCATCCGCGCCACGTTCACCTCCAGCGCCAGCAGCCGCCCGAACACCGCCGCCAGCTGGCCCAGCAGCGCGGGGACGAACAGGTCCGCCACCCGCGCCGCGTCGAACGGCGGCTCCCCCTCCGCCCCGGCCGCCGCGTCCCCCGCCGCGCGCGCAAGGCGGACGGCGGAGTCGCGCAGGAAGGGGAAGAGGACGGCGTAGAGGCCGAAGCTGCCCGTCACCGCCCGCTCCGCCTCGGCGTCGAGCGCGCCGCCCTCCAGCGCCTCCTCGATGCGCCGCGCCCAGGGCAGGCCCCCGGGCGCCAAGTCGCGGAGCGCCGCGGCCGGCGTGGCGACGAGGGCGCGGAACGCCTCCTCGTCCAGCCCCAGCGGCGCCAGCCGCTCCGCGAGCATCCCCGGCTCGCCGAAGGGCGCCTGCGCCGTCCACTCGCCCAGGCGCCACTCCGCCAGCGGGTCCGCCTCGGCGGACGGCGCGGAGCGCCCCGCCAGCAGGGCGGCGCGCTCGGCGAGCGTCAGGGCGGCGTAGGGGGCGGCGTCGGCGGGGGCCAGGCTCGGGGCGTCCATCATGGTACCGCGGGGGTGGCGGGGGAGGGGCGATTCAGCTCGCGGAGGCGGGGATCTCGCAGGCGGCGGCGTCGTACGAGAAGACCACCTTCCCCAGGCGGGCGCGGTCCTCGTACGTCCGCCGCAGGAAGTCGTCGGTGCGGCCGGCGCCGGTGAAGACCGAGTCGACCATGCAGTCGTAGCGGCCGGCCGCGTGGTCGGCGATGGCCGCCTCCAGGTCCTCGCGGAAGCCCAGGCAGTTCCCCACCACCGACAGGTTCTTCAGCAGCACCTGCTCCATGGTGGCGCCCATGTCCATGGTGTGCGTGCGGGCCCGCGCCCGGGCCCCGCGGTTCTGCGAGAACGAGCCGCAGGTGGTGTAGCGGGCGAAGGGCCGCATCAGCTCCACGGCGCGCTGCAGGTTCAGGTCGTAGAAGGGGTCGAAGACCTGGTGGAAGCCCGCGAGCCGCATGGCCAGCTCGGTGAGGGGCGCCTGCTGCGGGTCGGACGGGTCCACCTTCACCAGGTCGTCCACCCCCCACGCCAGCAGCCGGTCGTCGAAGCCGGTGGAGCCCGTGGTCGAGATCACCCGCGCGCCCCGCTGGCGCAGCGCCGCGATCAGGAAGAGCGAGGTGTTGGACGTGGCCGAGGTCACCAGCGCGTGGTCGCCCGGGCGCGGGTGCAGCTTGCGCACCATGCTGTACGACGTCTGCGCCCCGATGCTGAAGCCCGCGGCCACCGCGTCGGACATGGAGTCCGGGATGCGCGCCAGCTTGCTCTCGGGGAAGACCTGGTACTCCTTCGACGCGTTGTTGCTCGGCACCCCCTCCAGCACCCCGTCCGGCCCGATGCCCGCGCCGGTGTAGTGGTTCTGACCGATCACGCGGTCGCCGGGGCGCAGCGTCTCCACCTGGGCGCCCACCTCCACCACCGTGCCCACGAAGTCGGAGCCCACGGTGTAGAAGCGGTCCGCCGGGAAGCGCTGCAGGCGCACCAGGAATCCCTTGTCGCGGTAGTTGCACGAGAACGCGGAGACGCGCACCACGACCTGGCGCGCGTAGGCCGCGTCGCGCGCGTCGAACGCGGGGTCGGGAACGTCCACCAGCGCGCTGCGGACCAGCATGCCGTCCACGCGAAGCGCGTCGGACCCGGCATCCTCCGGCGCGCCGACGGCGCCGTACACGGCGAGCGCCCGCATCCTGCCTCCTTCTCTCGTGGTTTCCTGGGGGGAGAGGGTCGGCCGGCGCGCGGGGTCTCCCCCGCGCGCCGG
>JASLAX010000207.1 GCA_030146875.1 Longimicrobiaceae bacterium
GTGCGCGGCGGCGGGGGCCCCCGCGGCGAGCACGCCCAGGAACCCGCCCCCCCGGCCGGCTCCGGGGCCACGGGCGGCGCGGCGCGCGCGCTGCGCGCCACGCGCGCCGAGGCGGTGAAGGTGGACGGGCGGCTCGACGAGGCCGCGTGGGCCGCCGCCGAGGTCGCCCGCGACTTCGTGCAGCAGCGCCCCACCTCGGGCGCGCCGGCGTCGGACCGCACCGAGGTGCGGGTGATGTACGACTCGGACGCCATCTACGTGGGCGCCCGGATGTTCGCGCGGCCCGACTCGATCGCGGCGCAGCTCGCGCGACGCGACGCGGGGGGGATCTTCTCCGACTGGTTCCACGTGGTGATCGACTCGTACCACGACCGGCGCACCGGCTTCCGCTTCGCCGTGAACCCGCGCGGCGTGCAGAAGGACGTCTTCCACTCCAACGACACCAACGAGGACGTGGACTGGGACGCCGTCTGGGAGTCGGCGGTGAGCGTGGACTCGGTGGGATGGGTGGCGGAGATGCGCATCCCCCTCTCGCAGCTCCGCTTCGCCAGGACGGACCAGGCGGAGCGCACCTGGGGGGTGAACTTCCTGCGCGACGCGGCCCGCCGCGACGAGCGCTCGTACTGGTCGCCCATCCTGGCCAACACGCAGGGCTTCGTCTCCCGCTCCGGCGAGCTGCGCGGCCTGGCCGGGCTGGGCACGCCCCGGCGCCTGGAGATCCTGCCCTACACCAGCGCGCGCCTGACGCACGACCGTCCGGCGGCGGGCGACCCGTTCCGCAGCCCCAACGAGGGCGCGGCCAACTTCGGCGCCGACGTGAAGATGGGGCTGCCGCTGGGGCTGACCCTCACCGGCACCATCAACCCGGACTTCGGGCAGGTGGAGGTGGACCCCGCGGTGGTGAACCTCTCCGCCTTCGAGACGTTCTTCCCCGAGAAGCGGCCCTTCTTCGTGGAGGGCAGCGACATCTTCAACTTCGGCCAGCTCCAGACCTTCAACAACTTCGGCTTCGTCCAGGACTACTTCTACTCCCGCCGGATCGGCCGCGCGCCGCAGCGCTCCGTGGACGCGGACTTCGTGGACCGGCCCGACGCCTCCACCATCCTGGGCGCCGTGAAGGTGAGCGGCAAGACGCCGGGCGGGTGGTCGGTGGGGCTGATGAACGCGGTCACGCAGCGCGAGGAGGCGCGCTTCGGGGTGGCCGACCGCGTCGACGGCTCCACCCCGGTGGAGCCGCTGACCAACTACTTCGTGGGCCGGCTGCGCCGCGACCTGCGCGGCGGGCGCACGGTGGTGGGCGGGATCGTCACCGCCACGCACCGCGACCTGACCGGCGACGAGTTCGACGACCTGCTGCGCTCGCGCGCGGTGGTGGCGGGGCTGGACGGCGAGCACTTCTGGAAGAACCGCCAGTGGTCGCTGAGCGGCTCCATCGCCAGCGGCCGCGTGTACGGCAGCCCCGCGGCCATCGTCCGCACGCAGCGCGCGAGCCAGCGCTACTTCCAGCGGCCCGACGCGGACTGGGTGGAGGTGGACTCGGCGCGCACCTCGCTGGGCGGGTGGAACGGCGCCCTGTCGCTGAACCACGGCGGCCCGTGGGACCTCTCCCTCACCTACCAGGAGGTGTCGCCGGGCTTCGAGAGCAACGACCTGGGGTTCCAGGGCTCGGCCGACCGGCGCGCGTTCTCCACCTTCATCGGGCGCCGCGTGAACGAGCGGAACAAGCTGTTCCGCAGCCACTCGTACTTCGCGTACAGCAACACCGCGTGGAACTACGGCGGCGACCGCGTGAACGACGGCTACTCGGTGGCCGCCAACGGAACCTTCCACAACCTGTGGTACGGCGGAGTGAACGCCTTCTACGCTCCCGCCTACAAGAACGACCGGCTCACGCGCGGCGGTCCGCTGGCGGGGGTGCCCAGCCAGTACTCCTACGAGATCAACGGCGGCTCCGACCCGCGCAAGCGCATCTCCGGCAGCGCGTACGTCTACACCCGCCGCGACGATTCGGGCGAGAACGAGCGCACGGTGGGGATGAACTTCAACCTGCGCCCTTCCTCCTCGGTGCAGGTGTCGGTGGGGCCCCGCTACTCGCGCCAGGTCGACACGGACCAGTACGTGGACGCGTTCACGGACGCGGCGGCCAGCGGCACCTTCGGGCGGCGCTACCTGTTCGCCGACCTGCGTTCGTCGGAGCTGTCGATGAACACGCGGGTCAACTGGACGTTCACGCCCAAGCTGTCGCTGCAGGTGTTCGCGCAGCCGTTCATCTCCGCGGGCGACTTCGAGCGCTTCAAGGAGTTCACCACTCCCGGCGAGTTCGCCTTCGCCGCGTACGGCCGCGACCGCGGCGTGATCGAGCGCGGCAACCTCGGCTCCAGCAGCCAGATCGGCGGCTGCACGGACGACCGCGGCGCGCGCACCTACACGGTGGACCCCGACGGCGCGGGCGCGGGGAGCTGCTTCCAGTTCTCGGACCCGGACTTCAACTTCCGCTCGCTCCGCGGCAACGCGGTGCTGCGGTGGGAGTACCGGCCGGGCTCGGCGCTCTTCCTGGTGTGGCAGCAGAACCGCTCGGGCGAGGAGCCCTTCGGCGACTTCGACACCGGCCGCGACGTGCGCGGGATCTTCGACCAGCGCTCCAGCAACGTCTTCCTGATCAAGGCGACGTACTGGCTCAGCCGGTGACCTGACGCGCTCCGCTCGCCGCCGCCGGCCGACGTCGGCGGACGCAGCGAGGGGCCTCTCCCGCGTGGATCGGAGAGGCCCCTCGTTCTCGTTTCCGCGAAGGACTTCTCGCCCGGCGGAGGGCGAGGGGGAGACGCGGCGTTTGAAAAGAGAGTTCGCGGAGTTCGCGGTCACGGCTGTCGTTCTCCGCGAACGCCGTGTACTCCGCGAACTCCGCGTCCCGGAACGTCGGTTCGGCGCGAGACGGGAGGGTGCTCGTCGCACCGGCACCTCGACCGACGGCCGCGCGTCAGGTCTTCGGCGCGCCGCGCTGAATGCGGTAGCGGACGACGTACGGCACGTCGTCATCGTCCTTCACCACGGTGTAGACGCGATCCTCCCGGGCGACGAACGGCGTGTGCGGCGTGAGCTTCGCGGGCAGGGGCAGGCGGCCCAGGTAGCGGCCCTGCTCGTCGAAGACGTCGAGCTGCCTCCCCTGCTCCGCGCCCGGGACGAACGGCAGCACCCAGAGCCGCCCGCTGTCGTCGGGCCAGAACCCCGCGAACGCCGACTTCCGCGGAGGGATGCGCGAGGCGTCCACCTTGCCGCCCTGCCGGGTGAACCACACCAGGCGCGCCACGGCGGTGTCCTTCTCCACAGAGGTGACGGGGACCGGGGTGTGCTCGCGCTCCACCACCCGCTGCGTGTCGCCGCGCGCGTCGATCCGCGCGATGCGATAGCGGTCGCTCAGCCCCACCCACACGTTCCCGTCGCGGCCCAGGCTCCAGACCAGCACGGGCACGAACGGAACGCTCGCCCGCATGCGCACCTGCCCGTTCGCGCTCTGGTAGTCGAAGGACTCGGGCTGGTGCTTCGGCATCCGGAAGGTGTCCGCGACCTGCATGGCGCCGTCCAGGCGCACCAGCCCGTACCGGCCGCCCAGCACGTCCTGTCCGGAGACCACGTCCATGTCGTAGACCCGGCCGCTCGCGTCCATGCCCCCCGGCCAGGTGTAGTAGGTCATCCCCGTGGAGCGCCGGTGGCTGGTGACGTACGTGCCGGCCGTGTCGAAGACGGAGAAGCGGCCCAGGTTCTGGTCCACCACCCAGAGCCGCCCCCGCGGGTCGAGCATCAGCCCGCCGACGTTCTGGAACTCCCCCGGCCCGCCGCCCTTGCGCCCGATGGTGCGTACGTGGCGCCCGTCGGGGCCGAAGAGGCGCACCTCGTTGGCCTGGGCGTCCGCCACGTAGATCCGTCCCGCCGCGTCCACCTCCACGTCGCGGATCTCGCCGAAGAGCTCCGGCCCCTCCTCCTCCGCCGAGCCGATGCGCATCTCCTCCACCAGCGTCCACTCCTCGCCCGCCGTCCACATCCCCTTCTCGGGCGAGCGGGTGACGACGGCGCCGTTCGCGAGGGTGTCGATGGTGCCGGCGAACGAGCCGCCGACCTTCACGTCGCCTCCGCAGGCGGTCAGGGCAAGGAAGGCGGCGGGAAGCACGAGGGCGAGGCGGGTCATGCGGGCTCCAGGACGGCTGGGGATTCGGCAGCGGGCGCGGCAGCGCGGGCCAGGCGGGCCAGGCGGCGGCGCTCCGGCCCGCGCTCGAAGAGCAGGTACAGCGCGGGGGTGACGGTCAGGACCAGCACGGTGGAGGACGCCAGGCCGCCCAGCAGCGAGTAGCCCAGCGCGTTCCAGATGTTCTGGTCGGCCGCCTCGCTCATCACGACCAGGGGCAGCAGCCCCAGGATGGTGACGAACGAGGTCATCAGGATGGGACGCACCCGCTCCAGCGTGCCGCGCAGGATGGCGTCCTGGAAGGGGACGCCGTACACGCGGCGGAGCTGGTTGACGTGGTCCACCAGCAGCATGGCGTTGTTCACCACCACGCCGCCCATCATGATCACGCCGATGAACGCCTCGCGGGTGAAGGACGCGCCCGTGTAGAAGAAGACGAGGAAGACGCCGATCAGCGCCATGGGCACCGTCAGCAGCACGCAGAGCGGCTGGCGGATGGACTCGAAGAGCGCCGCGGTGACCATGAACACCAGGATCAGCGAGACGGCCAGCACGCCGTAGATCTGCGACTTCTCGTCGTCGGACCATTTCCACTCCTCGCGGCCGACCACCGTGTAGCCGGGGGGGAGGCGCGTGGCGTCGATCACGGCCTTGTGCACGCGGTCGCCCAGCTTGTTGGGGCCGCGGAACTCGTAGCTCACCCGGCGCTGGTACTGCTGGTCCTCGCGCAGGATGCGGCTCAGCACCTCGCGCTCGCCGACCGTGGCCACGTCGGCCAGGCGCACCCCCTGCCCCCCGCGCCCGGGAAGGAGCAGGTTCTGCAGCCCCTGCACGTCCAGGCGCTCGGCGCCGCCCAGGCGCACCGTGAGCCCCACCTCCTCGTCGCCCACGCGCAGCGTGGAGCGGGTGGAGCCGCGGCCCACGGCGGCCGACACGCGCTGCACCACGTCGCGCGCGGTCATGCCGTGCAGCGCCAGGCGGCGGCGGTCCAGCCGCACCACCATCTCGGTGGCCTTGTCGCGCGAGAACCCCCACCCCGACGAGTTGGTGTCCACGTCCTGGATGCGGGTGAAGCGCTTCAGCCGCTCGCCCAGGTCCTCGGCGATCTCGCGCACCTTCTCGTAGTTGTAGCCCAGCACCTGGATGCTGTAGTTGGGCGGCGACGAGCCACCCCCGTAGAACGACGGGCCGTAGCCGTGCACCCGCACCTCGGCGCCGCCGAAGGTGTGCGAGTACGCCTCCAGGTGCTCCTTGATGGCGAGCGGGACCGAGGTCGCCTGCAGCGAGTCCGGGAAGGTGACGCGCACCGATCCGTTCTGCGGCTGCACGCGCGTGACGAAGCGCCCCACCTCGGGCATGGCCCGCAGCCGCGTCTCGAAGAAGCGCATCAGCTCGTCGGTGCGCTCCAGGTCCTCCCCGCGCGGGAGCTGCACGTTGATGTCGATGTACGAGGCCTGGTCCGACCACGCCTGCCACACCGTGCCGCGCGTGACGTACTTCTGGAACAGGTAGCCCGACCCCCCCAGCAGCAGCAGCGCGACCGCCACCGACGACCAGGGGAAGCGCAGCGTGGTCCCCACCAGCGCCGCGTACACGCGCGAGTAGAGCGGGAGGCGCGCCTCGGCGTCCGCCGGCTTCAGCGGCACCACCCGCAGCAGGCGGGCGGCCAGCGCGGGTGTGAAGGTGAAGGTGACGAGGAGGGAGGCGACGTTGGTGAAGCCCACCACGATCGCCAGCGGCACGTAGAAGAGCCGCACCTCGCCCTGCAGGTAGACGAACGGGATGAAGACGATGATGGTCGTCAGCGTGGCCGCCAGCACGGGCAGGAGCATCTCGCGCGCGCCCTTCTCGGCGGCGGCGTCCGCCGTCTCGCCGGCGCGCGCCAGGCGGTAGACGTTCTCCAGCACCACCACCGCGTTGTCGATCACCAGCCCGAACCCCATCGCCAGCCCCATCAGCGTCAGCACGTTCAGCGTCATGCCGCCGAAGTACACCAGGTTCAGCGTGAGCAGGACGGAGAAGGCGATGCTCGCGAAGACCACCGCGGCCGAGCGGAAGGAGCGCAGGAAGAAGAGGAGGACGACGAAGACGATGAACGCCGAGGAGAGGGCCCGCCAGCGCAGGTCGGTGAGCTGGGCGCGGATGCCGCGGCTCTGGTCCTGGTCCAGGATGACGCGCGTCCCCGGAGGGTACCCCGGCGCCAGCGCCGTCACCCGCGCCTTCACGTCGTCCGCCACCTTCACCGCGTTGGTGCCGATCTCCTTGAAGACCTGGAACGCCACCGCGGGCCGCCCGTCGATGCGGTAGTGCGAGGCGGGGTCCTCGTAGGTCTCGCGCACCGTGGCCACGTCCTGCAGCCGCACCACCCGGCCGCGGTCGGTGAGCAGCGCCAGGCGGCGGACCTCCGCCGCGGAGCGGGGGGACTCGCGGATGGCCACCGCGTGCAGCTTCCCGCCCGTCCACACCGCGCCCGCCTCGCGCACGTCCTCCAGCTCCTGCACGCGCTGCCGCACCACGTCGGGGGTGAGCCCCAGCGCCAGGATGCGCGACTCGGACAGCTCCACCTCCAGCACCCGCCCGCGTCCGCCCCAGGCGGCCACGTTCGCCACCCCCTGCACCTGCCGCAGCTCGGGGGCGAGCGTCTCGTCCACGAACTGGCGCAGCGCCTCGGTGGTGTAGGGGCCGGTGATGGTGTAGAGCAGGAAGGGCGAGCCCTGGTCGGCGAACTCCTCGGGGACGTACGGCTCCACGCGCGGGCGGCGGGCGCCGTCGGGGAGCGACGCGTCCAGCGCCGCCAGCCGCTCGGAGAGGTCGAGCCGCGCGAAGTCCATGTCCGTCTCGCGCGAGAACTCCACGTCGATGCTGGCGCTGCCGCTGCCGTGCTGCTCGCGCGACTCCGAGGTGATCTTCTCCACCCCGCGCACCTGCTGCACCGCCGCCTCCAGCGGCGAGGTCAGGAACGCCTCCGTCGTCTCCGGCGACGCCCCCGGCCAGGTGGCGGTGATGCGCAGGCGCGGCAGCTCCGTCTCGGGGAGCAGCTCCACCGGCACCCGCAGCCACGACGCCACGCCCAGCAGGGCGAGCGCCAGGTACGCCATGGAGACGGCGATGGGGCGGCGGATGCAGAGGCGGATCACGGCGCTTCGGCGGCGGCGCTCAGGCGCCCGGCCGCTCCAGGGGATAGAGGCGGACCTGCTGCACGTCGGCCTCGTCGCGGTGCACGCCCAGCACGTAGTCGGGCCCGATCTCCGTGACGCGCAGCGCCTCGGGCATGCGCAGCTCGCCCAGCAGGCGCCCCTCGGGGTCGAACACCGTCCAGCGCACCGTCTCCTCGCGTCCGCTGCGGTAGGCGCGGATCCACACGTTGCCGCCGGCGTCCACCGTCAGGGACTCGAAGGCGCCCTTGCGCTTGGGCCAGGGCATCTCGGCCAGCATCCGCTCCACGGCGGGGCGTAAGGACGCCTCCGCGCCGGCGAGCTGCCTCTCGCGGTAGATCGCCTTCTCCTCGTCGCTCACCGGCTCCGGGCTGTGCGCCCAGCGGAACAGGCGCCGCAGGCCCCCGTCGGGCCCCAGCACGCGCACCTCGGCGCGGGCGTTGTCCGCCACGTAGACGGCGTCGCCGTGGAAGCCGCGGGCGGTCAGCGCCCCGAACGCCACGGGCGAGCGCATGGCCATGTTCGGTCCCGTGATGGTGAGCGTCTGCAGCCCCGCGTACCACGCGATGGTGTCGCGCGGCGCCCCCTCCGCCGTGTAGCGCAGGAGGCGCGCGGTGTCGCGCTTCATCGTCTCGCTGTTCCGGAACCGGCGGGAGTGCTCCACCGCCACCAGCGGCGACCCGTCGGGGAACACGCCCGCCACGGACGGGACCGCCCACTCGTCGTCGGGGCGCACGCGCACGCTACGCACGTGGCGTCCGTCCGGCGCCAGCACCGAGAGCCGCATCCCGTACACGTCGATGGCGCCGATCGAGTCGCCGCGCAGCGGCACCAGGGCGTGCAGCCCCTGGTACTCGCCCGGCCCGCCGCCCTTTCGGCCCACCGTGCGAAGGTAGCGCCCGGCCGCGTCGTACACGCGCAGGTCCTGCGACTGGCCGTCCGCGACCAGCAGCGAGCCGTCGGCCATGCGGAGCGCGTCGGACACGAAGCCGAACTGCTCCTCCGGCGCGCCCTCCTCGGACCCGATCGCCACCTTCGGCTCGGCGGCCAGGCGCCACCCCGCTCCTTCCTTCCAGCGCGCGGCGGAGCTCTCCACCACGGTCACGCCGGCGCTGTCTCGCACGATCGCCGTCTCACGGGCGTCGTCTTTCCCGCCGCACGCGGCCGTCAGGGCGAGGAGGGCGAGGAGGGCGGTGCGGCGGGGCATCTCGGTCCGGGTGTCGTCGGGAAAAGAAGGGTCTCACGCGGAGGCGCGGAGAACGCGGAGGTGCGAGTGGCGAGCGGTCGGCGTCGATCCGGCTCCGGCGGAAGGGCTGCCCTCCGGCGGAGGTGGGACGGGGTGACGTACCGGCGTCGGCTGAGATCGGGCTTCGTCCGCGTTCCGGGGGTGTGAAACCCCCGGCTAAGAGTGTGTTTAAGAATCTGTTCTGAGGGTCAATCGGCAGTTACAGTTTACTCTCATGACGAGACGAGCCTATCCGACAGACCTGAGTGATCCCGAGTGGGAGCGGATCAAGCCGCTCCTGCCGAACGCGGATCGCAA
>JASLAX010000214.1 GCA_030146875.1 Longimicrobiaceae bacterium
CGCCGGGGCGGAGCCGGGGAACGCACGAGGGGGGCGGGACGCATCGGCGTCCCGCCCCCCTCCCGTCCCGCCCGCCGGGGTCAGCGCTCGCTGGGTACGAACCCGCAGCCGTCGCGGTCGGGGCAGAGGAACAGCGCCTCGTCGTCCGGCACCTCGGCGGCGGTCGCGACGGCGGTCCCGGCAGGGGCGGCCGCGCGGATGCCGCGGGTCTCGTCGCGCCGGGTGGCGCGGCGGAAGCGGGCGCGGGTGGTGTGCTGCGTCGCCATCATGGTGGATCCTGTCAGGGCTCGTCTCGCTGCGGAAATGGCCTCGTCCTCCGGACGGTCGTCCGGCGGGCACCCCTCAAACAGGCAGAAGTCGTGCCGCCCGGCCGACAGGAGCCCTCGCGCGGCCGCCGAAGAGGCCCTCGCCCCGCCGGCCGGGGCGGCCGGGCTGCGCTTCCCCCGGCTCCCGTCGGGGCCCGCCACCCTCTTGCGCATTGCGGGAGAGGGACCGGTGTCGTGGCGGCGAGCGGACCCCGTCCGGGTCCGCGTGAAGTCCCGGAGGGACGATCGTTGTAGCAGCCGGGGGCTCCACGCCCCGGGATGCCGACGACGCGGGATGTCGGCCCCTCAGAGGTCGTTCGCGTACGACAGGACCTTGTGGCGGCCGCCTCGCTCGATGAGCGCGCCGAAGAGGCGCAGGGTCTGGTCCGCTCCGCCGTTGGAGGCGAGGCGGACGGTGCAGGAGGAGCGGACGGTGTTCTCGCCCTGCTCGTCCACGCGATCGCAGCGCCAGGCGCGCAGCGCGACGGGGCGGCCGCCGAAGCGCTCCAGGGCGCGCAGGACGCCCTTGCGGTTGTTGCCCTGGAGCGTGAACCACATCAGCGAGGGCGGCAGCTCGTAGGGCGGCCGGGCCTGCGGGTTGGTGGGATAGTAGAGCCACGCGAACTCCGCGCGGTCCAGCGCCAGCGGCTCGAAGGCGGCGGTGTCCGCCTCGGCGAGCGCGCGGACGACGAGCGCGACGAGGGTGTCGGCGTCCGCCGACCCGCCGCGGAAGGAGGTGGGGGCGGCGGGAAGGTCGGCGCGGAAGGCGGCGAGCTCCGCCTCCATCGTCCGCGCGCCGTCCACCGGAAGGGCGGGCGGGGCGTCCGCGGAGGCGGCACGGGCACCCCCCTCTCCCCCGCAGGCGGAGAGGAGGAGCGCGGCCAGGGCGGGAACGGCGAGGAGCGTCTTCCTGATCATCTTCGGTCCGGATGGCGGAGGAGGACGGGACCGGCGGCCCCGTCCCCCCTCTGTGTTCAGAGTCCGCGTCAGTTGCGCGCGTAGGCGGTCCAGCCCTGCCACCACTTGGCGCCCGCCGGGTCGGCGGCGCCGCGGTACGAGGTGGCCTGCACGGTACCGCCGAAGTAGGAGGTCATCCGCCCCGCCAGCGGCGCCGCGAACGTGGTGGTGCCCGTCCCGACCAGGGCCGTCGCCGACGCGGGCGGCGTCCAGTCGATGCCGCCCACGGTGGGCACCGTGCCCGCGGCCGGAAGCGCGGTGAAGAGCGAGCCGACGCCCGCGCCCGCCGTGTTGCCGAACGCGGAGGCGGAGAGCGCGGAGCCGAAGTTCACGCCGGCGGGCTCGAAGTTCTGCGCGTTGTCCACCAGGTGCACCGACCGCACCGCGAGCGAGTCGACGGCGAGCAGCGCGTTGCTCTCCGAGTTGCGCACCGAGAAGCCGACCCCGGGCCAGCGGCCGATCACGCCGTTCACGAAGGTGCCGCCCGATCCGCGGCGCACCACGGCGCCGTTGCCGTCGGTGGTGGCGAACACCCCCGCGCCCGGCCCGATGAGGGTGAAGTTCGCGAACACCGGGGCCGAGAACGGCTGGTTCGCGAAGGTGCACCCCGGGAGCGAGTTGTCGCAGCCGTCGCCCTCGAAGCCGCGCGGGTCGGACGAGACGGTGCCGGCGCCCGCCTGGGGCGTGACCACCGCCGTCTGCAGGGCGACCAGGAACTGGTTGCGCCCGCGGTACCCCTCCGACCAGTCGTAGTGGTCGTCGCCCGCCTCGTACGAGACCAGGTAGCGCCCGTCCACGCCGCCGCCCCACCACTCGAACGAGTCGTCCAGCCCGGACATCACCTGCACGTACTCCAGCTTGGTCCCGCGGCCCACCGCGTACATGGAGATGCCGTTCAGCTCCTGGCCCGAGCCGTTGGACACGTCGTACCCGGCGAACTCCACGCGCACGTACCGCAGCGACCCGCTGTCGTCGCCGAAGCTGGTGCCGCTCGCGTAGTCCTCGCGGGCGCCCGTGGGCCCCTCGGTGAAGACCGGCGACGAGGTGCGGTTGATGGGGGCGTTGCCGATGATGACGATGCCGCCCCAGTCGCCCGGCTTGCGGGTGCCCGCGGGACGCTGCGAGGTGAATACGATGGGGGCCGCCGCGGTCCCCTCGGCCATCAGCCTGGAGCCGCGGAGCACCCAGAGCGACGAGCCGGGCGTGAGGGTGTCGCCCACGACCTTCGTCCCCGGCTGGATGGTCAGCGTGGCCGCGTTGCGCACCTTCACGTAGCCGCTCAGCACGTACACGCTGTCGGCGTACCAGGTGGTGTTGGCCTCGATGCAGCACTGCACCATCCGCTGCTTGGGTCCGGCCACGCCCGTGGTGGCCCGCGCCTCGGCGCCGTACTCGCTCCGGCGGGAGCCGGCTACGGCCCGCACGCGGTAGCGGTACTCGGTGGAGGGCTGCAGCCCCGTGTCCTCGTGGAAGGTGCCGCCGGGCGTGGCGACCGGGGTGAAGGTGCCGCCGTCGACCGCCCGCTCGACCTCGTAGCCGGTGGCGCCGTCGACCTGGCTCCAGGTCACGCGGATGGAGGTGGTGGAGATGGATGCGGCCGTCACGCCGAACGGCGGCGTGAGGTCGTCGGTGCCCGTGGAGTCGTCGCAGGCCGTGGAGGCGCCGGCGAGGAGCGCCGTGGCTGCGATCGCGAGCGCCTTCCGCGCGAGGAGTCTCATCGTTCCCCTGGTGTCTGGTTGAAGCGTGGCCGCTCCCCGAACGCGAGCGGCACCCGGAAGATGCTCCGGGTGCCGCTGCACTGGGGCCTCCGACCCGTCACGGGCCGGTCACGTCATGGGCTCAGGGGCGCCACGTCACCCCGAGCGCCACCGAGCGGCCCGTGCGGTACCGCTCCCGCACCACGTCGCCCTGCTTCACCTCCACCGGCGCGTCCAGCAGGTTCTCGGCGTCCACCTTCGCCGAGAGCTTCCGCAGCAGGGGGAAGCGGAGCGACAGGTCCAGCACGTGCCGCGGCATCTCGTACGAGTCCACCCGCAGCGGCTCCAGCGCCGCGGTGGAGATGCGCTTGCCGACCACGTTGTAGAGGAGCGTCGCGGACGTCTTCCCCTCCCCGCGGCTGTAGGCCACGCCCGCGTTCACCACGTACGGCGCCTGCCCCACCATGGGCCGGTCGTCGCGGGTGGCGGCGGAGAGCTCGTTGTTCCCCGTGCGGATCTCGCTGCGCATCACCGTGGCGTTGGTGAACACCGTCCACGGCTCCAGCCCTGAGGAGAGCGTGCCCAGGTCCTTCCGCACCTCCACCTCCACCCCGTAGTTCAGCGCGCTCTCCGCGTTCGTGAAGGAGAGCTGGGTCGCGCCGCTGGCCGCCACCTCGATCTGCTCGATGGGGTCGCGGAAGCGCTTGGCGAACGCGCCCACGCTCAGCACCTCGCCCGAGGTGGGATACCACTCCCAGCGCGCGTCGAAGTTGCGCACCAGCGTGCGTCGGAGCGTGGAGTCGCCGAAGACCTCGCGCTCGCCCAGCATGTCGCGGTACGAGATGGGCGCCAGCTCGCGGTACTCCGGCCGCGAGAGCGTCTGCGACACCGAGAAGCGCAGGTTCTGCGTCTCGCCCAGGCGAACGTTCAGCGCGAGGGAGGGGAGCACGTCCGTCACCACGCGCTCCGTGGTCACCGTGGACCCGTTGGTCCGCTGCGACTCCAGCAGCAGGTCCCAGCGCTCCATCCGCGCCCCGCCGATCAGCTTGAAGCGCCCGCCCAGCAGGTACTCCGCCATGGCGTATCCCGCCGCCACGTTGTCGCGCGCCGCGTAGGTGCCGCCGAAGGCGTTGGGCTCCACGTACAGCAGCGACTGCCCGTCCTGGGCGTAGCGCCCGTCGAAGATCGCCTCCGGGAGCGCCGCGCGCTGGTCGTGGGAGAGGCCGATGGAGCGGATGTTGTACGACCGCGACTCCGAGTCGCGCTCGGTGCGGCGGAACGCGCCGCCGAACCGCACGCGGCCCTCGGCCGAGGCCGGACCGACCTCCACGCCCAGGTTCAGGTCGGCGTTCCAGGCGTCCTCGCTCAGCGCGGCGAAGGTGCGGCGCGCGCCCTCGGGAAGGAACCCGAGCCAGGCCAGCGGCAGGCGCTCGCCGCTGGGGGCGATCTCGTACCCGTAGGCCAGGTCGGCGCGGTCGGGCTCGTCGCGGGTCACGCGCGAGGCGGCCAGCGACCAGTCGGCGCCCAGCCTGCCGAGCACGTGCTCGCCGCGGAGCTGGTGCGCGCGGACGCTGCGCTCCACGTAGCGCAGCGAGGAGCGGCGGACGCTGTCCACCTGCGCGAACTCCTCCAGCGTGCCCCAGTCCTCGTGCGCGGCGGCGTCGGCCGCGCGGTTGTACGAGTTGCTCAGCTCCAGCTTGTGGTTGGAGCCCACGAAGGTGCTCAGGTTCAGCAGCCCGCCCCAGAGCACGCCGGTCGTTCCCGTGGTGCCCGTGAAGACGTTCTGCGCCTGCGGGTCGCCGTTCTCGTCCGGCGTCACGCGGGCGCGCACCTCGTCCGCCCGCACCTCCTGCGAGCGCGAGTAGGTGAACGAGCCCACGTAGCCGATCCGCTGCCCGAAGAGCGGGTCCTCTCCCCCCGCCGTGAGCGAGCCGGAGAGGTTGGGCGAGGCCACCTGCTGGGTGGGCGACCAGACGTTGCGGAACGAGCGCGCGATCAGGTTCACGTCGCCCTGGTTGAGCCCGCGGAACGAGCCGGCGGCGCGGACCACGGAGGGGATGCCCCGCTCGGAGGCGGCGTTGGCGAACCAGTCGGAGCCGGCCCCGGGCAGGAAGAGGACGTCCTTCCCCGCGGCCGAGCTCACCACGCCCGTGCCCAGCGAGTAGGTCAGCGTCCGCCGCGCCGGGAACGTGCGGGTGCGCAGGTCCACCCGCGCGCCCGAGAAGTCGCCGGCCTGGTCCGGGGTGAAGGTCTTGGAGGTGGTGATGGACTCCAGCAGCCCGGACGGGAAGAGGTCGAGCGGCACGACCTTCTTCTCCGGCTCGGGAGACGGGATGCGCGCGCCGTTCAGCGAGGTCGTCGTGTACCGCTCGCCCAGCCCGCGGACGAAGACGTACTTGCCGTCCTGCACGGTCACGCCGCTCACGCGCTGCACCGCCTGGGCGGCGTCGCCGTCCGGCGAGCGGGCGATCTGCTCGCGGGTGGTGGCGTTCACGATGCCGGTGGCGGTGCGCTGCTCGTCCAGCGCGCGGCTCACGCTCCCCCGCTCGCGCGCGGCCGAGACGGTGAGCCCCTCCAGCGCCAGCGCGGCGGCGGAGAGCGCCACGTCCGCCGACGCCGAGGCGCCGGCGGCCACGTGGACGCCGGTGAGCGTCTTGGTCCCGTATCCCATCATGGAGGCGGAGACGGCGTGCGTCCCCGCGGGCACGCGGGTCAGCGTGTAGCGCCCGTCCACGCCGGCGGTGGCGGCCAGGGCGGTCCCCTGCACCGCCACGCGCGCGCCGGCCAGCCCGCGCCCGGTCCCCGCGTCGACCACGCGTCCCACGATCTGTCCCGTGCCCTGGGCGGCGGCGGACCCCGCGCCGGCCAGGCCGAGCGCGAGGCCGAGCAGCAGAGCCCGGACGCCGTTGCGAGCGTTCATTCGTTCGTTCCCCCCATCGGGTTCTCGATCAGGATCTTCATCCCGGCGGCGGCGTGCGCCGCGTCACCGGACAGGGAGAAACGTGGACGTGCTCGGCCTCCGCCGCGGGACGGAAGCGTCACCCGGATGCAACGAGACGGTCTCGTGTCGTGCATCCGCCGTTACGAACGAGGGGGGGGATGTCGGGCGGAGGGGGGTGTCCGCCGCTTCCGTCGCGGGAGCGGAGGATGAAAGAGGGACGCGGAGTACGCGGAGTTCGCGGAGCGCGCGGAGAACTGCGGAAGGGGGGGCGAGCGGTGGGCGGCGAGCGGGTCTTCGTCTCGGGCCGGGATCACCTTCCGGGGAGGGAGTTCTGGGAGTTCGGGGAGCTCAGGGAGCGTGAGGGAGCAGGCTGATGCTACCGGAAACTCCCTGCACTCCCTGAACTCCTCCGTCCTTCTCGTGGGCTGCCGGGCGAGACGTCCGGACGGGAACGGCTAGAAGGCGAGCTGGAACTGGGTCTTGAACGACGTGGCGCGGGTGCCGCCGGTCCTGGGGTCCCAGAGGTCCAGGTTGAGCTGCACGCGGTTCAGGCCGCCCAGCCAGAGGTTGAGGCCGGGGGTGAACAGCGTTCCGCCGGTGGCGGTGACGCCGGCGCGGTCGTTCACGTTGGGATCGCCGTGGGAGACGCGGACCAGGGGCTCCACGGCGGAGATGGTCCCGGAGATGGTGCCGCTGCGCCAGCCCAGCCACCCCTGCGCCCCGATGAAGCGTGCGCCGCGGAACGGGTCGAAGTCGCCGTACGCGGCCTCGCCCACCAGGTGCAGGCCCCGGGAGCGGGCGCCGTACTCCACGTCCACCTCGTAGGCGTTGCCTCGCCGGGTGTCGACCGAATCGGGGAGCGGCACCTTGCGGGCGAAGTCGCGCCCGCTCCACGCGGCGCCCACCCGCACGTTGCGCACGGGCTGCACGGTCACGCGCGCGGCGCCCTGCCAGGTGCTCTCGTCCGCGGCGGCGGCGCGGGCGGGGCCGTTGAAGTAGCCGGCCTGGTACGTCAGCCCGAGCGGGGCGCCCTTCGGCTCGCCGATCACCTGCAGGCCCAGGTCGCGCTCCGAGTAGTCGAGCGCCGAGACGAGCTGGTACTGGTCGAACTCGCCCGACACGCCGCGGATGCGCACTCCCCGCTCGATGGGGAGCATGCGCGTGGACGACGTGGTGGTGATGGGAGAGAACGGGCGGTGGGCGTTGCCGGCCAGGAGCTGGAACGCCGGGTGGAGGTTCAGCTTCAGCCAGGCGTCCTTGAGCGAGACGCGGTTCCCCGCGAAGTCGGGCTGCACCTTTCCGCTGACCACGTCGTTGACCTTCACCGTCGCCTCGAGCCGCACCCGGCGCAGGACGAGCTCGGAAGAGGGCTCGCCCTCCACCGAGGTGGTGTTGAGCTGCGTCTGCACGCGGCCGCCAATGGCGATCTCCGCGGCGTTCACCTTCAGGACGGTGCCGGGCGCGCCCTGCGCCCCCGCGGCGGCGGGCGCGAAGCAGGAGAGGAGTCCAGCGGCGAGCACGGCAAAACGGTCGCTCGTCTTCAACACGGCCCCCGGTGTGTCTTGGTTGTGGAGTCCCGCCGGTCGGGTCCGGCGAGCCACGGGATCTTACCTCCGCCTCCGCCTTCCGTCATCACGCTCCTGTAACAGGCCGGTAACTTCGTTACTGGCCCGTGGCGGGCGCCATGACCTGACGGTGACACGCGGGGCGGGACCCGATGCGCAACGGGAACGCGGGAGGGGGACCGCGTGGACGCATCTTCCACCGGGACAACAGCTTGAGTGATTCGGGAGGAGGCCGTGCGGGAGAGGCGAGGTCGGACGGGGGGACGGCGCTCGTTGCGGAGCGGGATGGTGCGTGGCGTTACGTTGGGGGCCCTCACCCGGCGGGCTCGGGCCGCGGAGGTGCGTCTCCCTCGGCTGTGGTGCGAGCCCGCCACCCTTGTATAGACTCGACGATCGGGTGTCGGGGGGGACCGAACCCACGGCGCGGGATGTGTCGTCCCGAAGGGACGATCGCCGTTCTCAGCCGGGGCTTCACGCCCCCGGACCGCGGGCGAGACGCGACCAGACGAGACGAGAGGCAGGCGAATACGGCGGATGGAGTCCCGCAGGGACGATCGTAGTAGCCAGGGGGCTTTACGCCCCCGGAACGCCGACGCAGCGAGGGTCCCCCATCCACGTCATCCCCCCTGCTCCTTCTCCCCCTCGCGGCCGTTCGGTCCCCCGTCGTCCGGATCGTCCCCGTGACGGACCTCATCCCGATGGTCCGCGTCGTCCGGATGGTCCGCGTCGGGGGCGGGGAGGGTGAAGCGGATGGTGGTGCCCTCGCCCAGGCGGCTCTCGGCCTCGATCCCGCCGCCGTGGCGCTCCACCAGGTGGCGCACGATGGAGAGGCCCAGCCCCGTCCCCCCCTCCGCCCGCGACCGCGCCGTGTCCGCGCGGTAGAAGCGCTCGAAGATGCGCGGCAGATGGGCGGCGGGGATCCCCGAGCCGTCGTCGCGGACCTCGACCACGATCCACCCGCCGTCCTCCGCCGGGGGGAGGGCGGCGGGTCCGGCCGCAGCGTCGCGGGACGGCGGGAGCGCCGGGCTTCCGGCCGGGCGGGCGACGACCTGCACGCGTCCCCCGGCGGGGACGTAGCGCACGGCGTTGCCCAGCAGGTTGGCGAACACCTGGGCCAGGGCGGAGGGGTCCGCGCGCACGAACTCGCACTCGGGGGGCACGTCGATCTCGAAGCGCGCCTCCGGGGGGGTGCGGCCGCCGCCCAGGGCCGCCCAGGCGTCTCGCGCCACCTCGCGGACGGAGACCACCTGCGGGTCGGGGCGCCAGCCGCCGGACTCGATGCGGGAGAGGTCCAGCAGGTCGTCGATGATGCGCTGCAGGCGGTCGGCGTTGGCGCGGACCGTCTCGGCGAACTGGCGGCGGAGCGCGGGGGGAAGGTCGTCGTCCAGCAGCGTCTCGGAGAAGCCGCGGACCACGGTGAGCGGCGTCTTCAGCTCGTGCGAGGCGTTGGCCACGAAGTCGCGGCGCACGTCCTCCAGCCTGCGCAGCTCCGTCACGTCCAGGAACACCATCACCGCCCCGCCCCCGGGGAGCGGCTGCGCCGTGGCCAGGAGCTGCCGGTCGCCCTGCGCCAGCTCCGTGGGCACCACGGGCGCCCCGCCGAGCGACTGACGGACCAGCTCCAGGAACTCCCTGCGCCGCGTCACCTGGTCGGGCGTCACCCCGCGGGGGTCGCCGGCCAGGGAGAAGATCCTGCGCGCCGCGGGGTTCGTCCGCTGCACGCGGCCATCCGGGCCGATGGCGACCACGCCCTCGGCCATGGCGTCGATGAGCGCCTGCATCTCCGCCCGCTCCCCCTCGAGCTGCCCCAGCCGCCGCTGCAGCTCGGCGGAGAGCTTGTCGAGCGCGTCGCCCAGCTCCCCCAGCTCGTCGGGGCGGCGCACCCGCGCGCGGCGGGAGAGGTCGCCCCCCGCCATGGCGCGCGCGACGGCGGCGAGCTGGCGGAGCGGGCGGGTGACTGCGCGCGAGAAGCCGAAGGAGAGGAGGCCGGTCACGAGCAGCGCGATCAGCCCCACGCTGAAGATGCCGCGCTGCACGCGCGTGACCGCGGACGTCATGTCGCGCAGCGGGAAGGAGAGGCGCAGCACCTCGCGGTCCAGGGAGGGCGCGGCCAGGTAGACGTGCTCCTCGCGCACCGACTGGCTGCGGCGCACGTCGGAGCCCACGCGGCCGGCCAGGGCCTCGCGGACCTCCGGGCGCTCCAGGTGGCTCTCCATCCCCGCCAGCGCGGGGCCGTCCAGCTCCGAGTCGCCGAGCACCCGCCCCGCCCGGTCCACGATCGTCACCCGCCGGCCCGAGAGGCCGCCCAGCCAGTCGGCCACCGAGTCGCGGGGCAGGTGCGGGCGGGACGCGCGGAGCGGCTCCGCCATCTCCAGCTCGCGGCGCAGGTCGCCCACGGCGAGCGCGGTGAGGTGACGGCGGAGCGTGGCCCCCACGCCGAGCGTGAGCGCCACGACCACGGCCGCGATCACGGCCAGGTAGGTGAGGAAGAGCTTCTGGTCGGCGCGCAGCCGCACGGGGGCTCCGGTTGCGGGGGCGGGCTCCCAACCGGCGTCGCCCGGGAGCGCTACGGGCGGGGGGGATCCGTGCGGAAGCGGTAGCCGAAGCCGCGCACGGTCTCGACCCAGTCGGCCTGGGCGCCCAGCTTGTTGCGAAGGCGCTGCACGTGCATGTCCACGGTGCGCGTGGCGATGTTCGCCGTGACCTCCCAGACGGCCTCCAGGAGCTGCCGCCGGCTCTGCACCCGGCCGCGCCGCTCCATCAGCGTCAGGAGCAGGCGGTACTCGGTGGGGGTCAGGTCCAGCAGCTCGCCGTCCACGTCCGCCCGGGCGGCGCCCGTGTCGACGGTGAACGGACCCACGCGCACCACCTTGCCGCCGCGCGTCACCGGCGGGGCCTGCTGCACGCGGCGCAGCACGGCGGCCACGCGCAGGATCAGCTCCTGCGGCGAGAAGGGCTTGGCCACGTAGTCGTCCGCCCCCAGGCGCAGCCCCGCGATGCGGTCCTGCTCCTCCTTGCGGGCGGTGAGCAGGATGACCGGGATGTCCTGCGTCTCCGGGCGGCGGCGCAGCTCCTCCAGCACCGCCAGGCCCGACATGCCCGGGAGCATCAGGTCCAGCACGATCAGGTCGGGACGCTCCACCTCGGCGGCGCGGATGGCCTCCGTGCCGCTGGCGGCGGTGCGCACCCGGTACGACTCGCGCGCCAGGTGGTAGGCCACCAGCGCGGAGATGTCGGGCTCGTCGTCGACGACCAGGATGTGCGCGCTCATCGCCTTGGGCGCCGGGGCCGATCCGTGGCGCGGGGCGCCGATCAGCTCCGGCATGGAGTCGGGGTGAAGATGCGTCTGGGCCAGATTCCCTCGCAAGGTTCGCCTCCGGGCGGGTGGGCGGCGGGATCACCTGGCCGGAATCTGGGCCCCCTTCGTAACGTATCGGTAACGAACGTGGATGGGGGACGCGACGATGTGCTTCCCGGACGCGCCGCCCGCCGCCCAACGCCGCAGCGGGCTGGGGTGTCCTTGCAGCTCAGGCGGCCCCGATCGGGCCCCGGACCCACCCGCTGCACCGCCGAGACGCATGAGACCGCCGAGAGCCCTGCTCCTTCTCCTCCTCCTCGCCCTCTCCGCCACGGCGGCCGCGGCGCAGGTGGGGGTCACCACCGACATCCTGCGCGGGCGCGTGCTGGGGCCCGACGGACGCCCGGCGCAGGGCGCGCGCGTGGAGGCCGTCTCGGCCGAGAGCGGGGTGCGCCGCTCCACCGTCACCGGCGCCGACGGCCGCTACACCATCACCTTCCCCGACGGCGGCGGCTCGTACCGCCTGCGCGCCTCCCTGCCGGGGGTGGGGGCGGCGACCGCCGCGGTCGCGCGCGAGGCCGACGAGGAGGTGCTCCTGCACGACTTCCGCCTCAGCGAGGCCACGGTGGCGCTGGAGGGGATCGAGGTGAGGGCCAACCGCTCGCCGCCCCCCGGCCGCGGCGAGACGGGGGCGCAGGAGCGCACCTTCCCGGGCGAGCTGGTGAACCGGCTGCCGCTGGAGGACGACGACCCGGCACGCATCGCGGCGCTCTCTCCCGGGGTCACGGCCACGGGCTCGGCGGATTCCCTCTCCGCCCGCGGCGGCTTCTCCGTGGCGGGCCAGCGCTCGACCCTCAACCAGGTCACCCTGGACGGCGCCTCGTTCGGCTCGGCGCTCACGGGCGGGCAGGCGGGCGGAGGCTCGCCGCTGGGGATCCCGCAGGAGGGGATCCGGGGCACGCGCGTCGTCACCACCTCGTTCGACGTCGCGCGCGGCCAGTTCTCCGGCGGCCAGGTGGCGATGACCACGCGCTCGGGGACGAACACGACCCAGGGCTCCTTCCAGTACCTGCTGCGGGATCCCACGCTGCAGGGCGGCACCACGGGCTCCGCGGGCGGGGGATACACGCAGAACCGCCTCAGCGGGGGCGTGGGCGGCCCCATCGTGCGCGACCGGCTCTTCTGGTTCCTCTCCTTCAGCGCCCAGCGGCGCACCGACGACCTGTACTCGCTGATCCCCGAGGATCGCGACGCGGTGAGCGCCCTGGGCGTGGCCGCCGACTCGGTGGCGCGCTTCCTGGACGTGCTCCAGTCGCGCTACGGGGTGCAGGGCCGCTCGCTGACGGGGCCGTTCACGCGCACGGGCGACGCGGTGTCGCTCCTGGGCCGCGTGGACTGGGCGGTGGGCGAGCGCCACACGCTGGCGCTGCGCGGGCACCTGAACCGCTACGGCCAGAGCAACGCCCGCATCGGCTTCCTGGAGACGCGCGAGAACGGCGGCGAGGTGGCGAGCGACGCCCACGGCGCGATCGCCACCCTCACCTCGCGCTTCGGCGGCGGGTGGATCAACGAGCTGAAGGGCTCGTACACGCGCGACGCCCGCGACCAGGACCCGTACGAGACGGTGCCCGAGGGGCGCGTGCGCGTCTCCTCGGTGCTCGCCGACGGCTCGCGCGGCGTCTCCACCCTGGTCTTCGGCGGGGACCGCGCGCTGCCGGCGACCACGCGGGAGCGCACGCTGGAGGTGACGGACGAGCTGTCGATGCTGATCCGGGACTCGCACCGGGTCAAGCTGGGGTTGCTGGTGAACCACTCCCGCTTCTCCCAGGCGTCCTCCGTGGACCGGCTGGGCTCGTTCACCTTCCACTCGCTCGACGACTTCGCGGCCGGGCGGCCGGCGTCGTTCACCCGCACGCTGGCGGACCGCTCCCGCGACGGCGGCGGGATCAACGCGGCGCTCTACCTGGGCGACACCTGGCGCCCGCGCACGGAGGTGCAGGTCACCTACGGCCTGCGGCTGGAGGGCTCGCGCTTCGACGGGCGGCCCGACTACGCCCCCGGCGTGGGAGAGACCTTCGGGCGCGAGACGTCGTCGTTCCCGTCCGAGGTGCGCGTCTCGCCGCGGGCGGGGTTCTCGTGGCGCCTGAACCGGCAGGGCGAGCCGCTGCGCCTGGTCCGCGGCGGCTTCGGGGAGTTCCGCGGACGCGCGCCGTTCTCGCTGCTGGCCTCCGCGCTCGACCAGACGGGCCGCCCCACGGGCGAGTCGCAGCTCACCTGCATCGGGGAGGCGGCGCCGGTCCCGGACTGGGCGCTCTACCGGCAGGGGGTGGCCTTCATCCCCATCGAGTGCCTTCCCGTCGCCGGGGAGACGGGCCCGCGGGCGCCGGAGCGCCGCCCCAACGTGACGCTCTTCCAGGAGGGCTTCGGCGCGCCGCGCTCGTGGCGAGCGTCGCTCGGCTTCCAGGGGCAGGTGATCCCCCGCCTCACCGTCTCGGTGGACGCCGGGTACACGCGCGGCGTGGGCCTGTACGGGGTCGGCGACCTCAACCTCCGCTCCACGCCCGCCTTCACGGTCGCGAACGAGGGCGGCCGCCCGGTCTTCGCCCCGCGCGAGGCCGTCTCCGCGCGAACGGGGGAGGCGCAGCTCGCGGCGTCGCGCATCCACCCGGACTTCGCGCACGTCTTCGAGGTGCGCTCGGACTTGGAGTCGGAGACGAAGCAGCTCACCGTCGCGCTGAACGGACTGCTCCCGCGGCGCGTCGCGGTGCAGGCGTCGTACACGCACGCGCGCTCCACCGACCAGTCGTCGTTCTCGTGCTGCTCGGCGCAGCAGGGCTTCGCCTCGGTCCCCATCTCCGGCTCGCCGGGGAACGAGTGGGGGACGAGCGACTTCGAGCGGCGGCACCAGCTCACGGCGGTGGTCGGCGTGCCGCTGTCGCAGGCGGTGGAGGTGTCGCTGATCGGCCGGGCGTCCTCCGGCGCGCCGTTCACCCCCATGGTGGGCGGCGACCTGAACGGCGACGGCGCGCGCAACGACGTGGCGTTCGTCTTCGACCCCGCGTCCGCGCCCGACACCGCGGTGGCGAACGGCCTCTCCCGGCTCCTCGCCTCGGCCCCCGGCCGGGTGCGCGAGTGCCTGGAGCGGCAGACGGGCGAGCTGGCCCGCCGCAACTCCTGCCGCGGGCCCTGGACGGCGTCGCTCGACGCGCGGGCGACGGTCCGCCCCCAACTCCCCACGCTGGGGCGGCGCCTCTCGCTCTCGGTGGACGTGATGAACCTGCCGGGCGGGGCGGACCTGCTCCTCCACGGCTCCGGCGGGCTGCGCGGCTGGGGACGGTCGAGCTTCGGCGGGCAGGACGAGACGCTCCTCTACCCGCGCGGCTTCGACCCCGAGGCGGGGCGGTACCGCTACGAGGTGAACGAGCGCTTCGGGCAGCAGCGCTTCCGGCGCGGCTCGCCGGGGAGCGGCTTCCAGGTGGCGCTCTCCGCCCGGGTCGCCGTGGGTCCGCAGCAGCCCGGCGCCTTCGGGCTGGCGGGGATCGCGTTCGGCGGCGGCGCGGGCGGGCCCGGCGGCCCCGGCGGCGGCGGCCGGCAGGGCGGCTTCGACCGCGACGCCATCGTCACCCGGCTCTTCCCGCAGCCCATCTCGGCGATCGTCGCCCTGCGCGACACCCTGGGGCTCACGGCGGAGCAGGTGACGCGGCTGCAGGCCATCTCCGATTCGCTGGAGGCGCGCAACGCCCCCATCCGCGAGGAGGTCCGCTCCGCGCTTCCCGAGCCGGCGGCGCAGCCCGCGGGCCGGCGCGGCGGGCAGGGGCAGCGCGGGGCGAACCTGGGCGACCTGTTCCAGCGCCTCGGGCCCAGGGTGGAGCAGGCGCGGCGCAACGTCGCCACGGCGCTGGCGGACGCGGAGAAGGTCCTGACGGCGGAGCAGTGGCGGCGGGTGCCGGCGACGATCCGGAGCTCGGGCCAGGGCGGGTTCGGCGGCCCCGGGGGGCAGGGCGGCGGGAACCGTCCCCGCGGCGCGGGCGCGGGGCGGCCTCGCGGCGGGACCGACGACTGACGCTCGTCGTCGGCGTTCGACGGAAGGGGCGGGCTCCCGGTGGGGCCCGCCCCTTCCGTTTTCCACGCGGAGACGCGGAGGACGCGGAGACGCGGAGGTGCGGGGGGCGGGACTCGCCTTCGCCTCCGCGTCCGGCTGGAGGGCGTCCTTTCTCTCCGGGTGGATGAGGAGGATGCCCTTCGGCGTGGCGGAGATGCACCGGCGCGGCCTGCGTGGTGATGCCCCGCGCGGCGGCGGGGCGCTGCCGGGCTCGGACCGCGGGCGCCGGCCGGGCTCGGGCACGGCGGAGCGGACCACGGCGAGCGGGTCCAGCTCCTGGGTGGTGAACTCCAGGCTCGGCGAGAACGCGCGGCCGAAGATGTACTCGATGCGGCCGGGCAGGCCCACGTTCGGGCCGAGCGAGTAGATCCAGTCGAGGAGCGGCCACTCCTCGCTCCATACCTCGCCCCACAGCGCCACCGAGGCGGCGGCCCGCGCGCTGCCGAAGAAGCGCAGGTACGCCAGCGCCTGCAGGTCCAGCTCGCCGCGGAAGCAGTACTCGCCGTCCCGGTAGCCGATGTGCGGCGTCACCGCGAGGTCGGCCAGCGCGCCCAGGGAGCCGGTCAGGCGGATGCTGCCGCGGCGGGCGCGTTGAAGCGCCGTCACTTACGGTGGAGCGGAACGTTCGTGGAAGGTCCCGCGGGAACGCTCGCGGAGCGTGAGCGTGCGCGCCACACCACCGGGGGGCGCGGACTCCGCACCCAGCACCCGCGGCGGGGGAGGCGACGAGCAGCCCTTCACGGCGAGCCGAGGCTATGATCGGGGGAGGGAGTTCAGGGAGTTTCAACGAGCCGGGTTTCGGCGGCCCGGGCGCGGAACCGCAGGGATACAGCCCTGAACTCCTTGAACTCCCAAACTCCCTCTTCTGTCGTCGTCCGCCGCGCGCGACGTCCGTCGGCCGAGATGGTGGCGGGGAGGACGGAAACCACGACGCCCCGCCGGGAGGGGCGGGGCGTCGTGGTGCGGAGGGACGAGGGTCAGCGGGAGCGCGCGCCCGGTGCGGGGGCGTCCTCCTCGCCCGCGACATCCTCCTCGCCCGCGACATCCTCCTCGCCCGCCACGTCCTTCTCGTCCGCGGCGACGGGGTCGGGCTCAGACGACGGGGGAGGGGGCGCGGCGCGGGGGTCTCCCTTCCGCGAGCGGGGCGGCGGCGTCTCCTCCGGGCGGGGACCATCGGCGGCGGGGGCCTGATCCTCGGGCTCGGCGCGGGGGAGCGGCTTCAGGCGCGGGGGCGGCGGGAGCGGGGTGTTGTCCACCTCCGCGAAGATCACCCCGTCGTGCGCCGTCACGCTGGCCGGCAGCACCAGCGTGAACGTGCTCCCCTCGCCGGGCACCGAGTCCACGTTCAGGTCGGCGTCCAGCAGCGCCGCCAGGCGGCGCGAGATCGGGAGCCCCAGCCCCGTTCCCTGGCCGCTGCCGGGGGAGAGCTGCACGAACTCCTCGAAGATCCGCTCCTGGTCGGCCGCCGAGATCCCCGCGCCCTCGTCGCGCACCGACACCTCCACCCCGCCGTCGGGCCGGGCGCCGCAGCGCACCTGGATGGGGCGCCCCTCGCCGAACTTGATGGCGTTGGAGAGCAGGTTCAGCAGGATCTGGCGCACCCGCCGCGGGTCCGAGACGATGGTCACCGGGTGGTCGTCCGCCTCCAGCGCCAGCTCCGAGCCGTGCTCCGCCGCCAGGGGGCGAACGGTCACGAAGAGCTCCTGCACCAGCGAGGGGAACACGACGGGCTGCACCTCCAGCTCCATCTTCCCCGCCTCGATCTTGGAGAGGTCCAGGATGTCGTTGACCAGCTCCAGCAGGTGCTTCCCCGCCCGGTGCGCCCGCTCGATCCCGTTCGCCTGCTCGGGGCGCAGGGGCCCGTAGATGTTGTCCAGGAGAAGGGTGCTGTACCCCAGGATGGCGTTGATGGGGGTGCGCAGCTCGTGGCTCATGGAGGCGTAGAAGCGCGAGCGCGCCGCCATGGCGTTCTCCAGCTCCGCCTGCCGGGTGTGGAGCTGCTCGTTCGCCGCCTTCAGCTCCGCCGTTCGGGCGGCGAGGGAGGCCGCCTGCTCGCGCAGCGCCTCCTCGGAGCGCACCCGCTCCGAGACGTCGCGGGCGATCACCGTGTACACCTTCTCGGACGGCAGCGCCAGGCACGAGATGGACGCCTCCACGGGGAAGGTCTCGCCGCCGCGCCGCACGCCACGCATCAGCTCCCCCGGCGCGGTGCCCGGCGGCTCGCTCTCGCCCCGCGCGCGGCGCTCGGAGGCGGTGCACACCTCGTCGAGCTGCTCGGGGGCGAGCGCGGGGGAGAAGAAGCGGTCCACCGGCAGCCCCACCGCCTCCTGGGCCTGGTAGCCGAACATCCGCTCCGCCGCCGAGTTGAAGAGCGTGATCCGCAGCTCCTCGTCGAAGGTGATGATGGCCTCCATCGCCGAGTTCACGATCTCGGCCATGCGCGCCTCGGACTCCAGCAGGCGGGCGTGGTGCCGCAGCTCCATCTCGCGGCGCTCGCTGTCGCGCAGGAGCTGCTCCTGGTGCTTGAGCTGCTCGCTCTTGCCGTAGAGGTCCACGAAGACCCCCACCTTGGAGCGCAGGATGTCGGGGTTGAAGGGCTTGAACATGTAGTCCACCGCCCCCACCGAGTATCCCTCGAAGACGAACTCGTCCTCCTTGTTGATCGCCGTCAGGAAGATGATGGGGGTGTGCCGCGAGCGCTCGCGCGACTTCACCATCCGCGCCGTCTCGAAGCCGTTCATCCCCGGCATCTGCACGTCCAGCAGGATCACGGCGAAGTCGGCCGAGAGCAGCGCGCGCAGCGCCTCCTCGCCCGACTGGGCGCGCACCGTGTCCACCTCCACCGGCTCCAGGATCGCCTCCAGGGCCAGCAGGTTCTCGGGACGGTCGTCGACCAGCAGGACCTTCGCCCGCGGGATGGGCGTGCTCATGTCTCCGTCGCCGGGCAGGGAGGGGTGCGGCGCCCGCGGATCGCCGCCAGGTAGCGGGGGATCTCTTCCAGGCTCAGCACGCAGGCCTCGGGAACGGCGCGGCGCGCCGCCAGGGGCATCACGGCGATCTCGGCCGTGGCGGGGTCCTGCACGATCGCGCGCCCGCCGCGGTCCACGATGCGGCGCAGCCCACGCGACCCGTCCGCGTTCGCGCCCGTCATCACCACGCCGATCGCGTCGGGGCCGAACGCATCGGCCACCGACTCGAAGGTCACGTCGATGGAGGGGCGGGAGAAGCGGACCGGCTCGTCCAGCGACAGCGAGAACGAGCCGTCGTCCAGCAGCAGGTGGTAGCCGGGCGGGGCGATGTACACCGTCCCCGCCTCCACCTCCTCCTTGTCCACGGCTTCGGTGACCTTGAGCGGCGTCACCTCCTGGATCAGGTCGCAGAGCAGCGTGGAGTCGGCGCTGCGGTGCTGCACCACCACCACGGGGATGTCGAAGTCGTCGGGGAGCGCGCCCACCAGCGTGCGGATCGCGTGCAGCCCGCCGGCCGAGGCCCCCACCGTGACGATCCGGAAGCCCGGCTTCACCCCCTCCACTACCGGATCCTCCGGTAGATCCGCTCCTTGGCCTCCAGCGCCTCGTACGCGTCCTCGTGCCGCGAGAAGCGCAGGGACTCCTTCCCTCCCAGCGCCAGCACCCCGAACATGGCCAGCGACGAGTGGAACAGCTCGTACACCCGGTTCTGCAGCTCCCGGTCGAAGTAGATCATCACGTTGCGGCAGAGGATCACGTTGAACTCGGCGAACGAGCCGTCGGTCACCAGGTTGTGCTGCGCGAACACCACGTTTCGCGTCAGCGACTGCTCGAAGATCGCGCCGTCGTACTTGGCCGTGTAGTACTCCGAGAACGAGCGGCTCCCCCCCGCCTTCAGGTAGTTCTGCGTGTACTCCTGCATCTTGTCCAGGGGAAAGATGCCGGCCTTGGCCCGCTTCAGCACCACCTCGTTGATGTCGGTGGCGTAGATGCGCGCCCGGTCGTACAGCCCCTCCTCGTGCAGCAGCACGGCCATGGAGTACACCTCCTCGCCCGTGGAGCACCCCGCGTGCCAGATCCGGATGAACGGGTAGGTCCGCAGCAGCGGCACCACCCTGGTCCGGAACGCCAGGTAGAAGCTCGGGTCGCGGAACATGGCGGTGACGTTCACCGACAGGTCCAGCAGCAGCCGCTCCATGGTCTCGGGGTCGTGCAGCACGCGGTCCTGCAGCGCGCTCACCGAGGTCAGCCCCTCCGCCTGGATCCGCTTCCACAGCCGCCGCTTCAGCGACGCGAAGGCGTACGAGCGGAAGTCGAAGCCGTAGTGCCGGAACACCCCCTCCAGGAGCAGCTCCACCTCGAGCCGCTCCAGCGTGGCATCGTACGTCGGCGGCGTGTCGGGCAGGGCCACGACCTCGTCCGCGCCCGGGCGGGGACCGTCCGGGGTGTCGCCCGCGCGGCGCGCGGGCCGGCCCAGGGCGGCCCGCACGTCGGCCTCGCTCTCCTCCGCTCTGGGCATCCTTCTCCTCTAGCGGTACAGCCAGACCCGCATGAGCGACAGGAGCTGGTCCGTGTCGACGGGCTTGGTGATGTAGTCCGAGGCCCCGGAAGCGATCGACTTCTCCCGGTCTCCCTTCATGGCCTTGGCGGTGAGCGCGATGATCGGCAGCGACGCGAACTCCTCCATCTCGCGGATGGCCTGCGTCGTCTCGTAGCCGTCCATCTCCGGCATCATCACGTCCATCAGCACCAGGTCCACGTCGGGGTTCGCCTTCAGGGTCACGATGGCGTCGCGCCCGTTCTCGGCGAAGATCACCGACATCCCCTGCGACTCCAGCACGCTGGTGAGCGAGAAGATGTTCCGCACGTCGTCGTCCACCACCAGGATCCGCTTCCCCTGGAAGACCGAGTCGGAGGAGTGGAGCTGCTCCAAGATCTTCCGCTTCTGCTCCGGCATCTGCGCCTCGACCCGGTGCAGGAAGAGGGCCGTTTCGTCCAGGAGCCGCTCGGGGGACTTCACGTCCTTCACGATGATGGTCTCGGCGTAGCGGCGGATCTGCGTCTCCTCCTGCGGCGACAGCTCCTTCCCCGTGTAGATGATGATGGGGATGTCGCGCACCGCCTCGTTCTCCTTGATGGTCTCCAGCAGCTTGAAGCCGTCCATCCCGGCCAGCCCCAGGTCCAGCACCATGCAGTCGTAGTGGCGCTCCTGCAGGGCCGCCAGCGCCTCCTCGGCGCTGGCCACGGCGGTGATCTCCACGTCGGACTCGCCGTCGGGGTCGTCGCCGCTGCCGATCAGCTCGATGATGCTCTGCCGCTGGCGCTCGTCGTCCTCCACGACCAGCAGGCGCTTCACCCCCTCGGAGAGGAAGGCGGAGATGCGCTCGAAGGCCGACTCCAGCGCCTCCTTGCTGACGGGCTTCTCCAGGTACGAGATGGCCCCCAGGCGCAGCCCCTGCTGGCGCTTGTCCACGCCGGAGACGATGTGCACGGGGATGTGCCGCGTCTCGGGGTGGTGCTTCAGCCGGTCCAGCACCGTCCACCCGTCCATCCCGGGCAGGTCGATGTCCAGGGTGATGGCGTCGGGGCTGTACTCGCGCACCAGCTCCAGCGCCGACTCGCCGTCCAGCGCCACGATGCCCTTGAACCCCTTCTCGCGCGCCATGTCCAGCAGGATGCGAGCGAACGGGGGCTCGTTCTCCACGATCATCACCACCGTGTCGCCGGTCTCGATGTCGGCGCGGTCGTCCTGGATGGACGCCTCGGCCGCGGAGCGCGGGGCCGAGCGCCGCTCGGTGCGCCGCGCCTCGGGCGCCGGCGAGGGGAAGTTGAGCGCCGCGGCGCGGGCGCGGCCCTCGTCGTGCCCCCCCTCGCCCCCGTCGGGGTCGTGCCAGGTGTCGGGCAGGAACAGGGTGAAGGTGCTGCCCTCTCCCTCCTTGCTCTCCACCCGGATCTCGCCGCCCAGCAGGCGGGCGATCTCCCGGGAGATGGAGAGGCCCAGCCCGGTGCCGCCGTACTTGCGGCTGGTGGTGCCGTCGGCCTGCTGGAACGACTCGAAGATCACCCGGTGCTTGTCGGCGGGGATGCCGATGCCGGTGTCCACCACCGAGAAGGCGATGACCGCCTCGGCCTCGTCCAGCGTGGAGTTGGCGAACTTCCGCCCCTTCTCGGCCTTCCGCACGACCAGCTTCACCGAGCCCTTGTCGGTGAACTTGAACGAGTTGGAGAGCAGGTTCTTGAGCACCTGCTGCAGCCGCTGCCCGTCGGTGTGGATGGACGGCGGGGTGTCCGGCTCCAGCTCGATGGCGAACTCCAGCCCCTTCTGCTCGGCCAGCGGCTGGAACGACCGCCGCACGTACTCGCGCATGTCGGTCAGGAAGACGTCGGTGGGGTTCACCTCCATCTTCCCGGCCTCGACCTTGGACAGGTCGAGCACGTCGTTGATCAGGTTCAGCAGGTCCGTGCCCGAGGCCAGGATGGTCTGGGCGAACTCCACCTGCTTCTCGGTGAGGTTCTGGTCCTTGTTGTCGGAGAGCAGCTTGGCCAGGATGAGCAGCGAGTTCAGCGGGGTCCGCAGCTCGTGGCTCATGTTGGCCAGGAACTCGGACTTGTACTTGGAGCTCAGGGCGAGCTGCGCCGCCTTCTCCTCCAGCTCGCGGCGGGCCGCCTCGACCTCGGAGTTCTTCTGCTCGACCTTGCGGTTCTGCTCGGCGAGCAGCGAGGCCTTCTCCTCCAGCTCCTCGTTGACCTGCTGCAGCTCCTCCTGCTGGTCGCGGAGCGCCTCCTCGGAGGCCTTCAGCGAGCGGGCCTGCGCCTCCAGCTCCACGTTCGTGCGGCGCAGCTCCTCCTGCTGGGCCTGCAGCTCCTGCGACTGGCTCTGCAGCTCCTGGGTGAGCTTCTGCGACTGCTCCAGCAGCTCCTCGGTGCGCATGTTCGCGGTGATCATGTTGAGCACCACGCCCACGCTCTCGGCGAGCTGGTCCAGGAAGACCTGGTGGATCTGGCTGAAGGGGAGGAACGAGGCCAGCTCGATCACCGCCTTCACCTCGCCCTCGAACAGGATGGGCAGAACCATGATGTTGCGCGGCGGCGCCTCGCCCAGCCCGGAGTTGATGACGATGTAGTCGTCGGGCACCCCGGTGAGCAGGATCGGCTTCTTCTCCAGCGCCGCCTGCCCGATCAGCCCCTCGCCCTGGCGGAAGCGGTTGTTGACGCCCTTCCGCGCCTTGTAGGCGTAGGTGGCGATCAGCTTCAGCACCTGCTCGCGGTCCACCAGGTCCTGGTCGGCCAGGAAGAACGCGCCGTGGTGCGCCCCCACCAGGGGGGTCAGGTCCGACATGATGAGCCGCGAGACCGACTCCAGGTCGCGCTGCCCCTGCATCATGCGCGAGAACTTGGCCAGGTTGGTCTTCAGCCAGTCCTGCTCGGCGTTCTTCTCGGTGGTCTCCTTGAGGTTGGAGATCATCTGGTTGACGCTGCGCTTCAGCTCGTCCAGCTCGCCCTTGGCGTCCACGGTGATGGTCCGCGTCAGGTCGCCCAGCGTCACCGCCGAGGCCACGTCCTTGATCGCGCGCACCTGCGCGGTCAGCGAGTTGGCCATGGCGTTCACGTTGTCGGTGAGCCCCCGCCAGGTGCCCGCGGCGCCCGGCACCTCGGCCTGGCCCCCCAGCTTCCCTTCGGTGCCCACCTCCTTGGCCACGCGCGTCACCTCGTCGGCGAACAGGCGGAGCGAGTCCACCATCGCGTTGATGGTGTTCTTCAGCTCCAGGATCTCGCCCTTCACGTCCACCGTGATCTTGCGCGACAGGTCGCCGCGCGCCACGGCGGTCGTCACGTCGGCGATGTTCCGCACCTGCGCCGTCAGGTTCCCGGCCATGAAGTTCACGGAGTCGGTCAGGTCCTTCCACGTGCCGCCCACGCCCGGCACGTTGGCCTGGCCGCCCAGC
>JASLAX010000218.1 GCA_030146875.1 Longimicrobiaceae bacterium
GCGCCGGGGTCGCGCGCCGCCGCGGAGGAGCGGATGCGCGCGGCGTTGCCCCCCGGGCGCCGCGTGCCCCTGGAGGCGGTGCTGGAGGTGGTCCGCCGCCTCACCCGCGAGCGCGAGAACCTGCGCTTCGCCCGCACGCGCGCGTTCGGCGCGTTCCGCCGCCTCTTCGCGGCCATCGGCGAGCGCCTGGCCGCCGCCGGCGCGCTGGACGAGCCACGCGACGTCCTCCACCTCTCCGTCGAGGAGGTCTTCGGCTTCCTGGACGGACGCGGCGTCTCCGACGACCTGCGCCCGCTGGTGGCGGCGCGGAAGGAGGAGCTGGCGCGGTGGACGGCCATCCCCGACCCGCCCCCCCGCTTCGCCACCGTGGGCCCGCCGGCGCTGAGCGAGCTCGTCCCCCAGGTCGTCCCGGGCGGCCCGCCCGCGCCCGAGGGCGGCGTGCTGCGGGGGATGGGGTGCTGCGCGGGAGTCGTCCGCGCCCGCGTCCGCATCGTCCACGACCCGCGCGACCCCGGCGAGCTGGCCGGGCGCATCCTGGTGGCGCGGCAGACCGACCCCGGCTGGACGCTCCTCTTCCCCGCCGTGGCGGGCGTCCTGGTGCAGCGCGGCAGCATCCTCTCCCACGCGGCCCTGGTGGCGCGGGAGATGGGGATCCCCTGCGTCGTCGGCATCCCTGACCTGCTCTCGCAGGTGCAGGACGGCGAGGAGGTGGAGATGGACGGCGCGACGGGGATGGTGCGGCGACTGGCAGCCGTTTAAGGGTGCCGTGAATCTACCGTAGCGACAACGAAAGACGGCGCTAGGATATCACCCACTCTCGCCCAGGACTCCGGATGCTAGAGACTCGATACGTGTTCGTGGATACGCAGGTTTTCGTGGCTTCTGGGTTCGACTACGACTCGGGTCGGCTTGGTCGCGCTCGCGACTACGCACAGGCTGGACGAATACGATTGATTTCAACACCGATCACACATGAGGAGATTCTTTCAAACGTTCGCGAGGCGCTTTCTATCGCTACCGGAATTCTCCAGAAACTCCGTGAAAAGGGACGAGTCCTAGCGACCTCCCTGGATCCGGACTTCGGTGTGGTTTTCAGGTCTTACAATGAGGACGCAATCTTTGATCACCTTTCGGCACGGCTGTCCACGTTCGAGGCAGAAACCGAAACGAGTATCATCCAGATCTCTGACGCATCTGCGGAGGAGGTCTTTCGAAAGTACTTCTCAGGATCGCCGCCGTTCAGCGAGAAGAAAAAATCAGAGTTTCCGGACGCGTTTGTAATCCAAGCGCTAATAGCATGGTGCTCGCGCAATGATGAGCGGTTATACGTGGTATCGGGTGATGCCGATATGGCAGAAGCATGTGCAGATCATGAAGCATTGGTTTATGTTTCTTCTCTCGAAGAAATTTTTGAGTTGATAGCACTTGATGATCAGGCAGCAGATATAGCTCGCAGCGCAGTCGAGGGAATACTTCCTGAGATAGAAGCTGAGGCGGTCACCGCATTCGAGTACCTAGGTTTTTACCTTGAGGACCAAGATGGCGATGTGAACAGCGTGCGGGTTACGGCGATTAGCGGCGGAGACCTACATATAGTCGATATTGAAGACGAGATTGTTCACTTTACATGGGAAGTCGAAGTGGCTTTTACTGCGGATGTGAGTTATGCAGATATGAGCACCGCAATCTATGACAGCGAGGACAAAGTTGCTTATCCATGGAACTACATCGAGACTGAACTTGAGCGGTCCGTTGAGTTGGCGGTGCACGGCCAAATTCAGTTCAGTCGGGACGGTAGAGGCGCGTCTAGCCTCCGGGCGGTACGCCTCGACAGCCCGCAAGACATAGGTATTACTGTCGAAATGTGGGAGGATTACAAGTAGCCGCTTTATCCGTTTGCGACTGTCAACTCGGAAGCGTATGCAAGCGACGAATCATGGGCAAAGATAGGGCCGGTACCCCTGAGTCGGTCCTGCTGGACCGCTTCGGGCTTCCCGGCTTTCGGCCGGGGCAGCGCCAGGTGATCGACGCCGTGCTGGAGCGGGGCGCCGCGCTGGCCGTCTTCCCCACCGGCGGCGGCAAGTCCCTCTGCTACCAGCTCCCCGCGCTGCTGCTGGACGGCGTGACGGTGGTGGTGTCGCCGCTGATCGCGCTGATGAAGGACCAGATCGACTTCCTGCGCTCCCGCGGGATCGCGGCGGCGCGGCTGGACTCCTCGCTGGGGCGCGACGAGGCGGCGGAGGTGGAGCGCGGGATGCGCGACGGCACGCTGAAGCTGCTGTACGTGGCGCCCGAGCGCTTCAACAACGAGCGCTTCCTGGAGCGGCTGCGGCGCACCCGCGTGTCGCTGTTCGCGGTGGACGAGGCGCACTGCATCTCCGAGTGGGGCCACAACTTCCGCCCCGACTACCTGAAGCTGGCCGAGACCGCGCGCGAGGTGGGGGTGGAGCGCGTGCT
Source organism: Longimicrobiaceae bacterium (assembly GCA_030146875.1). GTDB lineage: Bacteria > Gemmatimonadota > Gemmatimonadetes > Longimicrobiales > Longimicrobiaceae > JASLAX01. Next base: position 2,458 of record JASLAX010000218.1, read on the forward strand.
GGCCCTGACGGCCACGGCGACGCCCGCCGTGGTGCGCGACATCTGCGCGTCGTTCGGCATCGCGCCGGAGGGGGCGGTGGTCACCGGCTTCCACCGTCCCAACCTCTTCCTCTCCACCCGCCCCACCGCGGCGGCGGCGCGCGACCGCGTGCTGGTGGAGGCCATCCGCTCGCGCCCCGCCGGCCCGGGGATCGTCTACGTGACGCTGCAGAAGACGGCGGAGCGGGTGGCGAAGACGCTGGCGGAGGCGGGGATCCCGGCGCGGGCGTACCACGCGGGGATGGAGTCGGAGGCCCGGAGCGCCGTGCAGGAGTGGTGGAAGGCGTCGGACCGCGCGGTGGTCGTCGCCACCATCGCCTTCGGGATGGGGATCGACAAGGCGGACGTGCGCTACGTCTACCACTACAACCTGCCCAAGGGGCTGGAGAGCTACTCGCAGGAGGTCGGGCGCGCCGGGCGCGACGGGCTGCCCTCCACGGTGGAGGTGATGGGGAGCACCGAGGACGTGGCCGCGCTGGAGAACTTCGCCTTCGGCGACACGCCGGACCGGGCGTCCCTCCTCTCGCTCCTGCGCGAGATCCTGGGCGGGCCGGAGACGTTCGACGTGAACCTGGCCGTCCTCTCCGCGAAGCACGACGTGCGGCCGCTCGTCCTGCGCACCGCGCTCACCTACCTGGAGCTGGCCGGAGTCCTGCGCCAGGGGACGCCGTTCTACGCCGGCTACAAGGCGCGGGTGAAGGGCGACGTGGAGGAGGTGGCGTCGCGCTTTCCGGGGGAGAAGGGCGCCTTCGTGCTGCAGATCTTCAAGAGGTCCAAGCAAGGGCGCGAGTGGTACACGATCGACCCCGCCGCCGTGGCCCAGGCGATGGGGGAGGAGCGCGACCGCGTGATCCGCGCGCTGCAGTACCTGGAGGAGAAGGGGTGGGCGGAGTTGCAGGCCTCCGACGCCCGGCAGCGCTTCACCCGGATCGGCGACGACCACGACCACGAGGCCCTGGCCGACGCGCTGGCCGACCGCTTCGCCCGCCGTGAGCGGCAGGAGGTGGAGCGCGTGCTGGACGTGGTGCGCGTGGTCGAGCAGGACGGCTGCCAGACGGCGGCGCTGCTCCGCCACTTCGGCGAGTCGCTCCCGGGCCCCTGCGGCCACTGCACCTTCTGCGAGACCGGCGAGCGGACGACGTTCCCCGCCGTCGCCGCGCCGCGCCCCCCGGAGGCGGACGTGGACCCCGGCGAGCTGCGCGCGCTGGCGGCGCAGAACGGCGACGCGCTGGGCACGCCGCGGCAGCGCGCGCGCTTCCTCTGCGGCCTTTCGTCGCCCGCGCTCACCCGCGCCAAGCTCTCGCGGCACCCGCTGTTCGGCCGGCTGGAGGACCGCCGCTTCGCGGACGTGCTGGCCTGGTGCGGCGGAGACCCGGCGCGCGTCTGAGGGCTCGCGGACGGCGGGCGTCGCGCTCTCCGCCCGAGCCGCAGCGACGTTTCTCACGCGGAGACGCGGAGGACGCGGAGACGCGGAAACACCCTCGCCCGACCGCCTTTCGTGGCGAGCCGGGGTTACGATCGGGAAGGGAGTTTGGGAGTTCAGGGTAGCCTTCGCGACGTGCCCTGGCGGCGTCGCACTCCCAGAACTCCCTGAACTCCTTTCGAGCTCCCTTCTTTCTTTCGTGCTCCACCGCGCGAGACGTCCCTCGCGGCGAGACTCAGCGGAGGACGCCCCTCCGCCTCACCACTCGATGTTGTCGAACGGGGTGAACCACCCGTAGGTGACGCCCTGGACCACCGCGCGGCCGCCGTAGACGCCCCAGCAGGTGGCGCCGTCGAGCAGGTCGTCCATGCAGGGCCCGCCGCTGTCCCCCGCCGCCGAGGTGGCTCCCCCGCCCCACCGCACCAGCACCACGTTCGTCACCCGCTGGCCGGTGTCCGCGTCGTTGATGTCCGCCTCCGGCGCCACCACGGTGCCGCGAAGCGTGCCGCTGACGGCGCCCTGCAGCACGATGGGCTGGTCGCGCGTGGGCAGGCCGGAGAACGCGGCGCGCACGGTGATGCTGGACCCGGCGCCCGTCCATACCTGCGCGGCGGCGATCGCCACCGTGCCCGCCACCCGGACGATGCCGATGTCCGCGCCGGCCGCCAGGTGGTTCGCCTGCACCGTCCCCACGGCGCTCCCGTGCACGGGCTGCCCGACGGAGGTGCCCGCGTCGAACAAGCAGTGCCCGGCCGTCACGAAGCACATCTCGTCTCCGTTCAGGACGAGGGGCAGGCCCAGCGTGCCCGTCCGGACGGTGCCGGTGCCGTTGCGCGACTCGATCTGCGTTCCGCCCAGGAGGGGGCGGACCTGTGTGTTCCCGGCTGCGGGCATCGATCCCTCTCGTGATGAATGTGCGGGTTGACGACGCCCTGCCAACGGCGCGGCGGCACCTTCCGCCCCGTCGTCTCCCGCTCGGGGCATGGATCCTGACGGGGGCGCGTGGGGTCGGACCACGGGAGCGGGGCGCGGGCGGCCCTCCGGCCGCCTGTTGTTCCGCCTGGGGGCGCTCCGTATCTTGCCGGCGCCCGCCGGCCGAGCCGCGCGGCCCCCGTACCCGCTTCAGGAGAGCACCCATGCGCCGACTTCCCCTCCTCACCCTGGCCCTGGCGCTGACGGCCGCGTGCGCGCCGCGGGACCCGGCGCCCGGGGGCCGCCCCACGGCCCAGGACTCCGCCCACGTGGAGGCCATGCGCCGCGAGCACGCGGGCCACACCCCCGTCCCCAGCGGCGCCGTGACGGAGCCGTCGCGCAGCGTGGTCGACGGGGAGGTGGTGTACGGCACCGTGGACGGGCGCCCGCTTCGCGGCTACATGGCGCGCCCCGAGGCGCCCATCGTGGGCCAGCGCCTTCCCGCGATCCTGGTGATCCACGAGTGGTGGGGGCTGAACGAGAACGTGAAGACCATGACCCGCCGACTGGCCGCGGAGGGCTACGTGGCGCTGGCGGTGGACATGTTCGGCGGCACGGTCGCCACCACCCCGGAGCAGGCGCGCACCCTTACCGCGGGCGTGATGGCCAACCGCGAGGCGGGGGTGCGCAACCTGGCCGAGGCGGCGAAGTGGGCGCGGGCGCAGGGCGCGCCGAAGCTGGCCACGCTCGGCTGGTGCTTCGGCGGGGGATGGTCGCTGGGCGCGGCGCTCGCCATGCCTGAGCAGGTGGACGCCTCCGTGATGTTCTACGGCCAGGTGGTGACCGACCGCGAGCGCCTGGCCCGGCTGGACGCGCCGCTGCTGGGGATCTTCGGCGAGGCCGACCGCGGCATCCCGGTCGCGCAGGTGCGCGAGATGGAGGCTGCGCTGAAGTCGCTGGGCAAGAACGTGGAGGTCGTCGTCTACCCCGGCGCCGGCCACGGCTTCGCGAACCCGTCCGGCCAGTCGTACGACGCCACCGCCGCCGACGACGCCTGGCGCCGCACCGTCACGTTCCTCCGCCGGCACCTTCACGGGGTGTAGGCGGCCTCGTTGCGCTGGCGGTTGAAACCGCGGCAACAACGACACGAAGCCCGCCTTCGCGGGCTGACGGACTTCCGGTGATGCCGAGCCTCCGTCCGACGCGACGGGCCACGACACTGCCGCCAGGGCGAGTCCCGCAGGGACGATCGTCGTAGCCAGCCGGGGGCTTCACGTCTCCGGTCGGCGGACGAAGCGAAGGCCGGCCGACGACCGTCACCCCTCTCCCCCTGTGGGAGAGGGGCCGGCAATGAGGGGTGCCGTCGCGGCTCCGGCCAGGATCCGCCTCCGCGAATCCGTTCGGGCCATCTCGTCTCCCCACCCCGCATCCACACGTCCGCCGAGCGAATGACCGTCTCCGCCCAACCGTCCTCTCCCGGTCCGTCCTCTCCCGATTCGTCCGTCGCGGCGCCGGACCTGGCGATCCGCTGCCGCGGGCTGCACAAGCGCTTCGGCGACACCGTGGCGGTGAAGGCGCTGGACCTGGAGGTGCGGCGGGGGGAGTGCTTCGGGCTGCTGGGGCCGAACGGTGCGGGGAAGACCACGACCATCGAGATCCTGGAGGGGCTGCAGCCCCGCGACGGCGGCGAGGTGGAGGTGCTGGGGCTGCGCTGGGAGCGCGACGCCACCGCCATCCGCTCCCGCCTCGGCGTGCAGCTCCAGGAGAGCGAGTTCCCCGACAAGGGTACGGTGGAGGAGACGGTGCGCCTCTTCCGCTCCTTCTATCCCGCCGGCCCGGGCGTTGACGAGCTGATCGACTTCGTGCAGCTCGACGAGAAGCGGCGCACGCAGGTCCGCAACCTCTCCGGGGGGCAACGCCAGCGCCTCTCGGTGGCGTGCGCGCTGGCGGGGAACCCGGACATCCTGTTCCTGGACGAGCCCACCACGGGGCTGGACCCGCAGTCGCGCCGCGGGCTGTGGGACGTGTGCGAGGCGTTCCTGGCGCGCGGGGGCACCATCCTGCTGACCACCCACTTCATGGACGAGGCCGAGAAGCTCGCCGACCGCGTCGCCATCCTGGACCAGGGCGAGATCATCGCCATCGGCACGCCGGCGGAGCTGATCCACTCGCTGGGCGGGGCGCACGTGATCGAGTTCCGCGCCACGGTCACCCTGCCGGACGAGGAGATGGCCGCGATCCCCGGCGTGACCCGCGTGGCGCGGCGGGAGGACACGGCGCTGCTCACGGTGGACGCGCCGCACCGCGCGCTGCCCGCGCTGCTGGAGCGGGTGGTCGCGGCCGGCGGCGAGCTGACGTCGCTCACCACGCACCGCGCCACGCTGGACGACGTGTTCCTGGCGAAGACGGGAAGGGCCCTCCGTGACGAGTGAGCGCCTGTCGCCGCTGCGCGAGCTGGTCCTGGCCCGCGTCCGCTCGTTCCTGCGCGAGCCCGAGGCCCTGTTCTGGACCTTCGGCTTCCCCATCATCATGGCGGTGGGGCTGGGGCTGGCGTTCCGCGACAACCCCCAGGAGCGCTCCGCCGTGGCCGTGGAGCGGGGGAGCGCGGCGGAGCGGTGGCTCCCCGCCCTGCGGGCGTCGAAGGAGCTGGAGGTGCGGGTCCTCTCCGCCGACTCCGCGGCGATCGCCATGCGGAAGGGGGACGCGTCCGTCGTCCTCTCCGGCACCGACCGGCTGGTCTACCGCTTCGACCCCGCGCGCCCGGAGAGCCGCGTGGCGCGCCTGCTGGCCGACCAGGCGGTGCAGCGCGCCTCGGGCGTCCGCCCCGCGGTGGTGACGGCGGAGGACGCCCGGCGCCTGCCCGGCAGCCGCTACATCGACTGGGTGATCCCCGGCATCGTGGGGCTCAACCTGATGAGCACGGGGATGTGGGGAATGGGGTTCGGGCTGGTGCAGATGCGGCAGAAGAAGCAGCTCAAGCGCCTGGCCTCCACCCCCATGCGCCGCCGCGACTTCCTGCTGGCGCAGATCCTGGGGCGGCTGGTGTTCCTGGCCCTGGAGGTGCCGCCGATCTTCCTGTTCGCGTACCTCGCCTTCGGCGTGCGGACGCAGGGGAGCCTGCTGGCGCTGGCGGTGGTGGTGACGTTCGGAGCGACGATCTTCGCGGGGCTGGGCCTGCTGTGCGCCGCGCGGCCGCGGACCATGGAGGGGGTGAGCGGCCTGCTGAACATGGCGATGCTGCCCATGTTCGTGCTCTCCGGCGTCTTCTTCCCCGCCTCGCGGTATCCGGACGCCGTGCAGCCGCTGGTGCAGGCGCTGCCGCTCACCGCGCTGAACGACGCCCTGCGCGCCATCGTCAACGACGGCCTGCCCCTCACCGCCGTGGCGGGGGAGATGGCGATCATGGGGGCCTGGGGCGTGCTGTCGTTCGTCGCGGCGCTGAAGATCTTCCGGTGGCAGTGAGCGGCGGGGACGGCGGCGATGCCCGACCCGGAGTGGTGAAGCTCGGCGCCACCGTCCACGAGGCGGAGGAGGGGGGATGGTGGGCGTGGGTGCCGGCGATCCCCGGCTGCGCGACGCAGGGAGAGACGGTCGAGGAGCTGGTCCGGAATCTCCGGGGGGCGGTGGCGGGCTGCCTTGCCGCCGACGGGCGCCCGCCGCAGCCGCATGACATCCAGATCGTCGTCTGAAGGTGCACCACGGCTGTACATCCCCTGGAGGAGACCCGATGCACCAGCAGACGGAGGCGCGGGGCGGCGGGGCGTTCAAACTCGACGTCCGCCTGGCCGGCATGGGAGCCACGATGCGCGTCGGATGCGCGGCCCTAGCGCTCTGTGTGCTCGCCGCGTGCGCGCCGCGGGGGGAGGCGGGGCGGACCTCGTCCGGGGTGGAGGAGGGGGCGTTCGCGTACGTCACCGGCGAGCAGGTGCTGACGGTGGTCGACCGGTACCAGCGGAGGCCGGGGCTGCTGGAGGGCGAGATCACCACGCAGATCCCCGGCGCGAGCTTCCGCCGCGTGCGGTACCGCGTGGAGCTCGGCGCCGACGGACGGGCGCGGAGGGCGGAGCTGCGCTTCCTGCGCGCCGACTCCGCGCGGGACGGGGCGCCGCTCGCACGCGTGGAGACGACGTTCGAGTCGGACGGCCGCGTGCGGGAGACCCGCGACGGAGGCCCGGCCGCGGAGCACGTGGCGAGCGTCGGCGCGGTGCCGTTCTTCGCGCCCTCCATCGCCATGCTGCAGGAGATCGTCCGCGAGGCGCACCGCCGCACGGGCGGCCGGGGGAGCGCGGAGGTGCCGTTCTTCCCCCTCGCCACCGGCGGCCAGGGGATCGGCACGGCGACGGTGACGTGGACGTCGGGGGACTCGGTGGAGGTCTCCCTGCGGGGAGCCCGCGGAGCGCGCTACGCGGTCGACGGGCGCGGACGCATCATGGGCGGGCGCGGGGCGGATGGATCGCGCACGCGCAGGCTGCCGCACGCGGGCGATCGTCCGGAATGACCCCCTTCGGGCGTTGCTCGACAGGCGGGGCCGCAGTTCCCGCCAGGATCGCGAGACATCCGCCCGACGCACGGGCGGCACCCCCACCCATCGGAGCCCCCCATGAAGAAGCTCAAGCTGGAGTCGCTCGAAGTCACGTCGTTCGTCACCGAGTCCCCGGCGGCCGCCGAGGCCGGCACCGTGTTCGCCAACGCCGCCACGCGCCGCAACTGCACGGGCCTGGGCTGCGACACGTACACGTGCCCCACGACGCCGGACCGGGACTGTACGTATGGATGCACGCAGGCGGTCTGCCCCAGCGGGCTGTGCGTGACCGCGGAGACGTGCATCGTGACGGAGCTCTGCGTCACCGACCTGGACTGCAGCGTCGGCTGCTAGTCGGGCCGGCGTCGGCTGCCGCCGGGGCCGGTCTCCACGTGGAGGCCGGCCCCGTCTCGTCGTCTGCCGGTTCGCCTTTGGGGGCCATGACGAGTAGATTCGGCGGTGCTGCCCTACCCGAGAGGGCGGCATCCCTTCCGACCGGAGGAACGCCATGAGGAAGCTCACGCTGGAGTCGCTGGAGGTCACCTCGTTCGTCACCGAGACGCCGCAGCCGGACGAGCGCGGCACGGTGCTCGGGCACGCCGACACCAAGAAGGCTTGCTCGGGCTACGGGTGCGAGAGCTTCCAGTGCCCCACGTCGCCGGAGCTGGACTGCACCTACGGCTGCACCCAGGCCATGTGCCTCACGAACGCCTGCGACACCGAGTTCGACTGCTAGACCGGCCGAACGCGGAGCGAGAGGACGGGGCCGGTCTCCTGGTGAGGCCGGCCCCGCGTGCGTTCCGCCGCTCCGCCGGCCCGCACCATCCCTTGGATTCCGTTGCTGGTTCCCGGCCGCGTCTATAACGTTCAGGATCGGCTTCGTTCGACCCCAACAGGTGGGCTGCCATGTCCGACGTGCAGGTGGTGCACAGTCACCCGGAGATCATGAGCGGAACTCCGGTCTTCGTGGGAACCCGCGTCCCCGTACAGGCGCTCCTCGATCATCTTGAAGAGGGAGACACGATCGACGGCTTTCTCGACAGCTATCCCACCGTCACGAGGGACCAAGCGGTCGCGTTCCTGGACCAGGCAGCCCGCGCCCTGATCGCGGGACTCCCACACGCGGCGTGAGTCCGGGCGCACCGGTTCCGAGGCGGGTTCTGCTGGACGAGAACCTGCCGCGCCAGCTCGCCGACGAGCTGGCGGACCACCAGACGAGCACAGTGGCGCAGGCCGGATGGAAGGGCGTGGTGAATGGTGAGCTGCTCCGGCGTGCCGAAGCGGCGGGGTTCGAGGTGCTGGTCACCGCCGACCGCAACAGGCAGCATCAGCAGACCCTTGCCGGCCGCGCGTTCGGCGTGGTCGTCGTGTGGCCGCGCCGCCTGAAGATGGAGTTCCTGATACCCCTCGCTCCTGCTCTCCGGGATGCGGTCGCCACGGTGGAAGCGGGCCAGGTCCTGCACGTCCATCCTCCCGCGTGACCGTCTCCCGCGCCACCTCCGAACGCCTCCAACGGTGCCGGGGATGACCGAAGACCTCATCGCCATGCTCCCCGCCCGGGAGGGGCACTTCCTGCTGGAGTCGGGCTACCACACGGACCTTTGGCTCACGCTGGACGCGATGTTCGTCGACCCCGCGGCCGTGGCGCCGCTGTTGGACGGGCTCGCGGCGATGCTGCTGCGCCACCGCCCCACCGCCGTCTGCGGCCCGCTGCTGGGGGGCGCCTTCCTGGCGCAGGCGCTGGCGACAGAGATGGGCGTGCGCTTCTACCACGCGGAGCCCGCCCCGGGCCCGACCGACGGCGGGCTCTTCCGCGCCGCGTACCGCCTTCCGGCGGCGCTCCGCGAGCGCGCGGCCGGCGAGCGCGTGGCGGTGGTGGACGACGTGATCTGCGCGGGCTCGTCCGTCCGCGCGACCGCCGCCGCGCTGGAGGCGGCGGGCGCTTCGGTGGTGGCCGTCGGCGCTCCGCTGGTGCTGGGGGAGGCGGCGGTGAGCCACTTCGCCCAGCGGGGGATCCCGGTGGAGGCACTCGGCCGGCGGCCGTTCCACCTCTGGCCGCCGGAGGCGTGTCCCCTCTGCCGCGGCGGGGCTCCGCTGGAGGACGCGCGGAGCGCGTAGAGGGCGGACGGCCCCATCCCGGCGAGACGGATTGGAAGTCGATGCTGCACGCGGGGATGGGTTCGGTGTTATATTCCATGGCTGTAGCCGAACCGTGGACCCGACGCCGACCGGAAGAGATGCTCGACGACCGCATGACCGCCCCCGCCCCCACCCATGCCGACGCGCCCGACGCCGCCGCCCTGGCCGAGCGCGTCCGCGCGGCGGCCGAGCTGCTGGAGGCCGTGGACCGGGACCGGGCGCTCCTGGCCGGAATCCCCGACGACGAGCGCATGCGCCTGCTCCAGGCGGCCGGCCGCGTCTCGCGCCCCGACGCCGTCGACCGGCGGCGGCTGCGCAAGGAGCTGCTGCGGCGCCAGAAGGCGGAGAAGGTGCAGCGCGCCGAGAGCGCGCTGGGCGCCACCGGCATCCGCACCCTCCGCCGCGCGGAGGTGTTCCCCACCCCCGCCCTGTTCGTCCCCGCCGGCTTCGACGAGCGCGGCGAGCCGACCGAGGCGCCGCGGGACGCGGGCGAGGTGCAGAACTGCTACGTCTGCAAGCGCGACTACACCGAGCTGCACCACTTCTACGACCAGCTCTGCCCGCCCTGCGCGGAGACGAACTTCGCCAAGCGCACCGAGCTGGCGGACCTGAGCGGCCGCGTGGCGCTGCTCACCGGCGGGCGCGTGAAGATCGGCTACCAGGCCGGCCTCAAGCTCCTGCGCGCGGGCGCGTCGCTCATCGTCACGACGCGCTTCCCGCGCGACTCGGCCGCGCGCTACGCCCAGGAGCCGGACTTCGCCGAGTGGAGCCATCGGCTCGAGATCTTCGGGCTCGACCTGCGCCACACGCCGAGCGTGGAGGCGTTCTGCGCGCACCTGCTGGCGACGCGCGACCGGCTGGACTTCATCGTCAACAACGCCTGCCAGACGGTGCGGCGGCCGCCCGACTTCTACCGCCACCTGATGGCGGACGAGACGGCCGCGGCGCACACCCTCCCGGCCCACGCGCGCGCCGTGCTCGGCGCCTACGAGGGGCTGCGCGGCGAGGCGCTCATCGGCGCGGGCGGCGTGTCGGCACCGGGTGAGGTGGAGCCCGCGCACAAGCCGGTGGGGCTCACGCACGCGGCGGCGCTGTCGCAGGTCGCGCTGCTCCCGGATGAACACGCAGCCGACGCCGCGCGCGCGACGCTGTTCCCGGAGGGGCTGCTGGACGAGGACGCGCAGCAGGTGGACCTGCGCGAGCGCAACTCGTGGCGGCTGCAGCTCGACGAGGTGTCGAGCGTGGAGCTGCTCGAGGTGCAGCTGGTGAACGCGATCGCGCCGTACGTGCTCAACGCGCGCCTGCGCGCCCTGATGCAGCGCACGCCGGGCCGCGAGAAGCACATCGTGAACGTGTCGGCGATGGAGGGCCAGTTCTACCGGCGCTTCAAGACGACGCGGCACCCGCACACCAACATGGCCAAGGCCGCGCTCAACATGATGACGCGGACCTCGGCGGCCGACTACCTGTGCGACGGCATCCACATGAACGCCGTGGACACGGGCTGGGTGACGGACGAGGATCCGGCCGCGATCGCGGCGCGGAAGACGGCCGAGCACCGGTTCCACCCGCCGCTCGACATCGTGGACGGGGCGGCGCGCATCGT
>JASLAX010000220.1 GCA_030146875.1 Longimicrobiaceae bacterium
ACGAGGTGGAGCCGAGCGGATAGACCGCGCAGCCGCCCTCGTTGTGCGGGATGCCGGCGTTGGGGATGCAGCTGATGGGCAGCCGGCTGTTCTCGCCCAGAAAGCGGATCGGCTGGCGCATGTGCTCGGGGCCCGTCGAGCAGTTGAGGCCGATGACGTCCACCCGCAGCGACTCCAGCGTCACCATGGCCGCGGCGATGTCGGTGCCCAGCAGCATGCGGCCGGAGGTGTCCAGCGTCACCTGCACCTGCAGCGCGACGGGGCGCCCCGCCCCCGCGATCGCCCGCCGGCACCCGAAGATCGCCGCCTTCACCTCCAGGATGTCCTGCGAGGTCTCGATCAGCAGCACGTCCACGCCGCCCTCGATCAGCGCCGCCGCCTGCTCGGCGAAGACGGGGACCAGCTCGTCGAAGGTGACGTTCCCCAGCGTGGGGTCCGACGCCGACGGCAGGAAGCCGGACGGGCCGATGGAGCCCGCCACGAAGCGCGGCCTGCCGTCCTCCGCCTTGAAGCGGTCGGCCACGCGCCGCGCCAGCGAGGCGGCGGCCACGTTCACCTCGCGCACGCGGTCGCCCACCCCGTACTCGGCCAGGGTGATGCGGTTGGAGCGGAAGGTGTCCGTCTCCAGCACGTCGGCGCCGGCGGCCAGGTACGAGGCGTGGATCTCCTCGATCACCTCGGGCCGGGAGATCACCAGCCAGTCGTTGCAGCCCTCCAGCCGCTCGCCGCCGAAGTCGGCCGGCGTCAGGTCGTAGCGCTGGATGGAGGTGCCCATGGCACCGTCGAAGACGAGCACGCGCTGCCGGAGCGCGGCCAGGTACGGTGAGCGAGGGTCTGCCATGCGTGCTCCGGGAACGAAAAAGCCCCGCGACTCGAATGGAGTGCGGGGGTACGAGCGCGCCCGGCTGAGAAGGGTCCGGGCCTCCCCGACTCTTTAGCGTTTTTTAACGTGGTCGCAAGCGGTCGCCAAATCCATCCACGGCACGCCCTTAGGCGTGCGAAGGGGAATCTACGGCCCCGCCGTGGTTTGGCAAGGGGCCGCCCTCCCCGCGGGGCGGACGCCCGGCGTCATCGCGCCTCGCCCACGACGCCGAAGCGGATCCACACCCGGTCGCCCTTCAGGTGGGGGCGCACCTCCAGCACGCGCACGCGCTGGCCGGCGTTCAGCACCCCCAGGATGGCGCCGTGCCGGTACGTGGCGCTGTCGGGGGCCGTCTCGCGCATGTACACGCTGCGCACGCCCACCTGCAGCTCCTCTCCCGCCTTCGGCAGGCGCGGCTCGAGGGCGAACATGGGCCCGTGCGCCCAGCGTCCGCCGCGCAGGATCCCCACGTACGCCCACGCTTCGCGCGTCACCTGCGACAGCACCTCCTCGGCGAGGGCGGCCGCAGCCACCGTCTGCTGCTGCGGCGCCGCGTCGTCCCCGCCCGCGGCCGGCCTCGGGGCCATGATGGCGACGAGCTGGGCGCGGATCCGCGGGTCTCGGTTCGCCAGGTCCGTCAGCACGCTGTTGCGCAGGCTGGGCTTGTCGGCCGCCATCACCAGGCTCACCACCATCTCGGGGTCGTCGCGCTTCAGCATGTACACCGCATAGGCGCCCATCTTCGCCTTGGTGGTGTCCTGGCCGGAGAGGAGATCGAAGTACTTGGAGACGGACTCCACCGTCTCCCAGTCGCTCTTCAGGGTGGAGAGGCGCACGTTGATGGCGTCCTGCGCCTCCTTGATCTCCGCCTGCCGCTTCGCGAGCGAGTGCTGGCTCACGGACAGCCACAGGCCGATGAGTCCCGTGGCCACAGTGATGGCGAGCTGGCTGCGCTCGAAGAAGCCGCGCTGTGCCTTGTCGTCGGGCATGGAGCACTCCTTTCGCGGAGAGTCGCGGGGGCGGGAACGCTGCGTCGTCTCCAGGATGGAGACTTCCGGGGGGGAAGCCGGAGCGGTCGATCTCGGTTGGATGGACGCCGGCCCGGGGTTTCCGGCCGAAGCGGCTCGTCGGGCGCGGAGGAGGGGGACCGGGACGAGGGGATGCGCTCCGTTCTCGCCCTGCAAGGTCGACGCGGATTCTTCGCGGGGCAATCGGATCGGCGGGTACCCCGCCTCCCGGGGGACGGGAGCGGATGCCCCGCGCGCGACACCGCGGGCTCGTCTCGTGGGCGGAGGATCGATGGAGATGCGGGCAGGCCGGTCCGCGGAGGCGGGCTTCGATCCCGATTTGCCAGGTCTTCCAGCGGAGGTGCGGCGGCGCCTGTGCGACTGGAGCGAGCACCGTCCACTCGAAACTCCTGCCGCCGGTACAGTGCTTCTCACCGCCGCGTCCGAACTCTTCCCGGCTGGGATACGCGGAGACGCTCGCAGGCACCTGGCCCGATACCTCGCCGCCTGCTACCGCGACGAGAGTCGGCCCGTCCCGGCGTGGGTCACTGAGGCCGAAGAGCGCCGAGGGAGGAAACACGAAGGCGGGTGTTGAGCATGCTCCACACCCGCCTTCGTGGTCCTGAGAGCGATCCGCGGCTACCGCTCGGTCCGCTTCACCCGGAAGCCGTTCTGAGAGAGGACGCGGGCTTTTCTCCGGGCTTCGGGATCCCGAATCATGTTTCGCTCGTGCAACTCACGGAGCGCCGCGGCACCGGGGGATCCCATCACGCCGAGCCGAAACACCGCCTCGGCAGCAGCACCGGGGAAATCCTCTCCCTCACGGGTCTGTGCGGCAATTCGTCGCATCAGCCCGACAGCGGGTCTGTGATCTGCCGCCCGGGCTAGACCGTCGAGAACGAAGACCTTCGATTGAGCTGGGACGTCGGAGTAGAGTCGGAGAAGGCGCGCCGTCATACCCGGAACCGGTTGGCCGTCATCAGCGCTGGCGGCCCCACCAAGGATCTGGATGGCCGCGGCACGTACATCGCCGTTGTGATGGTGAATCGCCAGCCGCGTAAGTCCGGTTACGACAGAGTCGACCGTAGCGCGTGGGAAGAGCTGGTGCCGTACGATCACCTTGGCGATCGAGGACTCACCTATCCCGTTAGGTCCCCCGGGCGTTGTCCGCTCCGCCGCAAAAGCTCGAAGCATGGTCTCTGCGTTCGGGAGCGTCGACGAGACCTGCGCGCCGCTCGCGCGCGGCGGATAGATGACCCGGTATCCTGTAGCAATACGCTCGACCCGGACCTGTTGTGCCTCAATGGGGGCGGCGAGGCCGAGGACGAGAACTGTCAGGAGGCTAAGGAGTCTCATCGGGCCTCAGATAGTAAAAATCTCGTGGAGGATGTAGGCCTGAGCGTCGTAATGCCAGATCCAGAAGTTCCCAGTCCAGTTGTTGGTGACGGGTCCGTGCGCCTTGCCGCGTGCATCAACTTCATCCTGTGGGGTTCGGAGACGCTCGCGAACTTGCAGGCGCAGTTCGACATCATCTCCGTCCGACATGTCTTCAATCAGCGCGTGCATGTCATTTCGCGCCTCAGAGGCAGCCATTCGCCCTTGGGATTCGTGGCCGTTCGTGCCGGTGGTTCCAAACGCCTCGTGCGTCCAGACCCCCGCGTGGAAGCCGCTGAGGTCGTGGTTCTTGCACTGGGTGTTGAACGTGTAGAAATTGACCCAGACCGCTGCACCTGGGGGAAGACCCATCTTCTGTCGGCACTCATCCGCCTGCGGTCCCGGCGGAAGCATCCGCAAGCGGCCGCTAGGCGTGATCTCCGCATTCATGCCCGTAGCACGGTCCATTCGGAAGTTCACACCGCTAACGTAGAAGATGCCGGCGTTCGGACCGCCCACTACTTCCTGCAGGGTGTACCCGGCGTCTGGCGCATCAACGAGGTCAGGCTGAACCCGGCGCATAACGCCGCATTGCTGTGGGTTGCAGTTCCACCCATATGGATTTCTAGTGCCGATGATGGGTTCCTGAGTGCCATAACCGCTGTCCACAACAGGCGCAGCACGCTGCATGAGCGTCCAGAGACTCTGTGCTTGATCGGCCCAGCGCCACGGCCTGCCCTTCACGGTGAATGACGATGTGAGTGGCCCGCTTGCGAGGGTAGCCGTGACAGTCCCGCTCTGCACGGCCGGTCCACTCCAGGTAGGGGACCCGCTCGGTCCCGTCACCTTATCCTTGCCCTGAAATGACCACTGGCTCACGCTTGTAGCGTTGGCGGCCGTTACGGTGCAGGTGACGATATCACCCCGCACCACCGTGGGCGTGCAGGTCAGGATCGGGGCATCCGGCGAGCAAAGCATGCAGGGGTCAGGGCCCCCTCCGGTGCCGCCGCCTTCGGGTGTCCCAGAAGTGCCGCCGCAGGCAACGGTGCATTCGAAAACGTCCTCCGGCTCGCGCGTCGAAGCTGGCACCTCAACAGTTATGCCCTCTACCTGGCAAGTTGTGGTCTCGGAATCATACTCCTCTCCCACACAATCCCTGGTCGACGGTCCCTCAGGCGCGTCGAGCCTGATCGCCTCCTCAGGGATGTTCATTCGGCGCACGAGGAACTCGAGTGCGAGCTGCGAAGCCGGGATCCTGCAGTTGGCGAGGAAGACGATCGCGCCCGCATCATCGATAACGCGATAGCGGAACGTGCGTGTCGCCCCCGAGGCAGGAACTGCGCCCCTCGGGAAGGCAACCTCGGTTCGGCGATACTGGTACGGGTAGTCGCCGCCGGTGGTCAGCTCGCTCGTGAAGCAGGGATAGCGAGGCAGGCCTGGGGGGAGCGGGCTGGCGCTTCGGCTGGGTGGTGTGCGGGAGGGGGAGAGCGGGGCGGTACTCAGGTCGAGGCAGGAGGCGAATACAACGATCCCTAGAAATGGCAGGAGGAGAGCGTGCAGCCGTTTCATGAAGATGGTGAGGATAAAAGGTCTGAAAGATAAACCCGTGCCGGTGGGGAAAATTCACCCGGTTGACCGGCATCGAAGATAATGCCGCCGGTTCCGCGCGGGCGCAATCCTTTTCTGTCGGCTGTAAACGCTATCACGGAACGCCAGACGGGGGGATTTGAGCCTAGGTTTAGCATCTTCAGGAAGATAGCCGTAGTCGCAGGCGGCTTGAAACGTATCGGCTATCTAGCAGCCGATCCGGTGTCTCCTCTGCGCTTGGTCACTTCCTGACTCCGCCCGAGCATGCCCCCGAGCAGCGCTGCTCGGGGCGCTTCGGCCCGTCTGCGCGCTCGGCACCCGGCTTCGAGGAGCGTAACCGGCGTCTCGGGCGGTGGTGGCAGTTTTCTGCTGCGGTGGGGCGGAACTTCGGCGCGGAAGCGCAGGTGGCAAGATGGGCACAGAACCCGCGGCCTCGCCAAGTCGTGGCGATTCAGTCGCCGGCAGCGAGCGGCTCCGGCCGACGTCCTCGACCTCCTCCCGTCGCCCTACCGCCTGTCGAGGACGAGGTCGCGACGTCACCCGGCGGGGAGCGTCCGCGCCTCCAGCGCCTTCCACCGCTTCCCCCACCTGCGGCCGTTCCACCACAGCACGGGCCCCGTCAGCCCGTAGGCGACACCGGCGACCCCCGCCCACTGCGGGCCGCGCGTCGCGATGCCGATGGAGAGCAGGCCGATGCCCACGTTCAGCAGGTTCTCGCGCACGTTCCCCAGCGTCTCGTGCTCCTCCCACGGCGTGAGATCCAGCTCCGCCCGCTTACGGTGGGCGTGCAGGTAGAGAAGGGCGAAGAGGGCGAAGATGGCCACGTAGCCCAGGCCGTAGACCACCATCATCTGCACCGCCTGGTCGCGGCCCACCACGTCCGCCACCGTGCCGTCCGGCAGCCGGACCCGGAAGTCGCCGCCCATCACCAGCACGCCGAAGACGAAATTGAAGACGAACTTGAGCGGATAGACGAAGAAGAGGACGACGAACAGCAGGACGGCGTTCAACCAGATGGTGGGAAGGTCCTGCAGGCCGAAGTGGCGGAAGAAGCGGTACTGGTGGAACCAGATCAGGAAGAGGATGGCGAACGCCGCGGCGAAGGCGGGAAAGCCGCGCATCACCTCCAGGAGCTGCGTGAAGGTCCGCGGCACCTCCAGCGAGACCACGAGCAGGGTGATGGCGAAGCCGAAGACGGCGTCGCTCAGCCCCTCCAGCCGCGACACCTCGCGGCCCCGCATGCGGAAGCCCGGCCTGACGCCGATGGCCTTCTCCACCGCCTTGCCGCGGAACATGGCGCCTCCCCGGGCGAGCCCTGGCTGGGGTGGAGCGCGGTCAGCCGCCGCCGACCAGCGCCTCGACCTGCGCGGGATCGACGGGAACGTCGCGGGTCATGACCTCGTGCCCGTCCTCCGTCACCAGCACGTCGTCCTCGATGCGCACGCCGATCCCGCGCAGCGCCTCGGGCGCGTCCTCGTCCCCCGCGGCCACGTAGAGGCCGGGCTCGATCGTCAGGATCATCCCCGGCTCCAGCGTCACCCACTCCCCGCCACGGTCGCGGTAGTCGCCGGCGTCGTGCACGTCCAGGCCCAGCCAGTGCGACGTCTGGTGCATGTAGTACTTCTTGTACGCCCCCGACCCGATCAGCTCGTCCACCTCGCCGCTCAGCAGGCCCAGGCTCACCATCCCCTCCGCCAGCACCCGCACCGCCGCGTCGTGGATCGCGGAGATCCGCGCGCCGGGGCGGACCTGCGCGATCGCCGCCTCCTCCGCCGCCAGGACCACGTCGTACACCTCGCGCTGCAGGGGGGAGAAGCGTCCCGAGACCGGCCAGGTGCGGGTGATGTCTGAGCAGTACATCCCCAGCTCCGCCCCGGCGTCCACCAGCACCAGGTCGCCGTCCACCATGCGCCGGTCGTTGGTCACGTAGTGCAGCACGGTGGCGTTCGCCCCGGAGCCGACGATGGAGGGGTACGACGGCCCCCACGCCCCCGCCGAGCGGAAGACGCGCTCCAGCTCCGCCTCCAGCTCCCACTCCCCCGCCCCGGGGCGCGTGGCCCGCATCGCCGCCCGGTGGCCGGCCGCGGCCAGGCGGCAGGAGGCGCGCATGCGCTCGATCTCCGCCGGCTCCTTCACGCGCCGCATGCGGTCCAGCACGCCGCCGGGGTCGCGCACGTCCGCCGGGCCCTTGCCGGAGCGCGGCCGCGAGCCGCGGAAGCCGCGCAGCAGGTCCACCACCCGCCGGTCCAGGTCCGCGTCTCCGCCCAGCGCGTACCAGATCGCGTCCGCCGGCTCCAGCAGCGCCTTCAGGTGCGCGCCCAGCTCCTCGATGGGATACGCCGCGTCGGCCGCGAAGCGCTCCGTCGCCCCCTCCACCCCGTACCGGAAGCCGTTCCACACCTCGCGCTCGGGGTCGCGCGGGCGCACGAAGAGCGTCAGCCGCGCGTCGCCGTGCGGGGAGAGGACGGCCACCGCCTCCGCCTCCGTCCACCCGGTCAGGTAGTGCAGGTCGCTGTCCTGCCGGAAGCGCACGTCCGTGTCGCGCGACTTGCGCAGCTCGGGCGCGGCGGGGATGATCGCCACCCCGCCGCCGATGGCCTCCAGGAAGCGCTCGCGGCGCCGGAGCAGCGCGTCGGAGGGCAGCGGGGCGACGGCCAGGTCCAGGTCGGCCTCGGGAAGGGTCGGCGCGGTCATCGGTCGGGGTGGGTGGGCAGGGGGGTGGAGCGGAGCGCGTCGCGCAGGGCGTCGCGGACGCGGGGGGCCAGCTCGGCCCAGTCGGCGTCCGGCGCCTTGGTGACGGTCACGAAGTCGGCGACCAGGAAGACGCTCGCCACGCCCGGCTCCGCCAGCAGGCGCTCGGCCAGGGGCTCGCCCGCGGCGGCGGCGGCCGAGTCAAAGGTGCGCCCGCGGCGCCCCTCCACCAGCACCCGGTCCACGGTGAACTTCCCCGCGTGCGGGTTGGGGGTCGGCTGGAAGGAGACCTTCGGAGCCCTGGGCCGCGCCACCGCGCCTCCGGACGTGGAGTGGAGAGGCCGCCCGTTCCGGCGCCGGCCCGCTCCCCGAAACATGCGGCACGGGTTGGAGCGGCGCAACTCGCGCGCGAGGGGCCGTTGCGCGTTCCGCCCGCGCATGGGTATCGTGCGGGGCACCCGTTTCGCGCCGCAACCGTCATCCGCCGGGCGGCGCCCCGCACCTCCCCCTGCCAACCGGAGATCCCCGTGAGCAAGCACCGCCTGGACGTCGAGACGCTGGACGTCGCCACGTTCGAGACCGCCGCCCCCACCGGCCCCATCGACGCCACGCTCGGCATGGCCCCGCTGTACGCGGCCGCGCGGGTGGACGACACCCACTGGCGCGACTGCACGTACACGCCCGTCTGCCCCTCCGACGGCACGTACTGAGCCCGCGCGGGGGTGTCGGGTCTCCGCCGCCCCCGTCCGAGGCCGCGCCCGCGCTCCGCCCCCGCCGTCCTCCGCCGCCCTCCGGGCGTGCCGGAGGGCGGCGGGGGCGTTAGCTTGTGCGCCGCGCGCCCGGGACGGGGGCGCGGCCTCTCACCCGAACCGGAAGCGTATGGACCTGGGGATCAAGGACCGGGTGGCGATCGTCACCGGCGGCAGCATGGGCCTGGGGAAGGCCATCGCCCGCGAGCTCTGCCGCGAGCGGGCCCGGGTCGTGATCGCCGCGCGCGACGAGGGACGGCTGCGTCACGCGGTCGAGGAGATGCGGCGCGAGACCGGCGGGCAGGTGATCGGCATCCGCGCGGACGTCACCCGCCCGGAGGAGATCGAGGCGCTGGTGGCGGGCACGCTGGAGCGCTGGGGCGCGGTGGACATCGCCGTCGCCAACGCGGGCGGGCCTCCCGGAACGCGCTACGAGAAGACGTCCGCCGAGCAGTTCCAGCGGGCGCTGGAGCTGAACCTGATGAGCACCGTCCGCCTGGCGCAGGAGGTCACGCCGGGGATGGTCTCGCGCCGCTGGGGGCGCTTCGTGGCCCTCACCTCCGTCTCGGCCAAGCAGCCCCTGGCGGGCCTGATCCTCTCCAACACGGCGCGCGCCGGGGTCGTGGGCTTCGTGAAGACGATCGCCACCGAGCTGGCGCCGCACGGCGTGACCTGCAACGTCGTGGCGCCCGGCTTCATGCGCACCGGCCGCGTGGAGGACCTGGCCACGGAGCGCGCGGAGGCGGAGGGGCGCGACACCGACGAGGTGCTGGCCGAGATCGGCTCCCGCATCCCCATGCAGCGCATGGGCGAGCCAGAGGAGCTGGCCGCCCTCGTCGCGTTCCTCGTCTCGGAGCGGGCGGGCTATCTCACCGGGGCCACCATCCAGGTGGACGGCGGGTTCGTCCAGGGGCTGCTCTGATTCCGCTGCTTCCGAGGGGTCTCACGCGGAGTCGCGGAGGGCGCGGAGGTGCGGGGGCGGGCTCTCCGCTCGTCCCTTCCACCTTTCCGTGGAAGGGCCTCCGACGGGAGAGATACACGGAGTTCACGGAGGAGACGAGAGGGGTCCACCGTGGACTTCGTGAGCTCCGTGTACTCCCTTCCTTCTTCGTGCCCTGAAGCGCGAGAAGTCCCTCGGCGGATCGCCGTACGGGTGCCCACGTGAGGGGGCGGATGGGCCGGGGGATCCGGCCCTCCGCTCTCCGCGTTCTCCGCGCCTCCGCGTGAGGCCCGCGGTTCTGGGTACGGAGGCGGCGCGGGATCCTTCGGCCACGGGCGGGGTTCTCCTCCCCGCGGACGGCGAGGGAACGGACCGGGAACGGAGCGAGATGAGAGCGACGCGGTTGGCGGGCCGGATGGCGATGGCGGCGGTGCTGGTGGCGCTGGCCGCGGGCGGGGCGCGGGCGCAGGCGCCGCGGCCGGGGGGCGACCCGGTGCGCGCCGAGCGGGCGGGGAGGTGCGGGCTGGGGCCCATGGAGACGATGCGCCGCAACCCGCGCGCGTGGGAGCTGCGCTGCCTGTTCGGCGCGTCGGGCCCCGGACGGTTCGGGCTGCTGTCGTACATGGACGTGCCCGTCTACCAGCCCGTGACCGCGCTGCCGGGCACGCACGTGGTGGGGATCCCCGGCCTTCCCGCCCCCGCGCCGGGCGAGAGCCACGAGGCGTGGGAATGGCGGATGCTGCGCGCCATCCACGGCGCCGACGTGCGCACCGTGCACCGCGCCATCGAGCTGATGGACCCCGTGGCGGCCTCCAAGCTCCTGCGCTTCGAGGGGCTGCTGCGCCGCGCCGGCATCCCCGTGCGCCGCCGCGAGACCTGGCGCTCGCCGCAGCGGCAGGCGTGGATCTTCCAGCAGGGCCGCTCCCGCCCCGGACCTTTCGCCACCACCACGCTCACGAGCTGGCACTGCCGGGTGGACCGCCTGGGCCGCCCCGCGTCGCGCGCCGCGGACTACGACGTGTCGCCCCGCCACCTGCCCCGCTTCCACGCGCTGGCCGCGGAGGTGGGCCTGGAGTCGTACGGGGCCGACTCCAACGACCCCGGCCACGTCTTCTACGTGGGGCAGGAGTGGCTGAGCCCGGCGGAGCTGGCGGTGATGCGCCTCCTTCCCCGCGTTCCGCACGTCACCCTGGCCACGGGGCGTCCGGACGACGAGAGGCCCACCCCGCTGGAGGTCGCGGCGTTCCGCGTCCGCTCCCTGGAATGGACCTCGTCTCCCCTCGCGCCCGTCCCCGTCCTCTTTCCCGTCGCGCTCGAGCAGCCGCCGCCGTCGCTCCGCGCGCCGGCCCCGCGTGCGTTACCGCCGGCCCCCGCTCCGGTCCGCCGCGGCCGCGGACGGCGCCGCGGCTGACCTCCGCCCGCCCTTGAGCTGCCGCGCGTGGTGCTCCAGGTGCACCCCGCAGAAGCGGAGCGCCTTCACCGGCGGCACGGTGCCGAAGTAGGCGTGCGTCAGCTCGCCGCCGCCGCGGCGGCGCGCGGCGCCCAGCTCCGCCTCGAATCGCTCCGCCCGGTCGCGCAGCCGCGCCAGCAGCGCGTCGCGCCCCTCGGCCGGCTCCTCCGCCGGGCGCACCTCGCGCGGGGCCGGGGCGCGGATGGGGAAGGAGCGGTGGAAGAGGATGTGGGGGAGCAGGAAGGTGCGGAGCAGCCGCTGGCGCCACGGGGTCACGACGACGCGCATCCCGCCCTCTCCGCGCAACTCGCCCAGCAGGACCTCGTACGCCCGCGCCAGGTGGTCGGTGACCTGCGCGGGCGTCCACTCGCCGTCGGCCAGGGGGCGCGACCACGCCGCCGCGTCGACGCGCTCCGCCGCGTGCAGGTACTCGGCGAGGGCGACGCGGTGCTCGTCGGCCGCGGACTCCCACGATGCGTCGGAGCGGCGGGGGGATGGGGGCACGGGGGGACCGGGGAGGAGGGGGGCCGCGCCCGGGGAGGGCGCGGGAGTGCGGGGCTCAGACGTCGCGGAGCCAGCCCAGGATGCGGGGAACCGTCTCGCTGAAGCGCCACCGCGCGCGCTCCCACCCGGCGACGCGCTCCGCCAGGTCGGCCGCGGGGACGATCTCGTCCTCGCCCGGCTCCAGGTACGCGCCGGCGGACCAGCGCCGCACGGAGACCTGCCCCTTCTGCTCCGTCCTTCGGAGGAGGAGGACGAAGCCCTCGTCGCCCTCCGCCGGGGCGGCGTGGAAGGCGAGGGTGTCGTCCGCGTTCACCGGGTGCCCGGGAGCGCGGCGTCGGGCCCGCGCAGCAGCACGGGCTCGGAGCGGTCCGCTACGCGCCCGGCGGGCACGAAGCCGTCCACGGCCATCAGGGTGAACAGGAGCGCCAGGTAGAGCAGCGAGTTGCGGTAGAGGGTCCACGCGGGCTTCGTCAGCTCCTTCGCCCGCATCAGCCGGATCACGTCGCGGAGCAGCCAGGCGCCCAGGACCGCCGCGCCGAAGCCGTACACCAGCCCCAGCCCGCCGTAGGTCACGGGGAGCAGCGTGACGGCGAGCAGGACGAAGGTGTGCAGCAGCATCTGCCGCATGGTCTCGCGCTCGCCCCACACGTTGGGCGCCATGGGCACGCCCACGCGGCCGTAGTCCTTCTGCTTCACCAGGGCCAGCGCCCAGAAGTGCGGCGGGGTCCAGAAGAAGACGACCAGGAACAGGCAGATGGCCGTCAGCCCGATCTCGCCCGTCGCGGCGGCCCACCCCACGAGCGGCGGGAACGCCCCGGCCGCGCCGCCGATCACGATGTTCTGCGGGGACGTGCGCTTGAGCCAACGGGTGTAGACGAAGACGTAGTAGAGCAGCCCGGCCAGCGAGAGGATGGCGCTGAGCGGGTTCACCAGCGCCGCCAGCAGGGCGAACGACGCGGTGCCCAGGACCAGGCCGAAGGTCAGCACGTGCAGCGGCGACATGCGCCCGCTGGGGATGGGGCGCAGCGAGGTGCGCGGCATGTGCGCGTCGATGTCGCGATCCAGGTACATGTTGATCGCGTTGGCGCCCCCCGCCATCAGGTAGCCGCCCACCATCGTCCAGAGCAGCGTCCACCCGTTCGGCCACCCGCGCGTCGCGATCACCATCGGCGCGGCCGTGGTGACCAGGAGCAGCGAGATGATGCGCGGCTTGGTGAGCGTGACGTAGTCGCGCAGGCGCTGGCCGATCCCCCCCGCGCCGCCGGAGCGCGCGGCGGCGATCCCCGCGCGCTGCGTGCCGGTGGTCATGCGAAGGTCGGGCGCGCCCTCCGCGGCGGCGAGGCCGAGGCCGGCGTCGGGGCCTAGGATGGCGGGTCGGTCGGGCATCTGCTGCACGCGCGCGGGTGATGCGGCCGGGTGCGGCCCCGGCGGAAGCCCGTGAATATACACCGGCTTGCGCCCCACGCCACCCCGCCCGCGGCGGCGTGCGGGTCTTCCCGACCGCGGCGTGGGGAATCGCCCCACACCCCGTCCTCCCCTCCGAAGCCGCTGTCCGCCATGCGCTTGCGCTCCGAGCGGCTCTCCGGTATCCTCCAGCCGCCGCGAACCCGCTCCCCAGCCACCGCCCATGCCGCCAGCACCCCCCGCCGCCACCCGCTTCCCCGCGTTCGCCCGCGGGGTCCTGGGATACATGCTCCTGGTGGTGCTGTGGGGCGCCTACGTGCGCGCCACCGGCTCCGGCGCCGGCTGCGGCGACCACTGGCCGCGCTGCGACGGGCAGGTGGTGCCGCGCATGGCGTCGGCCGAGATGATGGTCGAGTACACCCACCGCCTCACCAGCGCCGCGGCGGGGCTCCTGGTCATCGCCATGGTCGCGTGGGCGTTCCGCGCCTACGCGAAGGGGCACCCCGCGCGGGGCGCCTCGGTCGCCTCGCTGGTGCTGATCCTCACGGAGGGGGCGCTGGGCGCGGGCCTGGTGAAGCTGGAGCTGGTGGCGCAGAACCAGTCGGCGTTCCGCGCCTTCGCCATGGCGGCGCACCTGGTGAACACCTTCTTCCTGCTGGCGGCGCTGACGATGGTGGTCTGGTACGCCGACGGCGGCGCGCGTCCCCGCCTGCGCGGGCAGGGCGCCGCGGGCTGGCTCCTGGGCGCGGCGGTCGGCCTGACGATCCTGGTCGGCGTCAGCGGGGCCGCCACGGCGCTGGGAGACACCCTCTTCCCGGCGAAGTCGCTCGCCGAGGGGCTGAGGCAGGACGTCTCCCCCGGGGCGCACTTCCTGGTCCGCCTGCGGCTGCTGCACCCCACCCTGGCCGTGCTGACCGGCATCTACGTGGTCGCCGCCGGCTGGGCCGTCCGCCGCCTGCGCCCCGACGCGCGCACGGAGCGCCTGGCGAAGACCCTGACGGCCCTCTTCGTGACCCAGGTTGCGGTGGGGCTGGTCAACGTCGCGCTCCTGGCGCCCGTCTGGATGCAGCTCGTCCACCTCCTGCTGGCCGACGCCGTCTGGATCGCCCTGATCCTCACCGCCGCCGCGGCCCTCTCCGCCGCCCCGGCGACCGCCGGCGGGGTGGAGCGGGAGGGCGCGAGGGTGGCTCCGCAGCCGGCGGCGTAGCCCGGGCGGGCGGAATGGCGGCGTCGCGGTCCGGGGCGTAAGACCCCCGGCTGGGAACGGCAATCGTCCCTCCGGGACTCCACAGGCGCGGTTCGGCGCGGTTCCGCGGCACCCGTCGCGTCGGATGGAGGATCGGCCCCAGGTTCGGCACGACAGCCCGCGAAGGCGGGCTTCGTGTGGTCGTTGCAGCGGTTTCAACCGCCCGTGACGGGGTGGATCCTACAGGGAGTACGGCGGATCTCGCCCGGCTCGGCGGACCTCGGGAGGGGCCGGCGGCACCCCCCTCCCCCGGCCCCTCCCCCACAAGGGGAGAGGGGTGACGGTCGGCGGCGGGAATCCGGCTTCGTCCGCGGATGGCCTCGCATTGGACGGAGGATCGGCCCCGGCGGATGCCGAGTCCGCGGAGCGGACTTTCCTCGTGGTCCCAGCCGCGAATCCATTCGCGGGCTGATGGCGGCGGCCACGTGAGGACCTCCGCGGACGACGCCGGACGTCGGCAGGGGACCCCGCAGAGAACCACGACGGAAGGACGGGCAGGCATGGCGGAGCAGACGCTGGTGGCGGAGAAGACGGGCGAGCTGCGGATGGACGCGGCGGCCAAGGCGGCCCGGTACGCGGAGGTGCGCGCGATGATCGAGGCGTGCCTGGCGGGAGAGGACGACCTGCTGGCGGGGATGACGACCGTCGCCTGCCTGCTCCACCACGCCTTCCCGTACTACTTCTGGACCGGCTTCTACCGGCGCGTGGGGCCCGCGGAGCTGCGGGTGGGGCCGTACCAGGGCACGATGGGGTGCCTGCGCATCTCGTTCGAGCGCGGCGTGTGCGGCGCCGCCGCCCGCGAGCGGCGCACGCAGGTGGTGGAGGACGTGCACGCCTTCCCCGGGCACATCGCCTGCGACTCCGCCTCCGCGTCCGAGATCGTGGTGCCGGTGCTCGACGCCGCGGGGGAGCTGATCGCCGTGCTGGACGTCGACAGCACCATCCCCGCGGCCTTCGACGAGACCGACCGCGAGCACCTGGAGGGGATCGTCGCCCTCCTCCGCGGCCTCGCCCCGCACCCGGTCGTCCGCACCGCCTGACGCCGGACGGCGCGCCGCGACCCGTTCGGGCGGCGCTCCAGCTTCCACCCACCACGCCTCACGACGACCCGCGCAGAGGAGCGATGCAGGGCAGCGAGCGAGCAGCTCCGGGCGGGGGGGAGGAGGGGGGGGCGGCGCCGTACGTGCCCGTCGCCCCGGAGCCGCGCCTGGTGCCGCCCGCCGCCCGCGGTCCGCGTGGCCCGGGCGGGATCGTGCGCGCCCTGCTCCGCGTGCCCCTCTTCTGGAAGATCCTGATCGCCAACGCGGCCATCGTGATCGCGGGCGCCATCGTGGGCTCCCTGGTCACCGCGGCGCACGTGCGGGCCGAGCCGGGCTCCTCGGCCGTGGAGCTGGTCGGCTTCCTGGCCCTGGGCGGCGTGCTGCTGAGCGTGGCCGTCAACGCGCTGATCCTGCACCTGGCCCTCTCCCCCCTGCAGCTCCTGGAGCGCACCGCCGGGCGCGTGCAGGCGGGGGACGTGGACGCCCGCGTGCCTCTCTCCCCGCTCGCCGACCGCGAGCTGGACCGGCTGTCGCGGACCTTCAACGCCATGCTCGACAGCGCCGCCGACTACCGCCACCACCTGCGCGAGGTGGCCGCGCGGGCGCTGAGCGCGGCCGAGGAGGAGCGGAAGCGCATCGCCCGCGAGCTGCACGACGAGACCGCGCAGATGCTCGCGGCGCTGCTGATCCGCATCCGCCTGGTCTCCCGCGCGGGCGACGCGGACGCCGTGGCGGCGCTGCTCGAGGAGATGCGGCGCGAGATCGGCGAGGCGCTGGAGGGCGTGCGCCGCTTCGCGCGCGGGCTGCGGCCCCCGGCGCTGGACGAGCTGGGGCTGGTCCCCGCCATCGAGTCGCACGTCCGCGCGCTGCAGGAGAGCACGGGCGTGCAGGTGCAGGTGGAGGCCGACGACGTGGACGGCCTCCTCTCCCCGCAGGAGGAGCTGGCCGTCTACCGCATCGTGCAGGAGGCGCTCTCCAACGTGGTCCGCCACGCCGGCGCGCGGGGCGCCTGGGTGCGCATCGCCCGCGAGCCGGGGTGCCTGGCCACCACCGTCCGCGACGACGGCCACGGCTTCTCCCCGGCGCGCGTGCTGGCGGACCGCGCCGGCCTGGGGCTGTTCGGCATGCACGAGCGCGCGGCCTACCTGGGGGGACGGGTGGAGGTGCAGAGCGAGCCGGGCGCCGGCACCACGGTGCGGGTGGAGGTGCCGGTCGCGGACGGGCCGCGGCCGGACTGACGCGAATTCCGCCGGACTGCGGGAGCGCGCGCCGACGCGATCCGTTGACGACGCGGGGTAGCGACGCCGCGGAAACCACGGCCGGCTCCGGGCACGCCGGTCGCGGCAGGGCGCGGAGAAGCGCGGAAATCCAGCTTCCTTCCCTCTCCCGCCACCGCCTTCCGCGGGAAACCGAATCCGCCGGGATTTGTGAATCGGGGGTTCTTGGTTATATTTCCGCGCCGCCTCACCCCGAGGGGCCCAACCGCACCGTGTTTCCCCCATCCCAGAGCAGCGCATGGACCGACCGCCGCCTCCCCGACCGGGGATGCCCGGAACGATGCCGCCCCCCAGGCTCTCCCCCAAGGAGCTGCTGACGGGCGGTCCCCTGAAGAATCTTCTCCCGCGCCTGGAGCCGCACAGCGCCACGCTGTTCGCGGCGACGCTGATGCTCCTGGGCAGCAGCGCCATCTCGCTGGTCTTCCCGACCGTGGTGGGCAAGCTCCTGGACTCCGCGTTCGTGGAGAGCAACGGGGACATGCTCAACAAGATGGCGCTGGGGATGACGGTGCTGTTCGTGGTGCAGGCCGTGATGACCTTCACGCAGACCTACCTGCTCGGCTCCACGGGCGAGAAGGT
This sequence comes from Longimicrobiaceae bacterium, assembly GCA_030146875.1. Lineage (GTDB taxonomy): Bacteria > Gemmatimonadota > Gemmatimonadetes > Longimicrobiales > Longimicrobiaceae > JASLAX01. The sequence goes on from JASLAX010000220.1 coordinate 16,711, forward strand.
GGTCGCGCGTCTGCGGCTGGACCTGTTCGGGCACCTGCTCAAGCTGCCGCCGGCGTTCTTCGCCGACCGCCGCACCGGCGAGCTCACCTCGCGCCTGAGCGCCGACGTGGGGATGCTGCAGGGGGTGCTCTCGACCTACGTGTCGGAGCTGTTCAAGCAGCTGCTGATGCTGATCGGCGCGGTGGTCCTGCTCTTCCTGACGCACGCCAAGCTCTCGCTGGTCACGCTGGCGGTGGTGCCGTTCGTGGTGGGCACGGCGCTCTTCTTCGGGAAGCGCCTGAACAAGGCCTCGCTCGGCGTGATGGACCAGGTCGCCGACGCCACCGCCATCGCCGAGGAGTCGTTCACGCAGATCCGCGTGGTGCAGAGCTTCACCGGCGAGCCGCACGAGCACCGGCGCTACGCCACGCGCATGCAGAGCGCGGTGGAGGTCGCCATCAAGCGCGCCGTGACCCGCGCCCTGTTCTTCAGCGCCATCGGCTTCGCCACGCTGGGCGCGTCGGTGGTGGTGCTGTGGCTGGGCGGCCGGATGGTGCTGGCCGGGGAGCTGACCGCCGGCACGCTGGTGACCTTCCTGCTCTACTCGGGGATGGTCGCCACCTCCGTCGGCTCGCTGGGCGGGCTGTGGAGCGCGTACATGGAGGCCACCGGCGCCGCCGGGCGCGTCTTCGAGCTGCTGGGCGCCAAGCCCAAGCTGCGCGACGCAGAGAACCCCAAGCCGCTCCCGGAGCCGGTGCGCGGCGAGGTGGTGTTCGAGGACGTGTGGTTCCGCTACGAGCCGGCGCTGGAGCTTCCCAAGCACACCCTGCCGGGGCTGCCGCCGGGCGCGCGTCCGGGGCCGCCGCCGGGGATGCCCGCGGGCGCGGTGCCCGCCGGGATGGTGCCGGCGCCTCCGGGGATGGTCCCCGGCGCCGGGCCCAGGCCGGTCGCGCTGGGGCCGGACGGCCTGCCGCTTCCGCCGGAGTGGACGCTGCGCGGCATCAACCTGCGCGTGCAGCCCGGTGAGACCGTGGCCATCGTGGGCCGGTCGGGCTCGGGGAAGACGACGATGGTCTCGCTGATCTCCCGCTTCTGGGACCCGCAGCAGGGCAGCATCACGGTGGACGGCATCGACCTTCGCGAGGTGAAGCTGCGCCAGCTCCGCGGCGCCATCGGCCTGGTGCCGCAGGAGACGCTGCTCTTCAGCGGCACGATCCGCGACAACATCCTCTACGGCCGCCCCGAGGCCGGCGAGGACGAGATGCTCGCCGCCGCCCGCGGCGCGCACGCGGCCGAGTTCATCGACCGCCTCCCCGAGGGGTACGACACCGTCGTCGGCGAGCGGGGGGTGAAGCTCTCCGGCGGGCAGAGGCAGCGCATCGCGCTCGCCCGCGCCATGCTGAAGGACCCGGCCATCCTGATCCTGGACGAGGCCACCTCGTCGCTGGACGCGGAGAGCGAGGCGCTGATCGAGGACGCGCTCGGGCACATGCTCTCCGGCCGCACCACGTTCATCATCGCGCACCGCCTCTCCACCGTGCGGCGCGCCAACCGGCTGCTGGTGCTGGAGAAGGGCGCCGTCGTGGAGGAGGGCACGCACGCCGAGCTGCTGGCCGCGGGCGGGATCTACGCCTCGCTGTACGCGCGCCAGTTCCGCGACGACGTGGCCGACGCCGAGGCGCCGGGCGAGGTCCTGGTCGGCTGACGCCGGCCGGTGCACGGCGCACCGGGGGCCGGGTCTCGCGAGAGGCCCGGCCCCCGGCGCGTTCACCCACTGGTCCAGGCGTGGCACCCCCTTCCCCCTCCCCCTATATTCCGCGCACGCCCACGCCGACCACCGAGACGCCCCCAGCGATGTCCGACTCCACGATCGAGAAGCTCGTCATCATCGGCTCCGGCCCCGCCGCCTGGACCGCCGCCGTGTACGCCGCGCGCGCCAACCTGGACCCGCTCGTGATCGAGGGCGAGCCTTCGCGGGAGATGATCCCCGGCGGGCAGCTCATGTACACGACCGAGATCGAGAACTTCCCCGGCTTTCCCGACGGGATCACCGGGATCGACCTGATGGAGGGGATGAAGAAGCAGGCGGTGCGCTTCGGCACCCGGGTGATGACCGAGAACGTGGCCGAGGTCGACTTCAGCCGCCGCCCCTTCCGGCTCAAGCCGAGCTGGAGCGATGAGGTGTTCGCGAGGGCGGTGATCGTGGCCACGGGGGCGCGGGCCAACTGGCTGGGGCTGCCCAACGAGGAGCGCCTGGCCCAGAGCGGCGGCGGCGTCTCCGCCTGCGCCGTCTGCGACGGGGCGCTCCCCGCCTTCCGCGACCAGGTGGTGGCGGTGGTGGGCGGCGGCGACTCGGCGATGGAGGAGGCCAGCTATCTCACCAAGTTCGCCCGCCAGGTGGTGATCGTGCACCGCCGCGACTCGTTCCGCGCCTCACCCATCATGGCGGAGCGCGTGCTGGCGAACCCCAGGATCCGGGTGGAGTGGAACTCGGCCGTCTCCGACGTGCTGGGCGACGACTTCGTGACCGGCGTTCGCCTGAAGGACATGCTCACCGGCGCGGAGCGCGACCTTTCCGTGGGCGGGCTCTTCGTGGCGATCGGCCACACGCCCAACACGGCGTTCCTGAAGGGCCAGCTCGACCTGACCCCTGGCGGCTACGTGCGCACGCCGCAGCCCTGGCGCACCGCCACCTCGGTGGAGGGCGTCTTCGCCGCGGGCGACGTGATGGACGACTACTACCGCCAGGCCATCACCGCCGCGGGCACGGGGTGCATGGCCGCGCTGGAGGCGGAGCGCTGGATGTCCCACCACGGGGTGGCCGAGGCCGAGGCGCCGGTCCTGGAGACGGCCGAGACGGCGATCGGGCGCGGCGACGGCTGATCTCCGTGGGACGGAAGGATGGGCGGAGAGGGCGCGGCCGTCGCGGGCCGCGCCCTCTCTCGTTCTGCTGCCGGACCGCACGGCCTCGCGCGGAGGCGCGGAGGACGGGGGGGGCGCGAGGGGCGGGCCTCGACCTCGACCGCTCTCCTCCCGGGGGCTCCCGGAGGAGGTGAGGAGGCGCGGAGAGAGCACCGGGTTCCCCCTGCCTCCCCGGCGTCCTACGGCGTACCGTGGTCGTCCTCGACGAACGCCCTGAGGCGTTCGGCCGCGGCGTCCCATTGGGCGGAGATCTGGTCCAGGTAGCGGCGGGCCACCTCCAGGCGCTTCAGGTCCAGCTCGAAGACGCGCTCCCTGCCCCGCCGCGCGTCGCGGACCAGGCCGGCGTCGCCCAGGGCGTGCAGGTGGCGCGTGACGGCCTGGCGCGTCACGCCCGTGCCCTCGCTGAGGCGCGTGATGGAGAGCGGCCCCTCCACCGACAGGCGGCCCACCAGGCCGAGCCGCGTCGCGTCTCCCAGCGCCGCGAAGACTGGGACGGCCTCGGGCGCCTGGAGAGCCGCCGCGCTGCCCCTACTCGACATGCCGCGCCAGGTTCTGGATCTGGCCGCCCCACCCTCCGTCGTTCATGCGGAACGCCTCGGCGCGGCGGGCGAGCGGGATCCCGTCGAAGCCGGACTCCACGATGGTGATCGCCGTGCCGCCCTCCGCCTCCTCCAGGATGAACTCCACGAGCGTCATGGGCTCCACCGAGTAGTCCACCCCGTGCTCGATGGCGTACGGGTGCCAGCGGTAGGAGAAGTACCGCTCCGGCTCGATGCGGTCGATCACGAGCTCCACCGGGCAGACGTGCTCGTAGCCCGGATGGGTGATCCTGCCGCTCAGCTTCGCGCCCTCGGCGAACTCGCCGTCCAGGCTCATCCGGAACCACGTCCCGAACTCCTCCGCGTTCGAGATCGCGCGCCACACGCGAGACCGCGCGGCGCGCACCACCAGCTTCTTCTCGATGCGGTCGGTGCTCGGCGCGTCCTGGGTCGTCTGGGCTTCCACGGTCATGGCTTCGTGCCTCCGGCGTGAGGTTCGCGACCGGTCCGGCCGGTCGTGCAACGTTTACGTTGCGCATCATAGCCGAGCCGCGCCCGATGCGCAACCCTCACGTTGCATGTCATCGGTTACGAGAGCGCAGCCCGCGATGGCCGCGCCCTCTTTCGCGTCGCGCCCCGTCCGTTCACTCCGCCTGCGGCTCCCTCGGCGAGACGATCTCGAACAGGCGGCGCCGCACCTTCTGCATGTCGACCTCCATCTTCGGCAGGTAGGTGCGATTGGCGAGCAGGACCACCCAGGTCCCCGTCTCCGCGTTCACCCAGAGGGAGGTGCCGGTGACGCCGGTGTGGCCGTACGCCCAGACCCGGTCGCAGGTCGCGTTGTCGTTCACGATCCCCTCTCCGCAGTAGACCTCCCACCCCAGCGCGCGCGTCCCCGCCCCGGGCTGCGGTCGCGTGAACGCGCGCACCGTGCGCACGCGGAAGACGCGGACGTCCCCCAGGCGGCCCTCGTTCGCCATCATCGCCGCGAAGCGGGCCAGGTCGCGCGCGGTGGAGAAGGCGCCCGAGTTCCCGGCGATCCCGTTCAGCCGCCGCCCCAGCTCGTCGTACGATCCGCCGGTGTAGGGCTCGTCGCGCTCGTTCAGGTAGAGCGTGGGGGCGCAGCGCTCGCACCCGGTGGGCACGCCCATGCGGGTGGACGTCATCCCCAGCGGCTGCCAGACGCGCCGGCGCAGGTACCGCGGGAGCGGCTCGCCCGCGGCGCGCTCCGCGGCCATCCACAGGACGATGAAGCCCAGGTCGGAGTACAGCACGTTCTCCCCCGGCGGGCCGATGCGGGGAAGGGAGAGGAGGAAGCGGCGCACCGCGTCGGGCGTCTCGCCCTTCACCTTCACGGCGCCGGCGCGCAGGCCCGAGGTGTGGGTGAGGAGATGGCGGATGGTGATGGGCTCGCCGTCCCGCGCGGGAAGCTCGGGCAGGTGGTCCCGCACGGGGTCGTCCAGCGTCAGCTTGCGGTCCTCCACCAGCGCCATCACCGCCGCCGTGGTCGCGACGGCCTTGGTGAGCGAGGCCACGTCGTACAGCGTGGAATCCGCGCTCACCGGCGGCGCGGCGGAGTCCCAGCGGGTTTGGCCGTAGCCGATCGCGACCTGCACCAGCCCGCGGTTCCCGATCGCCACCGCCGCCCCGGGGAACACGCCGCGCGAGACCCGCCCGCGCACGTACGCGAGCGCCTCCCGCACCGCCGAGTCCGGCACCAGGACCGGAGCCGGCGTCAGCAGGCGCTCGATCACGCCGACGGGGCGCGGGACGGGCGGGGGCGGCGGGTTCAGGAAGCCGAACCAGCCGCCCACGGCGATCCCGGCGGCGGCGGCGAGGTAGCGGAGGAGCGCGTGGCGGGGAGGGAGGCGCATTCGTCCGGAGCGGAGGGGCTGGCCTGACTGTCTCTCCCGCCCCCATGCACGGACCCTGCCGCCCGGCCGGGGACGTCGCCCTCCGCGTGTCGACCGGCGCCGATCGACGGCGGAGGGCGTCCGCGGAATACGACGGCCGGCCTAGAGCTCCGTCTCCGACGGCGGCTCCCCCGCGGGCGGGGCGGGCTCCTCCTGGCGGCCGCGGCCCAGCCAGCGCTCCAGCCATCCGCCGGGGTCGTCCGCCGGCTCGTCGGGGTGCTCCGGGCAGGGCTCGGTGGGCTCCGTACCCACCACGAACCACTCCTCCGCCACGTTCTCCGGCGGGCAGAGCGGCGTCGCCGGCATCCCGGTCATGCGGTCGATGCGGACGCGCACCACGCCCGCGGGGGGCGCCCACGGAGACGGCGGGGCGTGCCGGCGGTAGTACGCCGCGGCGATGCGGCCCCACACCGGCGCGGCCAGCTCGCCTCCCGATGCGCCCGCCAGGATCCGCTTCGGCCGGTCGAAGCCCAGCCACACGCCCGCCACCAGGTCCGGGGTGGCCCCCACGAACCAGACGTCGGCCGCCTCGTTGGTGGTCCCCGTCTTCCCCGCCACCGGCACCTCGTACGGCAGCGCGGCGCGCACGCCGCTCCCCGTGCCGCGGTCCACCACGTCGCGCAGCAGCGAGGTGGTGACGAACGCCGCCGCCGCGGGAAGGGCGCGCCGGCCGGAGGTCTGCGCCTCCCACACGGTGTTCCCCTGCGCGTCGTCCACCCTGCGGATCAGCCGGGGCCGCACCGCCGTTCCCTGCGTGGCGAAGGCGGAGTACGACGCCACCAGGTCCAGCGGGATCACGTCCGCCGCGCCCAGGAAGAGCGACGGGTAGGCGCGCATGGGCGTGGTGATCCCCATCCGCCTGGCCGTCTCCACCACCGGGTTCGCCCCCACCCGCTCGCCCAGCGCCACCGCGGCCAGGTTGGAGGAGAGCCGCAGCCCCTCGCGCATGTCGATGGTCAGCGAGTCCGCCACGTGGTCGCGGGGGCGGTAGACGCCCGCCGGCGCCTCCGCGCCCGGCCCGGCGAGCCGCGTGGTGACGGGGATCCCCGCCTCCACGGCCGCGGCGTAGACGAAGGGCTTGAAGACGGAGCCCGCCTGGCGGCGCGCCTGCGTGGCGCGGTCGAACTGCGAGAGGCGGAAGTCGCGCCCGCCCACCAGCGCCAGCACGTCGCCCGTCCGCGCCTCCATGGCGATGGCCAGCCCCTGCAGGCACTCCTTCCCCCGCCCCTTCCCCCCCGCGCACGAGGGTCCGCGGAAGCGCCCGAAGCGCCCCGCCTCCACCGCCTCCACCTGCCTCACCAGCTCCCGCTCCGCCGCGGCCTGCAGCTCGGGGTCGAGCGTGGTGTGCACCCGCAGGCCCCGCGTCTCCGCCTCGGGCCCGAAGCGCTCGCGCAGCTCGCGGCGCACCGCGGCCACGAAGTACGGCGCCGTCCCCGACGCCTCCGGCGGCGGCGCCAGCCCCAGCGGCTCCTCCTTCGCCTCCTCGGCCTGGGCACGCTCCACCACCCCGGCGCGCACCATCTGCTCCAGCACCAGGTTGCGGCGCCGGACCGCGGCCAGCGGGTTGCGGCGCGGCGAGTAGTACGACGGCGCCTTCGGCAGCGCGGCCAGCGTGGCGGCCTGGGCCAGCGTCAGCTCCTCCGCGGAGCGCCCGAAGTACCCCTCCGCCGCGGCCTCCACCCCGTGCAGCCCCTCGCCCAGGTAGATCTGGTTGAGGTACATCTCCAGGATCTCGTCCTTGGTGAAGGCGCGCTCGATCTTCCGCGCCAGCACCACCTCCCAGAGCTTGCGCCGCAGCGTCTTGGCCCGGGACAGGTGGTCCGGGAAGACGTTGCGGGCGAGCTGCATGGTCAGCGTGCTGAACCCCTCGTCGAAGCTCAGCGTGCGCAGGTCGCGCCACGCGGCCCCGGCCACGCGGCGGTAGTCCACCCCGCGGTGGCGGTAGAAGCGCTTGTCCTCCACCGCCAGGAAGGCGCCCGACACGCGCGCCGGGATGCGGCGCAGCGGCACCACCACGCGGCGCTCCGGCGCCAGGTGCGCCAGCAGCCGCCCGCGCCGGTCCAGCACCCGGGTCGCCTGGGGCGGCTGGTGCTCGCGCAACGCCAGGACGGAAGGACAGGCGCCTCCCGAGCAGCGCGGCCAGAGCCACGCCAGCGCTCCCGCGCCCACCAGGACGCCGGCCAGCAGGAGGAAGAGGACGGCGCGCAGCACGGCGCGCCCGCGCCCGCGGCGGGGCGCGGGACGTCCGCGGGAGGGGCGCTTCCTGGGCTGGGTCATGGAGCGTGGTGCGGTGCCGCGGGGCGCGCGGAGGACGCGCGGGGGACGGAGGGGTGTACCGGCGGCGGGGAACGGAGGTTCCGGCGGGGGTCAGCTCCGCAGCAGGCGCCCGCCGTCGACCGCGAGCACCTCGCCGGTCACGAAGTCCGCGCGGAGCAGGTAGAGCAGCGCGGCCACCACGTCGTCCGGCGAGCCGTTGCGGCGCAGCGGCGAGCGCTCCGCCAGGCGGCGCACCTCCTCGTCCGTCATCTCCTCCGGCGGAAGGACCGTCCCGGGGGCGATGGCGGCGACGCGGACCTCCGGCGCCAGCGCCCGCGCCGCCACCTTCGTCAGGTGGACCAGGCCCGCCTTGGAGACGCCGTGCGCCGCGTATCCGCTCCAGGCCTGGAGGCCGGCCAGGTCGGCGAGGTTGACGACCACGCCCCCGCCCCGCGCGCGCATCCCGGGCGCGAGCGCCTGCGTCAGGAAGAAAGGCGCCCGCAGGTTCACCGCCATCGTCCGGTCCCAGAGCGCCTCGCCGGTCTCCTCCATCCCCTCCGGGGGGAAGACGGCGGCGTTGTTCACCAGCACGTCGATCCCGCCCAGCGCCTCCTCCGCCGCCCGAGCCACGCGCCGCGGCTCGCCGGGGGCGGAGAGGTCGCCGGGGATCGCCACGGCCTCGCCCCCGCCGGCGGCGATCTCCCGGACGAGGGCGTCCGCCGCGTCGGAGGAGGCGTGGTAGTGCACGGCCAGGCGCATCCCCTCCCCCGCCAGCGCGAGGGAGATGGCGCGGCCCACCCGCACCGCGCCCCCGGTGACCAGGGCGGCCCGCCCGCGCAGCTCCACGAGCCTACTCGTCCTGGTTGAAGATCTTCAGGTTGGTGGAGTGCCCTGGGGCCACGCGCGCCTTGGGGTTGATGCGGTGCACGGCGTTGTTCACCGCGATGGCGGCCTCTCCGTAGCCGGTGGCGATCAGCTCCAGCTTGCCGGGGTAGTGCACCACGTCGCCGGCGGCGTACACGCCGGGCAGGTTGGTCTCCATCAGCTGCGACACCTTGATGGTGTTGCGCTCCAGGTCCAGCCCCCAGGTGCCGATGGGGCCCAGGTCGGGCTTGAAGCCCAGGAGGGCGATCACTGCCTCGACCTCCAGGTCGCGGTCCTCGTTCGTCTCGTTGTTGTAGATCGTCGCCCGCCCCACGCACCCGCCGGCGGGGTGGATGGCGCGCACCTCGTAGGGGGTGACGACGGAGACCTCGCCGCGCTCGGCGGCCGCCCACATCTCCTGCACGCTCGCCTTGTGGGCGCGGAACTCGGGGCGGCGGTGGATCAGCGTGATCTCGCGCGCGATCCCGCGCAGCCCCAGCACCCAGTCCACCGCCGAGTCGCCCCCGCCCACGATCAGGACGCGCCGGTCGCGGAAGTCCTCCGGCCGGCGGACGTGGGTGTGCACGCCGCCGGCCTCCTGCGCGTGCAGCTCGTCCCATCCCGGGCACTCCAGCACGCGCGGGTTCAGGGCCCCCTTCCCGGCGGTGATGACCACCGTCTTCGAGAGCAGCTCGCCGCGGCGGGTCACCAGGCGCCAGTGGTCGCCCTGGGGCTCCAGGCGCTGCACCTCGGACTCCAGCACCACCTGGGGGCCGAACTGCGTGCCCTGCTCGATCATGTTCTTCGCCAGGTCCTTCGCCAGAATGCGCGGCAGCCCGCCCACGTCGAAGATGTACTTCTCGGGGTAGAGGGCCATGAGCTGCCCGCCCAGCTCCGGGAGCGCGTCCACGATGCGGCAGGAGACCCCGCGCAGGCCCGCGTAGAAGGCGGCGAAGAGACCGGTCGGCCCCCCGCCGATGACGGTGATGTCGGTGACGGCGGCGTCGGTCACGCGGTGCTCCGTTCGGGAATCGGGAAGTGCGCCTGGCCGGTCCGGCACCGGCGCCGGACCGGCCCACCATATACCCCGCGCGGGCCGGGCCACGCAAGGTCCGCCCGCCCGCCGCGGCCGCCTTGCAGAGTGCAACGGACCGTGCAACCTCACCCGCCCTCCACGGGCCAGGACGGGGCGGCGGCGAGAGCGAAACCCAGCAGCGGCAACGGTTTGTGCGCCGGCGCCCGGGATGGTACGCCCGTTGCCTTTTCCGGCGCCGTCCGCACGACGTTCGTGCCGGGCTCACCCCCAAAGCACCCCACAGGAGCACACCAATGCGCAACCTCCGCAACCGCAAGGGCTTCACGCTCATCGAGCTCATGATCGTGGTCGTCATCATCGGCATCCTCGCCGCGATCGCGATCCCGAAGTTCAGCAACGTCTCCAAGAGCGCCAAGCAGGCCGAGGCCGCGCCGGTCCTCAAGCAGATCTGCGTGCTCGCGCAGACCTTCAAGGACAAGAACAACGCCGACGCCGGCAACCTGGCCGCCCTGTCCGCGGTCGGCTGGGATGCCGCCACGCAGGCCGGCGCGCAGTACTTCGACTTCACGTTCGTCGCCCCGAACGCCGTCGCGACCCCCAAGGACGCGACCGTCGTGACCGCCGAGCAGAAGGCCTGCTACTAAGTCGCCGAGCCGGCAGGCTGCACCGGGGTGCGCCGGCCGGGCGGACAACCGCCCGGCCGGTCCTCCGGGACCGGACCCTCCCCCCTTTCCTTTCCTCGCGACCACGTGCCAGCCATGCGATCACGCGACGGCTTCACCCTGATCGAGCTGATGATCGTGGTCGTAATCATCGGCATCCTGGCGGCGATCGCCATCCCCAAGTTCGGCCAGGTCTCGAAGAGCGCCAAGGAGGCCGAGGCGCGGCCGGTGCTGAAGGAGATCCTGGTGCTCCAGGAGCGCTACAAGCAGAAGAACGACAACTACGCGGGGAACCTGGGCGTGCTGGAGGGCGGGGCGACCGTCGGATCCGGGGCCCAGTACTACACCTACGGCATCGCGGCGCACGCGACCGGGTTCTGCGCCGTCGCCACGCCGATCGACGCCACGGCGGTCGACGCCAAGAGCATGGACGCCACGGGCCGGATGTACGACTCCGGCGCCTGCTGACCCACCCCTCGGGGTGGACGCACGAGAGCCGCCCCCCGGGGCGGCTCTCGTGCGTTGGGGGGTAGCCCTCGCGCGGGGGCACAGGTCTCGCTTCACCGCGGACCTCGTGGCTGCCCTCCTGCCCGCGCTCCTGGCGGCCGACACGGTCGGCGCGTCGCCTCTTCCGCCTTGCGCGAGGAGGGCACCGGTGGCGACGGCGAGCGAGTGTCTGTCTCCGGAGCACCGGACGGGCGCCGGTGGCTCGCGCCACTGGTCGTGAGAGGCGGCCAACCCCGCGCGCGCCGGCGAGGGTCCGCTCATCCCGCCCGTTTGGGACGTGGCATTCCATCGTGGCATGCAGGTCCGCAGCGGATCTGGATCTTGCAGCCTGCACGGTTCCGTGCAGGATCGGGCTGCGGCACGGGGTCACCCCCAGGGGGCACCGGGAGCTAAACATCACTCCTGCAACAACTTGCATTTCGCGGGTGTGTTTGGTACACCCGTTGCCTTAACCCCGGTCGACGGCACAGCGAACGTGCCCGCTCCACCCCCACCCACCCAAGGGAGTA
>JASLAX010000229.1 GCA_030146875.1 Longimicrobiaceae bacterium
CGCTGCGGGGTGGCCGCGCCGGGACGCTGCTGCGGGCCGGGGCCGGGCGCCGGCGCCGGCTTGGCGGTGGAGCACCCGGCGGCCAGGGCGGCCAGGAGCACGAGGGATCGTCTCATGAGGTGGCGGTGAAGGGTCGGGGACGGGGAAAGGGAAGGCGCGCCGCGACCGCGCGCGCGGGACGGAGAGAGGGGAATCCCCCGTTAGACACACGCGGGCGCGCGAACGTTGCCCGACGGTGCCCCGCGCGGACGGCGCGGTCTCCGCCGCGAGGGGGAGGGGATGCGGCCCGCGGACGCCGCCCGCACCTTTCGGGCGGGGGGCCGGCGCCGCAGATTGCGCCCCGCGCGTCCCGCCCGGACGCGCGCCCACGCGGTCGAGAGAGAGCCGAGCGAATGATCCGTCCCGTCGAGATCTACCTGCAGCACCCGCCGCCCGACCCCGAGGAGCCGCGCCCCGTACGCGCCTCGCAGGTCACCTTCGCCGACCTGGCGGAGCCGCACGGGCAGAACGTGGCGGGCACGCTCTTCGGCGGGGTCATCCTGGGCTTCATCGACCGGGCCGCCGCCTTCTGCGCCATGAAGCACGCGGGGCGGCCCGTGGTCACCAAGAGCATGGACGAGGTGGAGTTCAACCAGCCCATCTACATCGGCGAGCTGGTGGTGGCGCACGCGTCGGTGAACTTCGCGGGGACCACCAGCATGGAGGTGGGCGTGCGCGTCTGCGCCCAGAACCCCGTGACCGGGGCCGAGCGGCACACCAACACCTGCTACTGCACCTTCGTGGCGCTGGACGAGAACGGCCGCCCGGTGCGGGTTCCGCCCGTGCTGCCGGAGAGCGACGTGGAGAAGCGGAGGTTCCAGGCCGGGCGCCAGCGGCGGGAGGCCCGCCTGGCGCGCCGCCGCGACCGGGGGTGAGGCCGGGGGAACCCCCGCGCCCGCGGACGGTACACCACGTGGCGGAGTGACGTGTCGGGTCGGACGCCGGGCTGTTGACGCCGCCGGCGCCTGGCACTATATTCGCCGCCCTTCCGCACCCGGCGGGGGGTTCAGGAAAACCTTTCCCGACTCAAGAATGGCTTTCGCACCTCACGACGCGCACCAGCAGCCGGCCGGCCCGTACGGGGCTGGGCCGCGTGCGTCGCGGCGGGGCGGGGAGTCGGCGGGCGTGGAGGAGGCACGGCGGAGGTAGCGGCGCGGCGTCACGCGCTCCGTTCCTCCGCCCGACGCCGACGCGCCGGGCGGTTGTTTTTCCCGGCAGAGGATTTGCAGGCCATGTACGGTTCGCCCCGGCGGTCGCGGGGGTCCACGGTGGACGGTTCCGTTCCTCGGAAGTGATGAAGCGAGCTATGGCTACGACAGCGAAGAAGACGCGGCGGCGGAAGCGTTCGGGTGCGGGGCTCGACGCCGACTTCGGCGCCGCGGCGGAAGATCAGTCGAGCCTCGATCAATACCTCAAGGAGGTCTCCACCCACCCGCTCCTCGCGGGCGACCAGGAGTCGGAGCTCGGCCGCCGCGCGCAGGCCGGCGACGAGGTCGCCATCCAGGAGCTGGTGCGGGCCAACCTCCGCTTCGTGATCTCGGTCGCGAAGAAGTACCAGAACCGCGGCGTCTCCCTCTCGGACCTGATCCAGGAGGGCAACGTGGGGCTCGTCACGGCCGCCCGGAAGTTCGACCCGGACCAGGGGGTGAAGTTCATCTCCTACGCCGTGTGGTGGATCCGCCAGGCCATCCTGTCCGCGCTGGCCAACCAGGGGCGTTCCGTGCGCGTGCCCCTGAACCGCGCGTCGGACCTGGCCAAGATCTTCCGCGAGCGCGAGCGCCTGAAGCAGGAGCTGCGGCGCGACCCGTCGCCGCAGGAGCTGTCGGAGGCCACGGGCCTCTCCCCGGAGATCGTGGAGAGCCTGCAGACGCTGAACGCCGCCGAGATCCGCCTGGACGCACCCATCGGCGACTCCGACGACTCGCAGCTCATGGACCGCTTCATCGCCGACGAGGCGATCATGACCGAGGACGAGGTCGAGGAGCGGCTCCTGAGCGAGCGGATCGACCGCGCGCTCGACACCCTGCAGCCGCGCGACGCCAAGGTCCTCAAGCTCTACTTCGGGCTCGAGGGCGGGCGCGAGCACACGCTGGAGGAGATCGGCGACATCCTGGGGGTCACGCGCGAGCGGATCCGCCAGCTCCGCGACCGGGCGCTCAAGCGTCTGCGCGAGGGCGAGATGGGCGACGCCCTCGCCTCGTTCGCCGCCGCATGAGCCCGCGGCACCCCACGAGCACCGAGGCACCTCCCCGTCCGGGGGGGTGCCTCTCGCTTTCCCGGGACCGGGGGCGCCCGTGACGGGCACCGTCATGCGCGGCCAGGGCGGCGTCTACGAGGTCGCCACCCCCGACGGGATCGTCGAGGCCACCCTGCGCGGCCGGCTCAAGCGCGAGGAGCGCACGGGCGAGAAGGTGGTGGTGGGCGACGTGGTGGACGTGGAGCGCGAGGAGTCCGGCACCTCCGGCGTGTGGGCCATCTGCAAGGTCCACGAGCGGCGCACCGTGCTCTCGCGCAAGGCGCCGGGAAAGGCGCCGCGGCCCAAGACCATCGTGGCCAACGTGGACCGCGCGCTGATCGTCTTCGCCGCGGCCAAGCCGGCGCCGCACCTGCGCATGCTGGACCGCTTCCTGGTGATCTGCGCCTCGTCCAGCATCGCGCCGCTGATCGTGTGCAACAAGGTGGACCTGGTGGGGATGGACGAGGCCCGCGCCACCTTTGCCCCGTACGAGCGCGCCGGCTACGAGGTCATCTACGCGGCCGCCAAGTCGGGGGTGGGGGTGAGCGAGGTGCGCGACGTGCTCTGCGGCCGGCTCTCCGCCCTCGCCGGCCCGTCCGGCGTGGGGAAGTCGTCGCTGCTGAACGCGGTGCAGCCGGGGCTGGGGCTGCGCGTGGCCGCCATCAGCGAGGCCGTGAACAAGGGGCGCCACACCACGGTCACGGCCCAGCTCATCCCGCTGGAGTGCGGCGGGTGGGTGGCGGACACGCCGGGGCTGCGGGAGCTGGGGCTCTGGAACGTGGACCCCGACGAGCTGGACCACCTGTTCCCCGAGATGGAGCCGTACCTGGGCACCTGCCGCTACGCGAACTCGTGCACCCACGACCACGAGCCGGGGTGCGCGGTGCGTGCGGCCGTGGCCGCCGGGGACATCGACGCCAGCCGCTACGAGTCGTACCGGAAGATGCTGCTGGGCGAGGACGACGAGTACTAGCGGTCGGATCAGGGTGTCGTCGGCTGGCCATTCGGCAGCATGTGCGGGCCGCTCCGGAGCCCGGCGGAAACAGCCCCGCCGGTCTCCTCCGCGGGGCCGGCGAGCCTCCTCGGGCGGGTCCACCCCGGCCGAAGACGCCCCACCCGTCGTCGGCATCGCGCGCCGTCCCGGCCGAAGACGAGACCATCCTGGTCCCCTCTCCCACCCGTGGGAGAGGGTGGCGGGCTCTCACGGAAGCGGAGGAGACGCACCTCCGTAGACCGAGCCCGCCGGGTGAGGGCCCCGCGAGGGCTGGCGCACTCCGGCCGTCGTGTTCCCCTCTCCCGCCCGTCACCCCACGCTGAACTCGAACCGCGCCTCCGGCCGCTCCGCTCCCCCGGGCACCACCGTCCGCTCCACCAGCCTCACCTCGCCGTCGTATCCCACCAGCAGCACCGTGCTCGCCCGCGTCCCGTAGTCCGGCGTGGCGATGAAGAGCGAGGAGAGCGCCCGCTCGCCCGCCTGCCCGATCCCCGTGTCGGGGAGATCCGGGTCGGGCGCGGGATCGGCGTCGGCCAGCAGGCGGAAGAGGGCGTCCTCGTCCGGGCCGGCGGGGTGGGAGAGCAGGGCGGCGAGGCCGGCGGTGCCGCGGCGGACCTTGGGCCAGGGGGTGTCGAGCAGCGCGTTGCTCAGCCCGTGGATGCCGTCCGCGACCGGCGCCGCCTCCCCTCCGCGGTTGGAGGCGTACCACAGCTCCCCGTCGGCCTCCGAAACCAGCAGGTTGTATCCCGCGTACTCGGAAGGGGAGAGCGAGGCCAGGTAGGCTTCCGCGCGTTGCTGCCCGAGGAGGAATCCGGAGACCAGGTGCCCCCGCGAGAGCGGGGCGGCCGGGGGAAGGGGCCACTCCCGCACGTTGGTCACGGCGGCGAAGCGGCCTGCGCGGGTGATCCCCATCCAGGTGCCGCCCGCGCGCAGGTCGCGGCCGGCCAGCACCTCCGGCGCGTCGCTCCACCACCCCGCGGGGGCCGTGGGGCGGGCGTAGGCCTCGTCGCGGTTCGCGGCCACCACCAGCCTCCAGCGGGGGTGGGCGCGGTGGGCCAGCAGGATCAGGCACATCAGGCAGGGCGCGGGTGCGGGGGGCAGGCGGTCCCCCTCCAATCTATCGCGCCGCGCAACGGGGAGCGGCACGAACGAATCCCTGGCAGGACGGGCGCTCGCCGCTTATCCTTCCGGCGTACCGTATCCGCCGCAGCGCACCGCGGGTGCCCCGCACCCGTTCCCTTCCGAACCACCCCCCGGCCGCCCGGGTCCCGGGCGCGCCGAGATCCACCCCGCATAAGGAGACGCAGATGGCGAAGTCCTTCACCGAGCGGATGATGGGCGCGGCGATGCTGGACGTGCCCACGTACGAGGAGGTAGAGGCGGACGAGTCCGCCACCGGGCAGGCCGCGATCGTGGTGGTGCTGGCCGCGATCGCCGCCGGCATCGGCGCGATCGGCGGCGAGGGCAGCGGCGTGATCGGGTCGATCATCGGCTCCCTGATCGGGTGGGCGCTCGGCGCGGGGGTGATCTACCTGGTGGGCACCAAGCTCTTCGGCGGCACCGCCACCTGGGGCGAGGTGCTCCGCACGATGGGCTTCGCGCAGTCGCCCGGCATCCTGCGCTTCCTGGGCTTCATCCCCGTCCTCGGCGGCATCATCGCCATCGTGGTGGCGCTGTGGACGCTGGTGACCAGCATCGTGGCGATCCGGCAGGCGCTGGACGTGAGCACCGGCAAGGCGGTGGTCGTGGCCATCGTGGCGTGGCTGGTGATGATCATCCCCATCATGGTCTTCGGCCTGGGCGCCGCGGTGATGGGCGGCGCGCTGGGACGCTGATCCGCCGGTCGATAGCGAGAGAGGGGCGGGGGCCCCCCCCGGGCCGCCCCCCCCCGCCGGGGGTCCCGGGGGGCGCGGCGCCCGCGCGCCGCCCCCCGGCGGGGCCGCGGCCCCCCGGCGC
>JASLAX010000030.1 GCA_030146875.1 Longimicrobiaceae bacterium
GTACAGCCCGCTCGCTGAATCCTGCTCGCGCGCCATGAAGCGCAGCGGGTTCGGCGTGCCCTCCTGCGGGTACCCCGCGTCCATCCACCCGAACGGCTCGTATCCGTATCGGTTTACCACCTGCCCGGTGCCCGTGACCAGTCCCGTCACGTTTCCGCTCAGGTCGGTCGTGTAGTAGTAGGTGGCCCCGCCCGCGCCGTTCGCCCACTGCCGCACGCTGTGCGGCGCATCGATCCCAGGCCAGTAGGTGTAGGTCCGCAGCCGGTTGCCGGAGCCGTCCACCTCGGCGAAGAGGTCGTCGCCGTCGTACAGCGAGCGCGTGACGGCGCTCCCCTGCGTGCGCCGAATGCGCGTTCCCCATCCGTTGTACCCGTACGTGACGGTCACCCCGTTGGTGGTCACCGAGGCGAGCTGCCCCAGCGCGTTCCACGTGAGGTTCTGCGTTACGCCGTTGCCGCTCTTGGACGTGAGGTTCCCCTCGTTGTCGTAGCCCAGGGTGTACCCGGCGAAGGTCGCGTAACGGTTGCTGCTGGCCTGGAGGGTCGCCGCGCTGTCCGTGCGGTTCCCGACCGCGTCGTAGGTCAGGTCCCTCCAGGAGGTGAGCTCGGTGGTGAGCTGGTAGCCGCACGTGGTTTCCGTTGGGCAGTTCTCAGCGACGCCGTACCGGTAGCCCTGCACGTTGGATAGCTGCCCGCGTGCGTCGAAGGTGAAGCGGTGCCCCGTGGCCTGCTTCCCGTCCAGCCACGCGCTCCCCGTCGCCTCCAGCGGGCTGGCGACCGCGCGGATACGGTCCAGCGCGTCGTACTCGTACACGCGGCCCAGCGCGTCGTCGACCGCCTCCACACCGTATCGGATGCCGCCGACGAGCTGCCGCGGCGTGTAGCCGTACGTCTCCTGCAGCCCTCCGGGGAAGCTCGTGCCGGAGAGCCTGCGCGTGATCGCATCGTACGTCAGCGTGGTCACGCCGCCCCCGAGGGCCTTCAGCGACGTCATGCGGCCCATGCTGTCGTAGCGGTAGCCCACGGAGTCCGTCCAGGGCGCCAGCATCTCCAGCAGCGTCCGCTGCCCGTCCGCCGCGTAGGTGGATTTCAGCTCGTAGCGCTGGCCGCCCATCCGGGTGACCGCCCGCTCCAGACGCCCCGCGGCGTCGAAGCGCAGCGTGTCGGTGCTCTCCGCGTTCGCGGCGCTGATCCACCGGCGGAGCGCGCCGTCGTACCCGAACGTGGTGGTCGCCCCGTCCGCGGTGCGCGACGTGACCCGCGAGAGCGAGTCGTAGGCCAGGGTCGTCGTCTTCGCGTTGCGGTCGGTCCGGGAGACGACGTTCCCGCCGGCGTCGTAGCCGTAGTGCGTGGAGCGGCCGTTGGGGTCCACCAGCACACTACCACCTTCAGCCGCCAGCACACCACCATACACGAGCCGCCATAGAGCGCCCCCTCTTCTCCCGACTTCGGAGAACACTCGCCAGCCGACTTCGTCCGACGCACGTGAGAACCGCTCGCGCGACCGTCGGATCTCGTCCGTTCGTTCTTCTTGCGCCGTTGTCTGCTTTGTCCCACAGTAGGAGGCGAGCATCCGATCTTGCACGCTCGTTCCGCGCCTACAGGTGTCATCACCGAAGGACGCATCGTTGGGAGACAAGGCGATTCAGCTGCAGAAGACGAAGCGTCGCTTCCGAATTCCGCCCGCGCCGCGCTGGCGGGTGGAGTCTGGCGCGCCCGACGGTCTGGCGCTGCTGGCGGACTTCGAGGGGCCTGCGTGGAGAGGGCGCGAGGACGTGGGTGTGGCGCTGTGGATGGCGGTGCGCGCGGTGCAGCTCTGGACGCTGACTCCTTCTTTCGGGCGACTGGGATTGGCGGAGGAACCGCGCGTCGTCTCTGCGGAGCGGTTCACGGAGGCGCGCGAGGAGGTTGCCGAACTCGCGGATGCGTGGGACGCCTTCTCGCGCCTGGTCACGGCGGCAGATCAAGTCGATGGGCGAGCGCTCGCCGTCGCGTGTCACGACGTGTACGCCTGGGCGGAGCGGCGGTCGCTCATCCGGACTGCCGCGCGCTTCGCGGAACTCGCCGCGTTCCTGGACGAAGACGATCCTGCGCTAGCGGAGGATGCGGGGTGGGCTGCACGTCGTGCGGGATACCATGATCGAGCTGAAGAGTGGCATCAGAGGGCGTTCGCGCTTGCGGTCCAGAAGCGGAATCGGAGACAGGCAGTGCGGGCCCTTATCGGCTACGGCACCCTTCAGATGGAACTTGGACGAACAGATGCCGCACGCGTGATGTTCGAGAAGGCCGTGAACCGGGCTATGCGCACAGGAAAGCGTCGGCTGGCGGCACAGGCGCAGCGATACCGATTTATGCTGGAGGCCGAGGTCGGATCGTATGAGGATGCGCTGGAGCATGCGCGTCGCGCTTTGGCCTTGTGCACGGTCCATGATGCGGGTCTGCCGACTTTGCTCCACAACCTCGGCTGCACTCTGATACGCCACCGGCTCTTCACCGCGGCGTACCTACTGCTAAACCGGCTGCCAGACGTTCTTGAGCGGCCGAGTGAGCAAGCGGTAAGTTGGGCGAGCACGGCGTGGGCGGCAGCCGGTGCAGGCCGCCGGGAGGTCTACGCCGATGCAGAGCGGCGCGCGACGGAGTTAGCAGGGACCGTGGAGGAGGGGGTTCCCGCTGCATGGTACCAGCTCGCGGAAGGAGCTCGATGCGCGGGCGATCCGGCCCGCGCCCGGCGCTTTGCCGAGCGCGGGCGGGCACTCGCCCTGATGAACCGAGATGTACTCGTGCTTGCGTACAGCGAGCGGCTCATCGCTGATCTCGAAGCCTCACGTCCTCCGCTCCGGGAAGTGGCACCGCCTGACTCGGATGCGCTGAGCGATCTTCTCAGTCGCGCCCTCTCGCAGCTACGGCGTTGGGGCACCCCTGGAGCCGGACCCACGACCGGCCGGCTACTCTAGGCGGCTTTATACCGGGTCACCTAAAAGAATGGGTGTTCCGATCGGAGAGATGCGCGCAGATACAAGCAATCTCATCGATCGGGTCACACACTCATCTGCGGATTCGGTATTAGTGCCCGCCGGTGAGCGTGATTCCTCCCCGCTCCGTCGTGGAGCTGTCGGCCGGCGCGTCCGTGGACGCACCGGCCGTCGTGCTTTCGGTGCGGTAGCCGCCCGTGATCGTGAATCCGCCGCGGTGGCCGCCGATGGTGGTGAACCCGCCATCGAACCGCGGCGCGCCAGCGTGCGCAGGCGCGGTCGGGGAACCGCCGCAGGCCGCGGCGGCGGTGGCGAGGGAGAGGGCGAGGAGCGCCGCGTACGTCTTCTTCATGGTGTCCGTCCGGGTGAGGGGAAGGTGCGCCGCCTGTCGGTTGCGGCCATCGCCCATCATACGCGAGCCGCCACGAAGCGCCACACCTCACCGACCATCGGGCGCCACCCGCCATCCGCCCCCGCGTGCCACCACCCGTCCCGCCGCGCTGTTCGCCCGCCCTCGTGCATCCTATCTTCCGCGGCATTGGCCGAAGAGGCCGCCGCCGTACCGCTCCGCGCCACCCGCTCCCCGACGACCGGATGAACCCACCGCACCGCCGCGCCCGCATCGGCGCTCTCGCGCTCGCCCTCCTCGCCGCCCACGCCCCCGCCGCGCCGGGGCAGACCCCCGCCTCCGGCCCGCCGTCGCTGGCGGAGCCGGCCATCTCGCCCGACGGGCGCGAGATCGCGTTCGCCTCCGGCGGCGACCTGTGGGTGGTGCCGGCCGGTGGCGGCGACGCGCACCTGCTCGTGTCGCACCCCGCCACGGAGAGCCGCCCGCTCTGGTCGCCCGACGGGAGGCGCCTGGCGTTCGCGTCCAACCGCACCGGCAACGGCGACGTCTACGTGCTGACCCTCGCCACCGGCGACGTGCGGCGGCTCACGGCCGACGACGCCTTCGACCAGCTCGACGGGTGGTCGCGCGACGGGCGGCACGTCTACTTCTCGTCCACGAGCCGCGACGTCTCGGGGATGAACGACCTGTGGCGCGTGCCGGCGGAGGGCGGAACGCCCATGCAGGTGAGCGCCGACCGCTACGTGAACGAGTTCTGGTCGGCCGAGGCGCCGGACGGGCGCACGCTGGCATTCGTGGCGCGCGGCATCACCAGCGGCCAGTGGTGGCGCAAGGGAAGCTCGCACATCGACCAGAGCGAGCTCTGGCTGCTGCGCCCCGGCGCCACCCCGCGCTACGAGCAGCTCACCGCCCGCGCTGGGCGGGAGAGCTGGCCCATGTGGAGCGGGGACGGGCGCACCCTGTACTACGTGTCCGACGTGGAGGGCGCGCAGAACGTGTGGGCGCTCCCGCTGGGCGGCCAGCCGCGCCGCGTGACGGGCTTCCGCGACGGACGCGTGCTCTGGCCCACCATCACCCCCGACGGGCGCACCATCGTCTTCGAGCGCGAGTTCCGCGTCTGGCGGCTCGACCCGGCCACGGGGCGGGCGGCGGAGGTCTCCATCGCCCTGCGCGGCGCGCCGGCCACCCCCGGACCCGAGCGGCGGACGCTCACGGCCGACCTGCAGGGCCTGGC
This sequence comes from Longimicrobiaceae bacterium, assembly GCA_030146875.1. Lineage (GTDB taxonomy): Bacteria > Gemmatimonadota > Gemmatimonadetes > Longimicrobiales > Longimicrobiaceae > JASLAX01. The sequence continues at coordinate 4,555 of JASLAX010000030.1, forward strand.
CCTCTCCCCCGACGGAAAGAAGGTCGCCTTCGTGGCCCGCGGCGAGGTGTTCGCCGCCAGCGCGCGCGACGGGGGAGACGCCGAGCGCGTGACCCACACCCCCGGGCCCGAGTTCCAGGTGGCGTGGCTCCCCGACTCGCGTCGGCTGGTCTACGCGTCGGTGCGCGGAGGCGAGACGCACCTGTGGATGTACGACTTCGGCACGCGGACCGAGACGCAGCTCACGCGCGCCGGCGGGCGCAACGTGTCGCCCATCGTCTCGCCCAGCGGGGCGCGCATCGTCTTCTCGCGCGACGGGCGCGAGCTGCGCGTGCTGGACGTGGACACGCGCCAGGAGCGGCTGCTGGCGCGCGGTTACCTGGACGACCCGCCGTTCGTCTCCACGCGTCCCGCCGCGTGGTCGCCCGACGGCCGCTGGGTGGCGTACCTGACCACCGCCGACCAGCCGTTCAGCAACGTGTGGGTGGTCCCCTCCACCGGCGGCGAGGCGAAGCCGGTCTCGTTCGTCTCCAACGTCTTCGGCAGCACCGTCTCCTGGTCGCCCGACGGCACGTACCTCCTCTTCGGCTCGCGGCAGAGGACGGAGAACGGGCAGGTGGTGCGCGTGGACCTGACGCCGCGCCTGCCGCGCTTCCGCGAGGACCAGTTCCGGGAGCTCTTCCGCGACGAGCGCCCCGGCCGCCCCGCGTCGCCCGCGCCCGGGAGCCCCGCCCCCGCGCCGGCGCCGG
>JASLAX010000070.1 GCA_030146875.1 Longimicrobiaceae bacterium
AAGAGGTTCTGGAATCCCGTCGCGAGGTGGATCTCGGCGGTCTCGATCTCCGGGAACCGGCTGAAGGCGGACTCGGGGAGGGTCGAGGCGCCGTGCTGAACCGCGCCGGCCATCCCGTACTCGTCGCGGGCCATGGCGGAGAGGGTGCGAAGCGTCTCGAAGTCGATCGCCACGTCGGCGATGGAGCCGTCCGGGAGCACGACCCCACCGTGCGAGGTCCCCGACTGGACGGAGATCTTCGAGAGCCCCACCACCTCGCCGACCTTCTCCGAGATGCGGTCGAGCTCGCGCCGGTAGCCGTCCATGTAGGCGCGGAGCTCCTCGGGCGTGGAGTTCTCGGTCCCCACCTCGCCGATCTCGCCGCCGATGGAGACGGTGACGCCCTCGGGCTCGTAGTGGCGGATGAAGGCGGTGAACTCGGCCGAGAGGCGGCAGTTCAGCTCCTGCTGCTCGTGCAGGTCCTCCTTGGTGATGTCGACGAGCGTGGAGGTGTCGACGTCGAGGTTGTAGAAGCCGGCGTGCATCCCCTCCAGGATGATGTCGCGCACCGCCTGCACCTCGGGCTTCGGATCCGCGGCGTACTTCTTCGCGTTCACCTGGAAGTGGTCGCCCTGGAAGAAGAGGGGGCCGGACCACCCCTCGCGGATGGCCGCGGCGGTGAGGCTCGCCACGTATTCCGCCGGCCGCTGGTCGGTGTAGCCGATCTCGGAGCGGGCGATCTCGCAGATCAGCGCGCCCGCCCTCAGCTCGCGCGCCGCGGCGAAGAGGGCGCGGGCGGTGTCGTAGGCGGCCGCGCGGACGTTGATGGCGGGCACGGTGAAGCCCTGCACCTCGCCCCGGCCGCGCGCCATGTACAGGTCGTGGATGGACGCGGGCGCCACCCCCACGGCCCGGCCGGCCTCGCCGATGATCCAGCGCGCGGTGTCACGCACGTCCTCGTCGGCGCCGAAGGCGGCCGCGCGCGCCAGGCGGTCGATCGCGCGCTCGCGCAGCGCCTGGGGCGCGGTCACCTCCACGCGCCCGTCGTCCACGCGCACGGCGTCGCGGATCTCGTCGAGCAGGGCGCGCACGGGGGCGCGCTCCAGCAGGGCCCGGTCGTCGGCCGCGGCCACGGTGTCGACCATGTTCTCCTCTCGGGGATTCGTACGTCGTTCCGGGGGCGCGGGGTGCGCCCGCCCATTCCGGCCCCGGGGCCGGGGCCGGCGGCGACAAGATGCACGCAAGCGGCGTGCTCCGGCAAGCGCCAGGGCCGGCCCCTGGTCCACCCCTTGCACCCGCGCGCCGCCATGAAGAACGCATCGGCGGGCAGGTGGCTCCTGGGGGGCGCGGCGGCGGCGGGGGCGCTGGGAGCGTACGCGCTCCTGGTGGAGCCGCTCTGGCTGCAGACCACCCGCACGCGCGTCCACCTCCGCGGCCTGCACCCGGACCTGGAGGGCTTCCGCATCGCCCTGCTCACCGACCTGCACGCGGGCGCCGGGACCCCGCTCTCCCTGGTCCGCCGCGCGCAAAGGGCCGCGATGCTCGCCCGCCCGGACCTGATCGCCATCACCGGCGACCTGGTGGAGGACGACGCCCCCGGCTTCCGCGAGGTGCTGGACGCGCTGGGCGGCCTCTCGGCCCCGTACGGCGTCTACGCCGTTCCCGGCAACCACGACCACAAAGTGGGCATCGGACGCTTCCACGCCGACGTGGCGGAGCGGCGCGGCATCGTCGACCTCACCAACGACGCGCGCGTCCTGCGGGTCGGCGGGGCACACCTCTGCGTGGCGGGGGTGGACGACCTCTCCCGCGGCCGGCCCTCGCTGGAGGCGCTGCCCCCGCCGGAGGAGCGGGACACCACGCTGCTCCTGGCCCACGACCCGGACCAGGCGGAGCGGGCGCGGCGCGCGTACGACCGGGTCGACCTGATCCTCAGCGGCCACACCCACGGCGGCCAGGTGCGCCTCCCCGTCGTGGGCGCCCTGAAGAACCCGGCCCGGCGCGACGACCTGTACGAGGAGGGGCTGCGACGCCGCCCGTGGACGCAGGTCTACGTCTCCCGCGGCGTGGGCACCGTGCACCTTCCCGTGCGCTTCCTCTGCCGCCCGGAGGTGGCGGTCCTGGAGCTGACCGGAAGCCCGCGCCAGCAGCGGAGTTGAGGGCCGCGCGGGAGGCCCCGGCAGGGAACACTCCTTGCTAGCTCCGGTGCTCCGAAGCCCGGCCGGGGCGCGTACGACGGGACCTCCCCGGCATCAGATGGTTCCGTCGCAGTGGAGGCACGCATGGCGAAGCAGACCGGTATCGTGGAGTTCTTCAAGGACGACAAGGGGTACGGCTTCATCCGCCCCGACGACGGCGGAAAGGACGTGTTCGTACACCATTCCTGCATCCAGATGGACGGCTTCAAGAGCCTGAGGCGCGGCGACAAGGTGGAGTACGAGTACGTGGAGGACCCCAACGGAAAGGGCCCCCGCGCCGCCGACGTGAAGCGGGTGGAGGGCGAGTAGGCCGCGGGCCTCCGCGACGGACGCACGACGGCGCCGCCCCCCCCGGGGACCGGCGCCGTCGTCTTCCCGCCCTCCCCGCCCGCCGTCGGCCGAGGACGCGGCCCTCCCGATCAGGGCACCAGGACCACCTTCCCGAACTGCCCCCCCGCCTCCAGCCGCTCGTGCGCCTCGCGCGCCCGGTCGAGCGGAATCACCGAGTCCACGACCGGCCGCAGCTCCCCCCGGAAGGCGGCCCGCAGCATCGCCTCGAACTCCATCCGGTTGGACATGGTGGTTCCCAGGATCTCCGCCTGCTTCCAGAAGAGGAGCGGGATCTCCGTCTCCCCCACGGCGCCCGCCGTCGCCCCGTAGGTGACCAGGCGGCCTCCGCGCGCCAGGGCGCGCATGGACCCTTTCCACGTGGCCGCGCCCACGTTCTCCACCACCACGTCCACGCCGCGCTTCCCGGTGTCGCGGTGCACCGCGCGGGACCAGTCCTCGGCCGCGCGGTCGTACACGTGCTCCGCGCCCAGGGCGCGGACGCGCTCCACGTTCCGGGCCCCGCTCGTCACCGCGAAGACGCGCGCGCCCGCCAGCCGCGCGACCTGCACCGCCGCCGTCGCCGTGCCGCCGGACGCGCCGATGACCAGCACGTCCTCCCCCGCGCGCAGCCGCGCTCGCGTCACGAGCGCGCGCCAGGCCGTGCCGTAGGATACGGGGAGGCAGGACGCGTCCTGGAACGACATGGCGTCCGGCAGGCGGTAGGCGTGGTCGGCCGGGACCGCGCGGTACTCGCAGAAGCCGCCGTCGGTGTGCTCGCCCAGGATGCGGTAGCGCGGGCAGAGGGGGTGCTCGCCGCGGGCGCAGTCGGCGCACTCGCCGCACCACAGGGACGGGTTCACCACCACCCGCTCCCCCACCCGCCCGCGGTCGACGCCCGCGCCCACCTCCGCCACCTCGCCCGCGACGTCCGACCCGCCCACGTGCGGCATGGTTGTCTCGATCGGGATCCCGCGGCGCACCCAGAGGTCCAGGTGGTTCATCGCGGCGGCGCGGACGCGCACCAGGAGCTCGCCCGGGCCGGGCTCGGGCCGCGGCACCTCCTCGATGCCCACCACCTCGGGACCGCCGTTCCGGTGGAAGATCGCCGCCCGCATGGTCGCCATCCGCCCCTCCTCCGCCGCGTCGGTGTCGTTCCCGGTGGACGCCGGGGAAGCTAGGTCGCGCCGCCCCGCGGTGCCAGCGTCCAGGTCCGCGACCGGGTCATCCGCACCATGCATCCGGCCGCCGCCGCGCGCACCTTGCAGGCGAGGGTGCGCGGCGCCCTCCACCGAGCCTGCGACCCACTGCCGACCGAAGGGATGCCGACATGACCGCTTCCGCCCCGTCCCCCGCGCCCGCCGGCCCGTCCGGCCCCGGCGGCGGCCCCGCGCCGGAGCTGAACGTGCAGCTCGTCCGCGCCGTCTACGACGCCTTCGCCCGCCGCGATGTGCACACGCTCTTCGCGATCTTCGCCCCGGACGTGGAGCTGCGCCAGACGGGCCTGCTCCCCTGGGGCGGGGTCTACACGGGGACGGAGGAGGCGCGGCGGTTCTTCGCGCTGCTCACCGGGCACCTGGACTCCAGAGTGGAGGTGGAGCGGTGGGTCCCGGCCGGCGACCGCGTGGCCGTGGTGGGCCGCACGCGGGGGCACGTCCGTGCCAACGCCCGGCCGTTCGACGCGGCGTTCGTGCACGTGTGGACGGTGCGGGACGGCAAGGTCGCGGCGGTCGAGTACCACGTCGACACGCCCGCCATTCTCCTCGCCCTCGGCGCGGGGGAGGGCGCCATCGCCGCCTGACGTCGCGTCCTTCACCGACAAGGCAGCACGCGGAGCCGCGGAGGGCGCGGAGACGCGGAAACTGCAACGGCGGGCCTCACGCGGAGGCGCGGAGAACGCGGAGGTGCGGGGGCGGGTTCCGTCCCGATCCACCAACAACGGTGGAAGGGCGGCCGGCGGTTGGGGGAGAGGGAGGATGCGGCGGACGCCTCCGCGTCTCTCCTGTCTGTTCTCCGCGCCTCCGCGTGAAAAGCGGTTCAAGCGGGCGAGGTGAGGGGAAACGAGAGCGGGCCGCCCCCGGCGTGGGAGCGGCCCGCTTCGTAGTGTGGAGGACGGCGTCGGGTCAGACGCCGGCCATGGCGTCGACCTCCTGGAGGTAGTACTCCAGGCCCAGGTGCGTGATCGGCTCCTCGCCCATCAGGAAGCGCAGCGTGTTCTTCAGCTTCATCTGCTGGATGAACAGGTCGTGCTCCGGGTACACCTCGGGCGCGTGCATGGGGCTCTTCAGGTAGAACGAGAGCCACTCCTGAATCCCGTGCATCCCCGCGCGCGAGGCCAGGTCGAGGAAGAGGGCCAGGTCCAGCACGATGGGGGCGGCCAGGATGGAGTCGCGGCAGAGGAAGTCCACCTTGATCTGCATCTTGTAGCCCAGCCAGCCGCGGATGTCGATGTTGTCCCACCCCTCCTTCTCGTCGCCGCGAGGGGGGTAGTAGTTGATCCGCACCTTGTGGTAGATGTTCCCGTACAGCTCCGGGTACGTCTCGGGCTGGAGGATGTGCTCCAGCACGCCCAGCTTGGACTCCTCCTTGGTCTTGAACGACTCGGGGTCGTCCAGGACCTCGCCGTCGCGGTTGCCCAGGATGTTGGTGGAGTACCAGCCGTCCACGCCCAGCAGGCGCGCCTTGAAGGCCGGGGCCAGCACCGTCTTCATGAGCGTCTGGCCGGTCTTGAAGTCCTTGCCCGCCACCGGCACCTCGTTCTTCGCCGCCAGCTCCAGCATGGCCGGGAAGTCGACCGAGAGGTTGGGGGCGCCGTTGGCGTAGGGCACGCCCTCCATCAGGGCCGCGTACGCGTACAGCATGCTGGGCGCGATGGCGTCGTCGTTCTCGTCGAGAGCCTTCTCGAACGCCTCGAGCGAGGAGTGGACGGGGCCGGGGACGATGAAGACCTCGGTGGAGCCGCACCACACCATCACCAGGCGCTCGCAGCCGTTCTCGGCCTTGAAGCGGCGGATGTCCTCGCGCAGCGCCTCGGCCCACTCGCGCTTGCTGGTGCCGGGCTTCACGTTGGTGCCCGTCAGCTTCTTCACGTAGCGCTGGTCGAAGGCCGCCGGCATCGGCTTGATCGTCTTCAGGAAGTCGGCGATGGGCTCGATGTGCTCCCACTTGTTGAGCACGCCCGCGTTCAGCGCCGACTCGTAGGCGTCGTCGGCGATCGGGTCCCACGCGCCGAAGACGATGTCCTCCAGCTCCGTGATCGGAACGAAGTCCTTGATCGCCGGAACGCGCTTGTCGGAGCGCTTGCCCAGGCGGATGGTCCCCATCTGCGTGACGGACCCGATGGGACGGGCCAGCCCGCGGCGGGCCAGCTCCACTCCGGCGATGAGGGTGGTGGAGACCGCCCCGAGACCGGGGAGGAGGATCCCGAGGCGCCCCTCTGCGGGGCGCGGCGTCTTGCGATCCGTGCTCACGATAAGACCTCTACCTCTGGGTAGGAGTGGATGTGGGGGGCGGCCCGCCGCCGGGGGTCCGCGTGTGGCGGTAGACCCAGACGATCCGCTGGAAGGCGGTGAGGTTGGTGAGGACCGCCATGGCGATCAGCACCCACGTCAGCACCGCTCCGTGCCACCGCGTCCCGAAGAGCATGGCGGCCCCGCCCAGCAGGACCACCCGCTCCGGACGCTGCATCAGCCCCACCTTGCAGTCGATGCCCAGCGCCTCGGCCCGCGCGCGGGTGTACGACACCATCAGGGAGCCGGCGAGCGCCAGCGCCACCGTGTAGACCATCCACGGCGGGCCGATGTCGGGGTGCCCGCCGCTGTAGAGCGAGAACACCCCCAGGAACACCACGACCTCGGACACGCGGTCCAGGGTCGAGTCGTAGAACGAGCCGAAGACCGAGGCCAGCCCCGTTCCCCGGGCCACGTAGCCGTCGAGGATGTCGAACACGCCTCCCATCAGCACCAGGAAGCCGCCCCACCCCAGGTGGCCGGTGAAGAAGCAGGCGCCGGCCGCCACCGTGACCGCGAACCCGAGGGTGGTGATCAGGTTGGGGTGCACGCGGCGCCGCACCAGCCCGTCCATCAGGGGCCGGATGAGCCGCAGGAACCCGTCCTGCACCGCCGACGGGAGAAAAGCCATTCCCGCGCCGCTCAGGTGGGCAGGATGATGCGGCTCTGCTCCCCGGCCTCGATGCCGCGCGCGATCTCCTCCTGCACGCGCATCATCATCCTGTCGAAGTTGGCGCGCGCCGACTCGAAGCCCTGGTAGGTGGCGCTGGTCTGCACCGTGCCCACCAGGCGCTCGTACTCCTCCTGCTGCTCCTGCGGCGGCTCCTGGCCATTCTGCAGGGCCACGGTGAAGCTCTCCTGCAGCTCGTTCAGGCGGTTCAGCGTGGTCACGGTGCCCTGGTCCTCGGCCAGGCGGGCGTTGGCCCGCTTCAGCGCGTGGTACTCGTCGCTCTGCGCCAGCAGCCGCCCGATCTCCCGCGAACGCTCCCAGATCGCTTCCATCACGCTCCCCGTGGGTTGAACTCCGCCATGACGATCCGGTCCCGCCCGGCCAGGTCGCCGCGGACCCGCGCCGGGGCGAGCCCCGGGACTTCCCGGAACAGCGCCGTCACTGCACTCGCCTGCCCCGCGCCGATCTCCAGCGCGAGCAGGCCCCCGGGACGGAGTACCCCGCCCACCCCCGAAACGAGCCCCCGGATCACGTCCAGCCCGTCGGCGCCCGCGAACAGCGCCATCCCCGGCTCCCAGTCGCGCACCTCGGCGTCCAGCCCGTCGCGCTCGTCCAGGCCCACGTACGGCGGGTTGGAGACGACCACGTCGAAGCGCTCCCCGGCCACCGGCTCGTACCCGGCCCCCTCCCGGAGCTCCACCGGCGCCCCCGGCGCCGCGGCCGCGAGGTTCAGCCGCGCGACGGCCAGCGCGTCGGGGGAGAGGTCGGTCGCCACCACGCGCTCGAACGCGCCCTCGGTGGCCAGGGCGAGGGCGATGGCGCCCGACCCGGTTCCCACGTCCAGCGCGCTCAGCCCCGGCCGTCCCTGCGCCCAACGCAGGACCTCGCCCACCAGGACCTCGGTCTCGGGGCGGGGGATCAGGACGCGCGGGTCCACCCGCAGGCGCAGCTCGCGGAAGTGGGCGTGTCCGTCAATGTACTGCAGGGGCTCGCGCTTCGCACGCCGCTTGAGCCGCGTCTTGAACGCGGCCAGCTCCTCCGGGTGGAGGGGGCGGTCGTGCTGCAGGTAGAGGTCGAGCCGCTTGAGCCCCAGCGTTCCGGCCAGGAGCAGCTCCCCGTTCAGGCGGGCGTTGTGGAAGCCCTTTCCCCCCAGGTACTCGGCGGTCCAGCGGAGCAGCTCCACCACGGTCCAGACGCGCTCGGGGGCGCCGGCGGCGGAGGGCCCCGCGGGTGCGGGCGCGCTCAGGCGGCGCGCTCTTCCCGCCCGGCCAGGCGCAGCGCCCCGATCACCTCGTGCAGGTCGCCGTCCAGCACCTGCTGCAGGCCGTGCGTGGTGAAGCCGATGCGGTGGTCGGTGACGCGGCTCTGGGGGAAGTTGTAGGTGCGGATCTTGGTGGAGCGGTCGCCGGTGCCCACCTGCGTCTTGCGGTCGCGGGCGCGCTCGGCCTCCTGCTCCGACACCTTCAGGTCCAGCAGGCGGGAGCGCAGCACGCCCATCGCCTTCTCCTTGTTCTTGTGCTGGCTCTTCCCGTCCTGGCAGGTCACCACCAGCCCGGTGGGGAGGTGGGTGACGCGGACGGCGGAGTCGGTGGTGTTCACCGACTGCCCGCCGGGGCCCGAGGAGCGGTAGACGTCGATCTTCAGCTCGTTGGCGTTGATCTGCACGTCCACCTCTTCGGCCTCGGGGAGCACGGCCACGGTGGCGGCGGAGGTGTGGATGCGCCCCTGCGTCTCGGTGGCGGGCACGCGCTGCACGCGGTGCACGCCGGACTCGTAGCGAAGGTCGCCGTACGCGTCGTCGCCGCGGACCACGAAGATGGCCTCCTTGTAGCCGCCGGAGCTGCCTTCGGACACGCTGAGCATCTCCACCTTCCACCCGCGGCTCTCGGCGTATCGGGTGTACATGCGGAACAGGTCGCCCGCGAACAGCGCGGCCTCGTCGCCGCCGGTGCCCGCGCGGATCTCGACCACGGCGTCGCGGTCGTCCAGCGGGTCGCGCGGGGTGAGCAGGAGCTTCAGCTCCTCGTCGAACCGCGCCACGTCGGCGGTGAGGGACTCGGCCTCGGCGCGGACCATGGCCAGCATCTCGGGGTCGCCGCCCTCGTCCAGCATCTCGCGCGCCTCGGCCAGCTCGCGCTGGGCGCGGCGAAGGCGCGCGGCCGCCTCGACCACCGCGCCCAGTCGCGCGTGCTCGCGCGAAGCGTCGCGGAGCCGCTTCTGGTCGGCGATGACGGCGGGATCGGTGAGCTGCACGCCCAGGTCCTCGTAGCGGCGCTCGATGTCGTGGAGGCGCTCTTCCATCGCTCCTGATAGCGACGGAGCCGGGGCGTTTGCCCCGGCTCCTGTGTCGTCCGGCCCGCGGGTGGAGCCGGGCTTACTTGGCCTCGTTCGCGGCGTACCGCTGGCGGAACCGCTCCACGCGGCCGGCGGTGTCCATCAGCTTCTGCTTGCCCGTGTAGTACGGGTGGCAGGCCGAGCAGATCTCGACGTGGATGTTGTCCGTGGTCGAGCGGGTCTCGAACTCGTTGCCGCAGGCGCAGTGCACCTTCGCGGTCTGGTACTGGGGATGGATATCCGCCTTCATGGGTGCACCATGCCTGGGGTCGGGTTTTACACGAGCTCCCCGGGTGTGCTTCCGGAGATTTTGGCAAGCTCGAAAGATAGCCAAACGGCGGCGGAGTGGCAACCCGGGCGGATGGCGGGGGCGGGAGGGGAGCGCGCGCCTCCAGGGGGGGCAGGGGCCGGAACGGCGGGGGAGCGGGGGCGTCGGTGGGAGCGGACGTCGGCCGGAGCCGGCGGGGGGGCCCTCACCCGGCAGGCTGAGAGCCGCCACCCTCTCGCGCGAGAGGGGAACACGACGGCGGGAGTGCGGCAGGTGCCGGGCGGAGGGCGGCGACCGCCGTCCTCCGCCGCGGACGACCCTACTCGTCGAGGACGGTGACGCAGCTCTCCTCGGCCCAGAGAAAGATCGGGCCGGCGGTCGGATGCCAGTACCAGTAGATCGTGGTGGTGCACTCGGTCTCGCCGCCCACCGTCGGCGGGTCGGAGGGGAGCTGGGTCGCGGCCGTTCGCGGCGCGGCGGTGAACAGCGCGGCGGCCACGAGCGACGCGCAGACGATTCGCTTCAGCGGGACCATATGGACCTCCGGCGAGGGTTCGGAGCGCTTACAGGCGGGAAACATGTGCACGCTAACCGCGGCGGGCACGCGCGTCAACATCGTCGCGAGCCGCGCCAAGCCCGCCCGACCTTTGCGGGCTGCGGGGCGAACGCGAGGCCGACGCGACGTGCTTCCCCCGAACCGTACGGACGGAGTCCCGCACGGACGATCGCCGTTCCTGCCGGGGCTTCCACGGCCCGGCGGCCGCCGGAGCCGCACCGCCGTACCCCTCGAAAGACGTGCGGACCGGGACTCGCGGGGTTTGCGAGGCCCGGTCCGCGGCCGGGGAGACCCCGGACGGAGGGCCACTGCAGTATCGTGGCCCGGAGGAGGAGGCTCGCCGGCCCGCGGAGGAGACCCGCGACGGCGGTATCGTCGCGGGGCGCCGGAGCGGACCCGCCGAGCCCGGAGAATCGAAGAACCGCTACCTCCAGTCCATCAGCATCCGCTTGATGTCGTCGCGGTGCTGGGACTCGTCCACGATCAGGTTCTCGAGCTGCACCTTGATGGAGACCTCGTCACACGCCTCCGCCTGGTGGATGCGGGTTTTGTAGCGCTCGATGGTGTCCATCTCGGCTTGGAGCGCGTTCTCCAGCATCTCGCGGTTGTCCCTGGCCAAGGGCACCGGCGGCACGTGTGTCGTCGGCGTGCCCCCCAGCGCGACGATCTTGTCGGCCAGGAAGGCGGCGTGGCCCAGCTCGTCGGGGATCTCGCCCTCGAAGAACCCCTTGAGCTCGGTGCGGGACGGCCCGGTGACCAGGGCGGCGTAGGTGCGGTACATGACCACCGCCTGGTACTCGGCGGACAGGTCCTCGTTGAGCCCGTCGATCAGTTCCTTGAGCTGCGGCATTCAGCGCTCCGTCGGCGAGAAGGGTGAGGACGTGGGGTGCGGCGGACGGGGAGCGGGCAAGCGCGGTGCCATCCCCCGCCCCACCGCGGTGCTTCAGAGCGCGATCTCGCGGCGCTCCTCGGCCGAGCGGTACGACTCCTGGACCAGCCGCATGAGCGTGACGTGCTCCGTGGGGGAAGCGCACGCGCGCTCGCCGCGGACCACCTCCACGAAGTGCTGCAGCTCGTTGCGGTAGCTGGCGGTGAACAGGTTCTCGCGCCCGGGCGGCAGCGGCGGGGTGACGTTGGCCAGCCCGCTCTCCATGTCCTTGAAGACGGCGAGCGGGGCCAGCGAGCCGGAGCCGGTGGAGCCCAGCAGGTGCAGGAACTGGCGGTCGCGCTCGGCCCGCAGGTTCCAGGTGACCTCCAGGTTCACCACCCGGTCGCCCTCCAGCCGCACCATGGCCGCGGCGTAGTCCTCCACCTCGGCCCCCGCCTCGCGGTGCATGTGCGCGGCGACGCGCTCCGGCCTGGGGTACCCCATCAGCCAGAGGGAGAGGTCGAGCATCTGGATGCCCAGGTCCATGAAGGCGCCGCCGCCGCTGGCCCGCCGCTGCCGCCACGTGCGCCGCCCCCGCCCCACCGGCCGGTTCAGCCACCCGGCCTTGAGGTAGAAGACGTCGCCCAGCTCGCCGGAGGTGACGAACGACTTGAGCGCGGCCGCGTCGGGGCGGAAGCGCTGGTTCATCGCCACCATCAGCCGCCCGTCCGCGCCGTCCTCCTCCAGCAGCCGCTGCACGGCGTCGGCGGTGAGCGCCAGCGGCTTCTCGCAGAGGACGTGCTTCCCCGCCCGCAGCGCCTCGCGCACGTGCTGCTCGTGCAGGTGGCTGGGGGTGGAGACGACCACGGCGTCGATGGAGGCGTCGGCCCAGATCTCGTCGTGCGACAGGGCCACGCTCTTCACCTGGAAGCGGTCGGCGATGGTGCGGGCCGTGGCGCGGTCGGTGTCGGAGACGGCGGCGACCTCCACCCCGCGCATGCGCGAGAGGATGGGGAGGTGCACCACCTGGGCGATGGCCCCGGCGCCGAGCACGGCGACGCGGACCGGGGGGCGGGGCCGGCTCATGGGCTCTCTCCGGGAGCGGCGGGGGGAGGCGGAGTCACGGGCTGCCGGCGGGGCGGGGCCAGGAACAGGAAGCTGCCCCCGCCGCCGACGGAGAAGTAGCGCACGCCGGTGGCGAGCACCGCGCGGGCCTCCACGCCCACGCGGAAGGGCCCCAGGGGAAGCTCCAGGCCGGCCATCAGCGACCCGCCGGGGGTGATGGCGTCGAGCAGGTCCTCGACGAAGGTGTCGTCGATGGCCTCGCCGCTCCCGTTCAGCAGGTGCACGGCGCCGCCGACGCCCGCGTACGGCACCAGCACGGTGCGGTCGGGCCACACGTAGTGGGCGTCGATCCCCAGCGACAGGTCGCTGACGCGGATCTCGCCCAGCTCCGTGCGGGGGCAGCCGCCGGGGTTCTGCGCGTCGCAGACCTCCTGGAGCTGCTCGGCCAGGCGGTCCACCGAGCGCGAGGTGAGGCGCGACGACCAGAGGGTCATGATGGGCGTCACCCGCACCCGTGGCCCCAGGAAGCCCATGTCGGCGCGGGCGCTCATGGCGTGGGTGCGGTCGGTTCGCGCCGGCCAGATGCGGGCCACGTCCACCCCCAGCCCGCGCAGCGCCAGGTTCTGGTAGTCGAAGCCGCGCGGCTGCTGCGCCGCGGCCGGCGCGGCGGCGGACAGGGCGAGGAGGGCCAGGACCAGCGGGAGCGGCGGTGCGCGCATCTCGTCACCTCGGGCGGTCGCGGGACGCCGCCTCAGTACATCTTCGTGAGCTGCGTCCCCGGATAGTAGGTCCGCAGGATGGTCTGGTAGTCCTGGCCGGCGCGCGCGCGGCCCATCGCCCCCACCTGGCACATCCCGATCCCGTGCCCCCACCCGCCCCCCTCGGCCACCACGGCGGCCACGCGGCCCCCGGCGTCGCGCTCCAGGCGCACGTCGAACTTCGACGAGTTGAGCGGGGCGCCGGCGTTGGTGGGCAGGATCCAGCGGATGCGGTCGCGCCCCACCGTGGCCATTCCCGCGTCGGTCTCGATCCGCATGGCGCGGATGCGGTCCGACGGGGTTCGCGCCAGCACCCGCATGTCGCGGATCTCGGTGATGCGGCGGCCGCCGAGCGAGTCGGCCAGGGTGCGGTTCAGGATGCCGACCAGCGCCTCGTGCGTCCACCGGTGGGTCCAGCGGAAGCGGCTGGAGCGGCGATCGTACGCCTCGCCCGCCGGGTCGGTGTCCACCACGGAGACCAGGTAGGGCATGGCCGGCTGCGGCCACACCTCCTCGATCGCGGCGGTGCGCCCCGCGCAGGTGGAGTGATAGTACGCCTCGATGGGCGAGCCGGCGTAGGTCAGGATCTCGCCGGCGGTGGCCCGCACGGCGCGCGAGACGGGGGCGTGCTCGGCCGCCACGCCGCCGTAGACCTGGTCGTCCACCGTGGCGAAGACGTCGAAGCCCCGCGCCGCGCGCCGCCCCAGGTACTTCACCGCGTACGTCCGCGCCGCCACCGCCTGCGCCTTCGCCGCCTCCACCAGCGTGTCGCCCACGGTGCCGATCTCGCGCGGGACCACGCCAAGCAGGTAGCTCTCCATGTCGATCTGGTTGACGGCCGTGAGCCGTCCCCGCGCGCCGGCCTGGATCAGCACGGCGCCGCGGTAGGCCGCCCCCCGCAGGGTCAGCGGTGAATCGCCCTGCGGGCGCACGGTGACGGGGAGGGTCGCCCGCCACTCCCGCCCGGCCGACCCGTCCGCGTTCATCACGCGCATCGTCACGCCGCCGGGGGACGGGGTGAAGACGGCGCGCTGGCCCTCCCCGATGCCGAACAGGTTGTCGGCCGCGTCCGTCAGCATCAGCCCGCTGGCGCCGCCCACCTCCACGCGCGTGGTGTCCACGGCGATCCCCACCTTCACGCGGGGGCCGGCGGGGACCACCTCGACGGGCTCCGGGGCCGCAGGCGTGGGCGCCGGCACGGGCGCGGCCACGGGGGGCCGCGGCGCGGGCTCCGGCATGGGCGGGGGCTCGCGGCGCGTGGTGCTGCTGCTGACGCAGCCGGACGCCGTCAGCGCGAGCGCCGCGGCGGCGGCGAGGCTACGCCAGCGCCGCACGGAGCGCCTCGCGGGAGCGGGAGATGGTCTCCTCCACATCGGATTCCTTGTGCGCGGTGGAGAGAAAGCCGGCCTCGAACGCGGAGGGGGCGAAGAACACCCCCCGGTCCAGCGCCGCGTGGAAGAACCGCCGGAACAGGTCCACGTCCGCGAGCTTCGCGTCGCCGAAGCTGCGCACCGGCCCCTCCGCGAAGAAGATGCCCCACATGCTGCCGGACGACCCCCCCGATGCCGGAACGCCCGCCTCGCGGGCGTTCTGGAGCAGGCCCTCCACCAGCCGGCGCGTCCGCGCCTCCAGGGCGGCGTAGGGATCCGCCTCCCTCAGCACGCGGAGCTGCGCCAGCCCGGCGGCCATCGCCAGCGGGTTCCCGGAGAGGGTCCCCGCCTGGTAGACGGGGCCGACGGGCGCGACGTGGTCCATCACGTCCGCCCGGCCGCCGTACGCCCCCACGGGCAGCCCGCCCCCGATCACCTTCCCCAGCGTGGTGAGGTCGGGCCGGATTCCCCAGCGCTCCTGCGCGCCGCCGGGGGCCACGCGGAACCCCGTCATCACCTCGTCGAACACCAGCAGGGCGCCGTCCCGGGCGGTGATCCGCCTCAGCTCCGCCAGGAAGCCCTCGTCCGGAGGGATGAAGCCGGCGTTGCCCACCACCGGCTCCAGGATCACGGCGGCGATGCGGCCCGCGTGGGCGCGGAAGACGGTCTCCACCGCCTCCAGGTCGTTGAACGGCGCCGTCAGCGTGAGCTTCGACAGCTCCTCGGGCACCCCAGGGGAGTTGGGGAGGCCCAGCGTCGCCACGCCGGAGCCCGCCTTCACCAGGAAGGAGTCGCCGTGGCCGTGGTAGCACCCGTCGAACTTCAGCACCATCTCGCGCCCGGTGAAGCCGCGGGCCAGGCGGATGGCGCTCATCGTCGCCTCCGTGCCGCTGTTCACGAAGCGGACCCGCTCCATCGACGGCACGAACCCGCGCACCGCCTCGGCCAGCTCCACCTCGGCCTCGGTGGGCGCGCCGTACGACGTGCCGCGCAGGGCGGCGTCGCGGATAGCGTCCAGCACGGCGGGGTGGGCGTGGCCCAGGATCAGCGGTCCCCAGGAGAGCACGTAGTCCAGGTACTCGTTGCCGTCCACGTCCCAGATGCGGGCGCCTTCGCCCCGCGCCACGAAGAACGGGTCGCCGCCCACGCCGCGGAAGGCGCGCACGGGCGAGCTGACCCCGCCGGGCGTGACCAGGCAGGCGCGGCGGAAGAACTCGGCGGAGCGGCGGGTGTCGCGCATCAGCGCCGTGCATCCGGGAGTCGCGTCATCGGTCGCCGCCGCTCAGGAGCGGAAGTTCCCGAACTGCAGGTCGATGCCGAAGTCCTCCTTCTTCAGCATCGCGATCACCGCCTGCAGGTCGTCGATGGAGGCGGAGGTCACGCGGACCTGCTCGTCCTGGATCTGCGCGTTCACCTTCTTGAACCCGGCGGCCTTGATGGCCTTCACGATCTCCTTCCCCTTCTCGACGCTGATGCCGCTGACGAGGGAGACCGTCTGGCGCACGGTGCCGAGCGAGGCGGCGTCCACCTCGCCGAAGTCCAGGTTACGGATGGGCACGCCGCGCTTGATCAGCTTGGACTCGAGCACGTCCACGAGCGCCTTGAGCTTGTACTCGTCGTCGGTGTGCAGCTTGAGCGTCTTGTCCTTCTTGCTCAGCTCCACCTCCGCCCGCACTCCCTTGAAGTCGAATCGCTGCGCGACCTCCTTCAGGGTCTGGTTCACGGCGTTGTCGACCTCCTGAAGGTCGATCTCGGAGGTGATGTCGAACGTGGCAGGCTTGGCCATGGCTCCGGTCGGTTCGGGGTTCGGCCGCCAATGTAGACCCCGGCGGACCGGGGCGGCAAGCGCGGAAAGGCGGCGGGCGGGCTCCCGAACCCGGAGCCCGCCCGCCGCCGCACGTCCGACCTCGATCCCGCGGGGGCCGCTACTGCTCGAAGACCTGCGCCCCGGCCGGCGGGGTGAAGGTGAAGAGCGAGGCGGGAACGTTGCCGTTCACGCGCACCCCGCTCAGCTCGATGCGGCGCACGCTCTCGTTCTCCTCGGTGATCTCGAAGCGGCGGGCCAGGTGGTCCGCGCGGTCGATCCAGACCTTCAGGCGCCGGAAGCCCGCCTCGCGGCGGGGGACCAGGGTGAGCACCCAGGCGGGACGCCCGCCTACGCTCTCCGTGCCCTCGAGCGTGGCGTTGAAGCGCTCCACCGGGTTGCTCAGGAACTGCCGCTGCAGGTCCACCGCCCCGGCGCCCTCGGCCAGGGAGGCGCGGATGACCTGCTTGGCGTCCACGCTCGGGTAGTAGATCCAGAAGTGCCGCCCGTCCGCCACCATCACGTCGCCCGCTGGCTCCGTGAAGCGCATCAGGAAGCGGTCCGGCTTGCGCTGGTAGAGCCGCCCGCGCGAGCGTTGCGTCTGGTCCAGGAGCGGGACGGTGACCGTCTGCGAGAACCCCGCCTCCAGGGTGCGCGTGGCCGTGGCCGCCCGCTCCGCGGCGCGGAGGATCTCCGCCGCCTGACCCTGCGCGGGGGGCGCGGAGGCGCCCGGCGCCGACGGCTGCGAGCCCGCTCCGGCCGTGCTGGGGGCCGACGGCGACGTTCCCTGCGTGCCCGCCGTGGCCGGCGCGCCGCCCGGTGTCCCGGCGGACGCCGATCCGGGGAAGGACGTCGTGCTCCCGGCGGGCGCGGACCCGCCGTCCGACACCGGCGTGTCGCCGGGCTCGGCGACCCCGCCGACCGGCGCGGCGCCGTCGGGCGCGGCCCCGTTCGCGGGCTGCGTGGCCGGGGCGGGGGCCTTCCCCTCCTCGGCGGCACGGGCGGGTGCGTCCTTCCCGCCGCACGCGGCCAGCGCGGCCACGGCGAGAAGGACGGGGAGCGAGCGGATGGGATATCGGTTCATCGTCTGCCTGGTCGTTCCGTGTCAGCGCAGTCGCGGCTACAACTGCGGAAGCCCCTTCGGGGACTGTCCTGCTCTCGTCGAATCCGCGGCTCCGTCCGCGAGACGGACGCCTGCCGGCCCGCGATCCTGCCCCGCCGCGCCGATGTCCGGGCACCCCTCTCCCCTTGTGGGAGAGGGGCGGGGGGTGAGGGTCGCCGCCCGGCGAATGCCTGCCGGCGCCCTCACCCGTCGTTCCGAAGGAGGTACCCTTCCCGGCGGACGGCCGTTCCGGCGGAGCCCAAGCACGAAGCCCGCCGGATGGGCGGGCGGGCTCAAAGGTACGGCGGAGCGGGGGGAGGTCGCTAGCCGGCCCGGCGGCGGCGGCGGATGCCCGCGGCCAGCCCCGGGAAGATCCGCTCCACGTCGTCCACCGCGGCGGTGACGGCGCGAACCTCCTCGTCAGACACGGCGCGGAGGGCGTCGATGCGGGCGCGCCGGGCCTGCGTGGCGGCGGCGCGGAGGTGCGGCGGGGCTCCGCGGGATTCCATCGCCGCGTCCGCCGCTTCCTCGCGCGCGACGGCGTCCTCAATGGTGCCCTGCGAGAGGACCTCGGCCAGCCAGAGGAGGCGCGCGCCGTCCGCGGAGTCCACGTCCCTGCTCTCCTTGGTCGCGGCCTCGATCTCCGAGACGAGGTCGCGGATGCGCTCGACGGTCAGCGGGCGGCCGGGAGGGGGGACGGAGAGCACGGCGGCGCTCCCCTCACTCCGGGCAGACGTGGTCCAGCCCCAGGATGTCAATCATCACCTCGCGCGGCTTGGACCCGTCGGGCGGGCCCAGCACGCCGGCCGCGTGGAGCTGGTCGATGATGCGCGCCGCGCGCCCGTAGCCGATGCGCAGGCGCCGCTGGAGCAGCGAGGTGGAGCCGCCCTGGTGCTGGATGCAGAGGAGCGCGGCCTCGCGGAACAGCCGGTCGCGGTCGCCGGGGTCGTCGCCGGCGTCCAGCTCGTCGTCGGCGCCCTCGTGGGCGCGGACGACGGCCAGGATGTCCTCCTCCGCGCGCGGCATCTCGTCCAGCTCCATCCCCGCCTCACGCCGCGCCTTGGAGCGCTCGCGGTACCACCCCATCAGGCGCTCGCTCTCGTCGGTGTCCAGGTACGCGCCCTGGATGCGCACCGGGTCGCCGCTCGCCGCGGTCAGCAGCAGCATGTCGCCGTTGCCCAGCAGGTTGTCGGCGCCGTTCTGGTCCAGGATGGTGCGCGAGTCCACCTTGGAGGAGACCCGGAAGGCGATGCGGGAGGGGAAGTTGGCCTTGATCAGACCGGTGATGACGTTCACCGAGGGGCGCTGCGTGGCCAGGATCAGGTGGATGCCGATGGCGCGCGCCTTCTGGGCGAGCAGCGCCAGCGGCTTCTCCACGTCGCCCTGCGCGGTCATCATCAGGTCCGCCAGCTCGTCGATGATCACCACGATGAAGGGCAGCGCGCCGCCCTTGTAGAGCCAGCGGTCCGGGTCCCCTTCCTCGCCGTCCGCCTCGGGGGTGCGCACCGGCAGCCCGCTCTCCAGCCGGCGGTTGAAGTCCTGCAGGTTGCGCACGCCGTTCACCGAGAGGAGCTGGTAGCGGCGCTCCATCTCCAGCACCGCCCACTTCAGCACCGCCGCCGCGTCGTTGTTGTCCGTGACGACGGGATGGCGGAGGTGGGGGAGGTCGTTGTAGAGCGAGAGCTCCACCATCTTGGGGTCCACCATCAGGAACCGCAGCGTCTTCGGCGTGTGCCGGTAGACGAGCGACGTGATGACGGTGTTCACGCAGACCGACTTCCCCGACCCGGTGGCGCCGGCGATGAGCAGGTGCGGCATCTTCGCCAGGTCGGCCACGTACGGCCGCCCCGAGATGTCCTTGCCCAGCGCGAGGGGGAGCTGCGCCCGCGAGTTGCGGAACTGCGCCGACTCGATCACCTCGCGGAAGAACACCATCTCCGGCTCGGGGTTCGGCACCTCGACCCCCACCGCGCCCTTCCCCGGGATGGGGGCCACGATGCGGATGGACGGCGCGCGCATGGCCAGCGCCAGGTCCGCGTCCAGCGAGGCGATGCGGGCCACCTTGATCCCCGGCGCCGGCTCCACCTCGAACTGCGTGACCACCGGGCCCGTGGTCATCCCCACGACGCGGCCCTCGATCTTGAAGGTCGCCAGCTTGTCGATCAGCACCTGCCCCAGCTTGTCCAGCTCCAGCCGCGAGCGCATCTCGTCGCGAACCGGCGGCGCCGTCAGCAGCCCGGTGTGGGGAAGGTCGGTGCTCTCGGGGTCGCCGCTGTCCGCCAGCAGGTCGGCCTGGTCGTCCGGGGCGGGCTTCGCCTTCTTCGCGGCACGCGCGGCCGGCGGCCTCGCGAGGGGCGCGGGGAGCGTGGCGTCGGGGTCCATCGGCGGCACCGCGACCGTCGGGTCCTCGTCCGCCCCCGCCCAGTCCGCCTCCGCGCCCTCCTCCCACGGCAGCTCGTCGTCGTAGGCCTCCGCCTCGCCCACGGCGGCCCGCCGCCCGAACGAGGGAAGGCGCGGCATGCGCACCGCGGGCATGGACGACGGCAGCGCGGACGCCACCTGCCGCGCCTTCCCCCCCGCCATCCGCCCGCCGTGCACCATGCTGCGCAGCGGGTTCCAGCCCAGGGTGACCACGCAGAGCGCGGCGAAGAGGAAGAAGAGGAGGACCGACGCGCCCACGCCGCCCAGCAGCGCCTGCATCCCCCCGCCCAGCGCCGCCCCCGTCCACCCCGCGGCGGGGGAGGGCGCGGCGAGGTCCGCCGGGGAGAGCACGTGTGCCGCGGCGGGGAGCAGCAGGGAGAGGCCGGCCAGGAGGATCGTCCAGCGCACGGCCGCGCCGCGGTCGGCCTTCCCGAACGCCACCGCGCCCCAGAGCCCCGCCAGGAGCGGGAGGGAGAGCGCGCCCGCGCCCAGGCCGGCCCAGAGCGACCGGTTGATCCAGGCGCCCGCGACGCCCACCACGTTGCCGGTGGGGAACACGCGCGGCCCGGCCGCGCCCAGCACGGCGACCGGGACCAGGGAGAGCGCCAGGAGCAGCGCCAGCGCGGAGAGGCCGATGCCCAGCAGGTCTCGCTGCTGGCGGTCGTCGAGGGTGAGGGACATGCTGCGGGACCTTCGATGCCCCTTCCGGGCGCTCACGACTCGGTGAGCGCCAGGCCCGGGGCGGAGAGGGTGACCTGGCGGTCGTGGAGCACGGGGACCACGTCGTGACGGTCGACCTGCGCGCAGGCGGGCAGGTCCTCGGCGAGGCCGGCGGCGACGATCGCCTGGCCGGCCGCGGTCAGCGGGAAGAGCGCGCCGGGGTCGGGCCAGGCGCGCGAGAGCGCCAGCGCCGCGTGGGCGCCGTCGTTGAGCTGCCACCCGCCGTCGGGAGACGCCTCCATCACCAGCTCGGCGATGCGGCCCGCCAGCACGGCGTCCTCGAGCCCGAAGCCCTTCTCGCGGCCGGAGCAGATCAGCACGGCGTCGCCGCCCGAGCGGGTCAGCTCCTCCACCGTGGCGCGCAGGTTCAGCCAGGAGCCGATCACCACGCGCCCCGCCTGGGCCGCCAGCGCCATGACGGCGGTGCCGTTGGTGGTGCTCATCACCAGCGTCTTCCCCCCCACGCGCTCGGGGGTGAAGTCGCCGGGCGAGTTCCCCAGGTCGAAGCCCTCGATGGGCAGGCACCGGCGCTCGCCGCAGAGCAGCACCTCGTCCCGGCCGATGGTGTTGGCCAGGCGGAGCGCCTCCTCGACCGAGGCGACCGGGTAGAGCGTCTTGGCGCCCGCCGCCAGCGCCTCCACGATCGTGGTGGAGGCGCGGAGCACGTCGAGCACCACCACGGTGCGGCCCGCCAGGTCGCCGGGAACGACCTCGGAGGGGGTGAGATGAACGTCCAGCCTCATCCGCTGCGTCTGTTGGGTGGGGAGGTCCGCCGCGCGGGCGCGGGGGCGGGAGCGGGCGCTCAGGTGCCCGCCCGCTCCGCCACCATCCGCTCCAGGAACTTGGTGTCGATCTGCCCCGAGATGAAGTCGGGGTGGTCCAGCACGCGCATCAGGAAGGGGATGGTGGTGTGCACCCCCTCCACCACGAAGGTGGACAGGGCGTTGCGCATCCGCGCCATCGACTCCTGCCGCGTGGAGCCGTGCGCGATCACCTTGGCGAGCAGCGAGTCGTAGTACGGCGGCACCCGGTACCCGGCGTAGACGTGCGTGTCCAGCCGGATCCCCGGCCCGCCGGGCGGGTGGAAGACGGAGATGGTCCCCGGCGAGGGCGCGAAGTTGCGCTCGGGGTCCTCGGCGTTGATGCGGCACTCGATGGCGTGGCCGCGCAGCAGGATCTCCGTGTCGGGCACGGAGAGCGGGAGCCCGGCCGCCGCGCGGATCTGCTCCTTCACCAGGTCCACCCCGGTCGTCATCTCCGTGACCGGGTGCTCCACCTGGATGCGGGTGTTCATCTCCATGAAGTAGAACGACCCGTCGTCGTTCAGCAGCATCTCGATGGTGCCCGCGCCCACGTAGTCGATCGCCCGGGCCCCGCGCACCGCGGCGTCGCCCATGGCTGCGCGCAGCTCCTGGGTGAGCGCGGGGGAGGGGGCCTCCTCCAGCAGCTTCTGGTGGCGCCGCTGAGTGGAGCAGTCGCGCTCGCCCAGGTGGATGATGCGGCCGTGCTGGTCGCCCAGGATCTGGAACTCGATGTGCCGCGGGCGCGCCAGGTACTTCTCCACGTAGACCGAGTCGTCGTTGAACGCGGCGGCGGCCTCGTTGCGGGCCATGGTGAACTGCCGCACGAACTCGTCGGCGTCCAGCGCCACGCGCATCCCCTTGCCGCCCCCGCCGGCCGCGGCCTTGATCAGCACCGGGAAGCCGATCTCGCGCGCGGCCTCCAGCGCCTCCTCGGGGTCGGACACGGCGTCGGTGCCGGGAACGATGGGAACGCCCACCTCCTTCATCGTCCGCCGTGCGGCGGCCTTGTCGCCCATCTGCCGGATCTGCTGCGGCGTGGGGCCGATGAAGGTGATCTCGCTGCGCTCGCAGATCTCCGAGAACTCGGCGTTCTCGGCCAGGAAGCCGTAGCCGGGGTGGATGGCGTCGGCGCCGGTGATCTCGGCGGCGGCGATGATGCGCGGGATGTTGAGGTAGCTCTCGCGCGCCTGCGGCGGGCCGATGCAGACGTCCTCGTCGGCAAAGCGGACGTGGAGCGACTCGCGGTCGGCCTCGGAGTAGACGGCGACGGTGCGGATCCCCAGCTCCTTGCAGGCGCGGATCACGCGCAGCGCGATCTCGCCGCGGTTTGCGATCAGGACTTTGCGGAACACGGGGGGCTACTCCTGTCCGGCGGACGTGGGACCCGTCCAGCCGGTGTCGGCGACGGACTCGATCCCCGAGACCCGCAGCGCGAACTCCGACGGGTTGGAGGCGTAGTGCATCGCCCAGTCGTAGGAGATGCGCCCCTGCTGGTAGAGTTCCATCAGGCTCTGGTCGAAGGTCTGCATCCCGTAGGTGACCCGCCCCTCGGCGATCAGGTCGGGGAGCGTGTGCAGCTCCTCGCCCGAGCGGATGCGCTCGGCCACGGCCGCAGAGTTCACCATGATCTCGGCGGCGGGGGCGCGCCCGTGCCCATCGGCGCGGGGGATCAGCCGCAGGGAGATCACCGCGCGCAGGGCGCTGGCCAGCATGCCGCGGATCTCCTGGTGCTGGTGCGGCGGGAAGAACGAGATGATGCGGCCGATGGTCTGCGCCGCGTCGGTGGTGTGCAGGGTCGAGAGCACCAGGTGGCCGGTGTCGGCCGCCTTCAGCACCGTCTCCATGGACGGGCGGTCGCGGATCTCGCCCAGCATGATCACGTCGGGGTCCTGCCGCAGCACGTGGCGCAGCGCCTCGTGGAACGAGTGCGTGTCGCTCCCCACCTCGCGCTGCGAGATGATCGCGCGGGCGTCGCGGTGCAGGAACTCGATCGGGTCCTCGACCGTGACGATGTTCACGGAGCGCCGCTCGTTCATGTGGCGGACCATGGCGGCCAGCGTCGTGGACTTGCCGCTCCCCGTCACCCCCGTCACCAGGACCAGCCCGCGCGGGGTCACCGCCAGCTCCTCCAGCACCGCCGGCAGCCCCAGGTCGCCCAGCGAGGGCACCTCCACCGGGATCGCGCGGAACGCCATCCCCAGGGTGCCGCGCTGCTGGAAGATGTTGGTGCGGAACCGACCCAGCCCCGGCACGCCGATGGCGAAGTCGATCTCCTTGTGCTCCGCGAAGTGCTCGCGCTGCCGCGGCTGCATGATCAGCTCGGCGGTGCGCTTCAGGTCGTCGGGGCGCAGCGCGGGGAGCGGGGCCTCGGTCAGCTCGCCGTCCACCCGCAGCACGGGGGAGCGGCCCACCTTCAGGTGCAGGTCCGACCCGCCGCGGCGAACCAGCTCGGCCAGCGCATCGCGCAGGACGAACTCGCCGCCGGCGGGCGCGGGGCGGGCCGCGGGGCCCGGGGGCCCCTGCGCTTCCTCGCCGGCTGCCTTCACTCGGCCGGCTCGATGCGGAAGAGCACCTGCCCGTACTCCACGGGCTCGCCGTTCTCCACGCACACCTCGCGCACGAAGCCGGCGACCTCGGCGGGAAGCTCGTTCATGAGCTTCATCGCCTCCAGGATGCAGAGCGTCTGCCCCCGCACGATGCGGCTGCCGGGCTCCACGTACGACGGGGCCTCGGGCGCGGGGGAGCGGTAGAAGGTGCCCACCATGGGGGACTTGATCTCCACCAGGTTCGACGGCGGTGCGGCCGGCGCGGCGGCGGACGCCGAAGCGGCCGCGGCCGGAGCCCCGGCGGCCGGGGCCGGCGCCGGGGCGGCGTGCACGTGGTGCATCGCGGGGCCGGCAGGCGCGGCGGGGGCGGGCGGCGGCGTCTTGTTGATGCGGATGCGGGTGCCGCCGCGGGAGATCTCGAGCGAGTCGATCCCGCTCTCGTCTACGGCGCCGATCAGGCCACGCAGGAATTCGAGGTCGATCATTTGTTGGCGCGCTCGATGTACTTGTCTTCCCGGCGGTCGACGCGGACCACGTCGCCCTCGTTCAGGAAGAGCGGGACCTGGATGACCGCGCCCGTCTCCAGCTTGGCGGGCTTGGTGCCGCCGGTCGCGGTGTCGCCGCGGACGCCGGGATCGGTCTCGGTGATCTGCAGCGTCACGAAGAACGGGAGCTCCACGGCGATGACGTCGTCGCCGTGCACCAGCCCCTCGCAGTCCATCCCCTCCTTCAGGTACTTGAGCTGGTCCTCTCCGATCACGTCCTCGGAGATGGGGATCTGCTCGTACGTCTGCGTGTCCATGAAGTAGTAGAGGTGGCCGTCGGCGTACGAGTACTGCACCGCCCGCCGCTCCAGCCGCACCTCCTCCACCTTCTCGCCCGCGCGGAAGGTGCGCTCGAGGACCGCCCCGGTCAGCACGTTCTTCAGCTTGGTGCGGACGAAGGCCCCACCCTTCCCCGGCTTCACGTGCTGGAAGTACGTGATGGTGAAGAGGGTCCCCTCATGGTTGAGGACCATCCCGTTCCTGAAGTCGGCGGTCGAAGCCACGGCTCTCCTCTAGGTCAGACGGCGTTGGGGCCCCGCTCCTCCGCTGCGGAGGTGCCCCACGAGGGCGCGGAGGCCGAGACGGTAGCTGTCCACCCCGAAGCCGGAGACGGTCCCCACGGCGACGTCGGCCAGGAGGGAACGGTGCCGGAACTCTTCTCGGGCGAAGACGTTGGTAACATGCACCTCCACGAACGGGCGCGCCACTCCCAGCAGCGCGTCCCGCAGGGCGACGCTGGTGTGGGTGTAGGCGCCCGCGTTCACCACGAATCCGGCCACCCGGGCGGCCGCTCCCTGCACGTGGTCCACCAGCCCGCCCTCGGAGTTGGACTGGAAGCTCTCGGCCTCCACCCCCAGCTCGGCGGCCAGCGCGGCCAGCCCGGCGTCCACGTCGGCCAGGGTGGCGCGGCCGTACACCTCGGGCTCGCGCAGCCCCAGCAGGTTCAGGTTGGGGCCGTGGACGACCCCCACCCGGATCAGCGCTTCAGGCTCTGCAGCCACGCCTGGAACGACTCGAGGTCCTCGTCGTCGTCGCCCCCGGCAGCGGCCGGCTCGGGCGCCGCCTCGGCCACGGGCGCGGGGGACGGGGGCGGAGCCGGAGCGGGCGCCGGGGGCGCCGGCTGCACGTCGCGGGCCGGGGCCGCCTTCTCGGAGAAGAAGTCCTCGAACGAGAAGCCGCCGGGCTGGACCCCCTCGGCCGCGGGCGTGTCCGCAGGCGCGGCGTCGGCGGGAGCGGCCTCCGCCGCGGGGGCGCCGCCCAGCGCCTCGGGAGTCATCTCCCAGGGGAACGAGCCCACGTCCGGCGCGGCGGGCCGCGGCGCCTGCGGCTCCAGCTCGATGCTCTCCAGGTCCAGCGGCTCGAAGTCGACCGGCGCGTCGGCCGGCGCCGCGGCGCCCGGGGTCTCCTCCGCCATCGGGGCCGGGTCTGGCGCCTCCCAGGGCGCGGCCTCCCACGGGGCGGGCTCCTCACCCGGCTGCGCGGGCGCGGGCTCGGGCGCGCCCGGAGCCTCCCAGGGCGCGGGCTCGTCCGTCGACGGAACGTCGGGGGAGGGCGCCTCCCACGGGGCCGGCTCGTCCACCTGCGGCGTCGCGGGCTCCGGCGCGGCCGGCTCCGGGGCGGCGGGCTCCAGCGCCGCGATCTCCCACGGCGCCGGCTCGTCCGCGTCGTGGCCCGACGCGTCCGCCGATCCGGCGTCCACCCCGGGCGTCTCCCACGGCGCCGGATCGTCCGCGGCGGCCGTGGGCGTCTCCGCCTCCATCGGCCCGTCGGAGGCGGGCGCGGCGGGGGACTCCGCCGGGGCGTCCGGCTGCGCCGCGTGGACGGCGTCCGCCTGCGCGCCGTCCACCTGCGGCGTCTCCGCCGGCGGCGCGGCGGCGGCCTGCCCCGGCTGCCAGGCGAGGAGCGCGGCGAGGTAGCCCGCCACCGTGCGGCGCGGGGCCGGCGACGCGGCGGCGGCCTCCACCTCCGGCGCGGCCTCCGCGGAGGCCGAGGGGAGGTCGAGGGGCAGGTCGCGCGCGCCGGAGGCGCCCATCTCGCCCTCCGCACCGGCGTCCGGGGCGGCCGGGACGGGCTCCTCGTCCGCGGCGGCGCCCCAGGGGGCGGAGGCGTCGAACGAGGGCACCTCCCGCTCCGCCTCGAACGCAGGTCGCTCGTCCGCGGCGCTCGCCGGCTCCGTCGCGACCGTGCCGGACGCCGCGGCGGCGCCGTCGAACCCGGCGGAGAACGAGTCCGCGAACGCATCGCCCGTGGTCGCCCCCGCCCCGCGCTCGGGGGACGACGGCGTGCCGCCGGCGTCCGCCATCTCGAACGTTGGAGTCTCGGGGAAGGTCATCCCCGGCTCCTCCGCGAAGTCGAACGTCCCCGCGGCCGGAACCGGCGTCTCCTCCCCGGCGGCGCCGTCGGACCACCCGCCGGACGAGCCGGCTCCCGCGTCCGCGAGGTCGAACGACGGAGCGGCGGCGTCGGATGCGGCGCCGTGGTCCGCGAGCTCGAAGGGAGCGGGCGTCGCCGCGGACGAGGTCGCGCCGTGGTCCGCCAGCTGGAAGGAGGACGGCGCCTCTTCGGAGGAAGTCGCGCCCTGATCCGCGAGATCGAAGGAGGGCAGGTCGGCAGAGGACGCCGCGCCGTGGTCCTCCGGCTCGAAGGAGGACGGCGTCTCGCCGGGCGACGCCGCGCCGGCGTCCGCCAGCTCGAACGGGGGCGTGTCGGGGGAGGACGCTCCGGCGTTGCCGGACGGGAAGTCGAGGGGCGGCGGGAAGTCCAGCGGGGCGATGTCCGGCAGGGAGAAGTCGCTGGAGGCGGCGGGCGCGGCCTCCGCCTGCGGCTCGTCCGCGGCCTGCGGCTGGGGGGCGGACCCGCCGCGCTCGGCGCGGGCGGCCTGCTCCAGCTCGGCCAGGCGGCGGGCGAGCGCGGGATCGTCGCCGCGCTGCGCCAGGAGCTCGCGGTACACCCCGGCCGCGCGGTCGTGCAGCCCCTGCGAGGCGTACAGCTCCGCCATGGTCTCGGTGAGCAGCTCGCTCCCGTGGGGGACCTCGTCCTCCTCGCCCGCGGCGTAGAAGCCGTCGGACTGCAGCCCGGGGACCTCGGCGGGGGCGTCGGGGGTACCTCCGCCCACCTCGCCCGCGGCCGCCGCGGCGCCGGCGGCGCCGGTCAGGTCCACGTCGCCGAACGAGAACGCGTCATAGTCGCCGGCCCGCTCGGCGGCGGCGGGAGAGGGCCCGGGCGCGTCGCCGGCCACCGGCTCCAGCGAGATCTCGCCCCACCCGGAGCTGTCCACGTCGCCGCCGTCGGCACCCGGCGCGTCGGCGTCGCCGGTGGGTCCGGCGGGCAGGTCCAGCAGGCCGAACCCGCCGTCCTCCTCGGCCGCGGGGGACGCGGCCGGAGCGGAGGCGGGCTCGTCGAAGGCCACGTCCGCCGGCGCCGCCGCCAGCCCGTCCAGGGCCTCGCGCGCCTCGCGGTTCATGGGGTCCACGGCCAGCAGCTCCCCGTACCAGCGGCGCGCCTCGTCGCGGTCGCCGCCCAGCGCGGCCATCTCGCCCAGGGTGCGGAGCGCGATCAGGTTCTGCGGGTCGACCGACAGGACGTAGCGGAACTCGTTCGTGGCCTCGGGCACGGCGCCGCGGTCGGCCAGGCACCGCCCCAGCACGATGTGCGCGCTCAGGTACCCCGGGTGCCCCCGCAGCCCCTCGCGAAGCAGGTCCTCGGCGAGCTGGATCTGGCCGGCGTCTCGGTACGCGTTGGCGAGCGGCACGAAGAAGCGGCCAGGATTCTCCTGGTGCTTCGCCTTCAGCTCCTGGATCTTCGCGGAGAGCTCGGCGGGCATTTCGGCCATGATCTTCGGGCGCGCGTGCGTGGATGGGAGCGGAGATCAGCCGGGATCGGGGGGGAGCAAGTTACACCGCGCCGATCCGCGGTGTCAACGAGCCGCCCCGCGCGCGGGGGGCGCGCTTGCGCCCGTGCGCCGCTCCAAATATCTTTTTTGCCTTCATTTGCGATCCGCGACCGCACCGTCCCCCGGCCTTTCCCGCGGCGTCGCCGCCATCCGGAGTCGAACCACCATGATGCAGGTCATCCGCAGCAACGCGGGCAAGTACATCGTCGTCCCGTTCATCGTGCTCTTCCTGGGCTGGATGGTCTTCGAGATCGGCCTGGGGGTGGGCGGAGGTGGGCAGCAGGCCCTGGCGAGGGGAGAGCTGGGCACCGTGAACGGGCGGCCGATCACGACCGAGGCGTACAACGCCATGTTCCAGCAGATCTACGAGCAGGCGCGCCAGGGGGCCGAGGGATCGTTCACGGCCGAGCAGATGAAGGAGCTGCGCGACCGGGCCTGGGAGCAGCTCGTGGACGAGACGCTGATCCGCGCCGAGATGGAGCGCCGCGGCATCCGCGCCACCGACGCCGAGATCCTGTTCGCCGCGCGCAACGTGCCGCACCCGCAGCTGCAGACGCAGGAGATCTTCCAGACCAACGGGCAGTTCGACCTGGCCAAGTACCAGAAGTTCCTGGCGGGGCCCACGGCCAATGCCGAGCTCTTCGGGCAGCTCGAGGCGTACTACCGCGACATGATCCCCCGCAACAAGCTGATCCGGCAGGTGACGGCGGGGGCCCACGTGAGCGACGCCGAGCTGTGGCGCGCCTTCCAGGACCGCACCGAGACGGCGACGGTGGAGTACGTGGCGCTGGACCTGGCCCGCCTCTCCCCGTCGGAGCCGCGCGTGAGCGACGCCGAGGTCCGTGAGTGGTACGACGACCACAAGGACCAGTTCAAGCGCCCGGCCAGCGCGCGCATGACCATCGCGTACATCCCCCTCACGGTGACCGACGCCGACCGCGCCGCGTCGCTGGCCAAGGCGCAGCAGGTCCGCGCCGAGATCGCGGGCGGCGCCGACTTCGCCGAGGTGGCGAAGCGCGAGTCGGCCGACAAGGCGAGCGGCGCGGCGGGCGGCGACCTGGGCACCTTCGGGCGCGGCTCCATGGTCCCGGCGTTCGAGGCGGCGGCGTTCTCGCTCCCGGTGGGCGAGGTCTCGCAGCCGGTGCAGACGCAGTTCGGGTGGCACCTGATCCAGGTGCAGGAGAAGGTGGGCGAGCAGGTGAAGGCCCGCCACATCCTGATCCCGATCGAGAAGTCCGAGGAGGAGATGGACCGGCTCGCCGCCCGCGCCGACTCGCTGGAGCGCATCGCGCGCGCCGACGGCATCGAGCGCGCCGCGCGCCTGACCAACGCCACCATCCGCTCCGGCCTGAGCGTCTCCGAGGCGGCGCCGTTCGTCCCCGGCATCGGCTCGGCGCTGGAGGCGGTGGAGTGGGCGCGCGACGAGTCCCGCGCCGCCGAGGAGGACCGCAAGCCGATCAGCGACGTGTTCGACACGCCGCAGGCGTTCTTCGTGGCCAAGTGGGAGGGCTACACCGAGGCCGGCGAGATGCCGCTCTCCGAGGCCACCCCGCAGATCCGCCGCGAGCTGATCGTCAAGAAGAAGCGCGACCAGGCGCGCGTGGTGGGCCAGCAGCTCGTGGCCCAGGCGCGCGCCGGCAAGACGCTGCAGCAGGTGGCGGCGTCGCGCGGCCTGACGGTGGCCACCACCGGCCCCTTCACCCGCGTGGAGCCCAACCCGATCTTCGGGCAGGCCAACGCGGTGACGGGCGCGGCGTTCGGCACCCCGCTCAACCAGGTCAGCGACGTGGTGGAGGCGCCGTCCGGCCTCTTCATCGTCCGCCCCATCGCCCGCGTCGCCGCCGACCGTCAGGCCTGGGAGGCGCAGAAGCAGCAGCAGCGCATGACGACGCTCTACAGCATGCAGCAGGAGGAGGTCCAGCGCTGGATGGCCAGCCTGCGCAAGGAGGCGAAGATCGTCGACCGCCGCGACCAGATGCAGGCCGCGAGCTGATCGCCGGCTCCACCCGACGCGGAGAGCCCCGCCCCGGATTCGTCCCGGGCGGGGCTCTCTCGTTCCGCCGTCCGCCTCCGCCTTCACCA
The DNA here is from genome assembly GCA_030146875.1 of Longimicrobiaceae bacterium. Classification (GTDB taxonomy): domain Bacteria; phylum Gemmatimonadota; class Gemmatimonadetes; order Longimicrobiales; family Longimicrobiaceae; genus JASLAX01. The sequence continues at coordinate 29,818 of JASLAX010000070.1, forward strand.
CCACTTCCACGAGGCGGGCGCCCGTCGCGAGCCGAACCTGCATCTTTCACGCGGAGACGCGGAGGACAACGGAGCGAAGTTCTCCGCGTCTCCGCGTCTCTCCGTTCGCCTCCGCGTTCTTTTCCAATCTTCGTCGCCGGCCGCGCGAGAAGTCCGCCCGCGGAGATGGGGCGGCGATCAGTCGTGGAGCCAGCTCTCCGCGGGCTCGTCGGAGCGGGCGATGCGCATGCCGGCCTCGGCGAAGCGGGCGAGGGCCGCCTGGGACTCCTCGGTGTAGTCGGCCAGGAAGGCGCCGGGGGAGGAGGGGTCGGGGACGGCGACGGAGGACATGCAGTCGGCGAGGAGGACGACCTTCCGCGCCAGCGCGGGGTCGACGGCGCGGATCTCGTCCAGCAGGTCCTCCACCGTGCTCTTCACGCAGTGGCTGGCGGCCTGCCCCGCGACCACCACGCGATCGGCCTCCAGCAGCGCGCGGACCAGGGCGGAGTTCCGTTCGGCGAGGGGCGTGCCGTCGTGGCGCGTCAGCACCTCGGGCCGCAGGGCGCTGTAGTTCTCCGTGAGCGGGTTGCCGCCCTTGGACTCGATGGGATTCCGCGCCATGCGGGCGAAGGCGTGGAAGAGCCTGGCCTCGTGGATCACGCCCACCAGCGGGTGCCCGTCGCTCCCCAGGATGCAGTGCGGCGGCCAGAGGTAGAGGCGGTACTTCCCCGCCCTCTCCAGCTCCTCGCAGTAGTGCAGCGCGTGCCGGCGCAGGCCGTCCGCGTCCCCGCCGGCCAGCCAGGAGGCCAGGGCGGGATGGGGCACCGCGTCCCCCGCGCGCACCTGCGCCGCCGACACCTCTCGGTGGGGCTGGAGCGGCTCCCCGTCGCGGTCGACCCAGAACGAGGCGAAGAAGATCTGGAAGGGGTGGTGGGTGTCCATGGTGCAGGTCACCCCGGTCACCGCCGCCAGGTTGCGGTAGAGGAAGCGCGCGATGCGGTCGCTGTCCTCCAGCGCGCCCCGGCCGCTCCGCCCGCCCACGAAGAGGGCGCCCTTCGGCGGCGGGAAGCAGAAGTCCTTCTGCGGGTCGATCAGAAGCAGAGAGACGCGCAGCTCGTCCTCCGCCGCCGGCCGGAGGGCGTGCCGCTTCCGCCACGCGGCCGCGGCCTCGAAGACGGCCTGCTGGTCGGGCGCGTAGTCCCACTCCCCCGCGTGGCGGGGATCGTACAGGTCGGGTACCGGGAGCTCCCGGTGCGCGGCGCGGCTCACCATTCCCCCTTCCTCTCTTCAGGCCCCGCCCGGGTACGCGGCGGCGACGTGCGCCCGCAGCTCCGCCAGCTCCCGCTCGAACCCCCCGGAGAGGATGGGGAAGCGGCACCAGGTCTTGGGGTCCAGGTTCTCGTCGTCCAGGTGGAAGGAAGGGGCGTAGCGCTCCCGCTTCCACTGGTTGCGGCACCAGAGCACGAAGAAGCGCTCCACCCACTTCCCGATCTGCGCCGGCGCGTGCTCCGGAAAGAGCGGGCGCACCTCGCGGAACGCCTCCAGCGGGCCCTTCCGGTCGCGGATGAAGGCGCGCTCCACCGCGTCCAGCACCGGGTACGGCATCAGGTCCGCCTCGTCCGTCTGGTGCTGCTCGCCGGGGCGCAGCTCCGCGGTGGGCGCCTGCACGTTGACGGCGCGGAGGGCGGGGAGCGGGCCCAGGCCGTCGGGGCCCTCCTCCTCCACCCAGCGCAGCCAGCGGCGGATGAAGTTCTTGTCGATCCCCGCGATGGGCGAGAGCCCGCCCGCCGTGTCGCCGTCCATCGTCGCGTACCCCACCGCCGCCTCGGAGCGGTTGCTGGTGGCGAGGAGCAGGCCACCGCGCAGGTTGGCGAGCATCCAGATGCCGGGCGCCCGCACCCGCGCCTGGATGTTCTGCAGCGTCACGTCGTCCGTCTCCCACGTCAGCTCCCGGCGGATGGCGCCCGAGATCATCCCCACGTAGCGCCGCACCAGCTCGTCCACGTCCAGCTCCAGGTGCTCGGCGCCCACCGCCTCCGCCACCACGCGCGCCGCGCCGCGGGTGACGTCGCCGGAGTTCGCCGTGGCCTGGTAGGCGGTCAGCAGGAGCCGGCGGACCAGCCCGCCGACGTCTTCGGTCTCCGCCAGCGAGGGAAGGTGGGCCAGCTTGCCGCGGAAGGCGTCGATCCCCAGCTCGCGGACGCCCAGCGCCACGCCGAAGGCCACCAGGCACACCACCGTGGCCGAGTCCGCGCCGCCGCTCAGCGACACGACGTAGCCGGCGCTGCGGCTCTTCCGCATGTAGTCGAACAGGGCCAGCGAGACGGCGCGCGTGAACTCCTCCTCCTTGCGCCGCGGCGACGTCTCCCAGCGCTCCAGCACCAGCGGCGCGGGCTCGGGCTCGAGCCGGGGAAAGCGGAAGTCCGCGCGGATGCAGAGCAGCGGATCGTCGTCGAACTCGGGGAGGAACGAGCCGGTGCGCGCGCGGGCCGTGCGGGTGTCGGCCACGTCCACCACGGCCGTGGTGAGCCCCCAGTCCGCGAACGAGAAGCGCCGCCCCTCCGCCAGCAGGCGCCCCCCCGAGGCGATCATCGCCCCGCCGTCGTAGAGCACGCGCCCCGCCTCGTTGCCCAGAAGGTTGGCGTACACGTACGAGACGCCGAACGCGCGCGAGCCCTCCAGGACGAAGCGGCGGCGGACGTCGATCTTGTCGAAGGCGAAGTGAGAGGCGCTGGGGTTGAGGATGACGTCCACCCCGCGCTTCGCCAGCGAGCTCCCGGGGCGGTGCGCGACCCAGGCGTCCTCGCAGATCTCGAAGCCCAGGGAGACGCCGGCGCCCGTGTCGGGATCGAGCAGGCGGAAGTGCAGGTCGCCGATGGGGTAGGCCACGCCGTCCAGCTCCACGTCGGCGCGCACGTCGATGGGCCACGGCTTGAACCAGCGCGGCTCGTAGTGGATGCCGTCGCCCGCCAGGAAGCGCTTGCACGAGAAGCCCAGGACCCTGCCGTCGGCGATCATGCACGCGGCGTTGAACAGCGCGTTGCGGTACGCGACGGGAAGGCCCAGCGAGACGACGAGCCCCTGCGTGTGCGGAAGGATCTCCTTCACCACGCGCCATGCGGTGTCGGGGATCTCGGGCCCGTGGAAGGCGTCCTCGCAGCCGTAGCCGGAGACGCACAGCTCCGGGAAGCAGACGATGGACGCGCCCGCCTCCCGGGCCGCGTCCAGGGCGGCGATCAGGGTGTCGCGATTGCGGTCCCACGCCAGCGGCGTCTGGTTCACCACCGCGGCCGCCATTCGGATCAGCTTCATTCCGTCTCGCTCTCCAGAGGACCAGCTTCGAGTTCGATCATCGTCAGCCTCGACCCCCCACCTGGCCTGTGCCACGTCGGGTTGTGGTGCGCGTCCGCGTTCCGGGGGTGTAAAACCCCCGGCTGGCTACTACGATCGTCCCTCCGGGACTCCACCGCCGCGTCCGCGACCGCCGCTCGCCGAGACCATCCAGGTTCCCTCTCCCACTCGTGGGAGAGGGTGGCGGGCTCCCACGGGAGCGGAGGGGGCGCACCGCGGCCGCCCGGGCCCGCCGGGTGAGGGCCTCCGCGCCCGCCGTCCCGCCCATGCCGCGGGCGCCCGGTGTCGTGTTCCGCTCTCCCGCTCGCGAGAGAGGGTGGCGCGGTGGAGCCGCGCCGGGTGAGGGCCGCCGCCCCTTACCCCTCCCCCGCCTCCGCGCGGCTCCAGTCCAGGCGCACGTGGCGGGGGTTCGTCTGCAGGCGGCGGCCCACCTTGCTCTCGGGGCGGCCGTCGACCTCCACGATGTCCATGGTGAAGTCGAAGTCGCTCAGCAGGCCCTCCTCGCCGCCGGTGTGGCCCAGGAGCGAGGAGCCGACGCCGTAGGCCTGCACGGGGACGCCCTCCTCCTCGAAGCGCCGGATCTTGGAGGGGGTGAAGCCGCCGCTCACCACGATCCCCACGTCGCCGAACCCCTCGGCGTCCAGCGCCGCCCGCAGCTTGCGGACGAGGTGCGGGTTCACGCCGGTGAGCCTGGCGCGGCCGTACATGGGGTCGTCCAGCATGGAGGCGTCGATCAGCCGCTCGCTCGTGTCCAGCCGCACGGACGCCAGCGCGCCGGGCCCGAACTCCTCCTCCATGGCCCGCGCTACCGCCAGCGACGTGCCCACGCTGTCGTTCTCGTAGTCGACCAGGGCCACCACGCCCACCCCCGGCTCCTCGTCGCGCACGTAGCGGGCGAACGCCAGGGTGGCGGCGACGGTGTCTCCGCCGAAGGCCGCGATCATCGCGTGCGGCATGGTTCCGACTCCCCGCGCGCCCCACCAGGCCCCGTTCGCGTCGCTGGACACGCTGCTCGCGCCCCCCACCAGCGCGGCGTACCCGTCCGCCACCTGCCGCCGCCAGTCGCCGTGCCGCGCCGCCATGAAGATCAGGTCCTTCCCGCCCGCCGCGTCAATCGCGCGCGCCGTGTTGGAGGCCACCAGCGTCCGGTCCGCCAGCACGCCCAGCAGCGGCGTCTCCAGGTGCGCGAAGGCGCGGTAGGGGCCACGGATCAGCATCACCGTCTCCCACTCCTCCGAGCCGGCGCGGTTGATGGAGTCGCCGTCCACCAGCGTCTCCACCTGCAGGTCGCGGTGCGAGTAGCCGTCGCAGAGCTGGGTCTGGAGAAGGCGGATGGCCTCGTAGACGCCCGCCAGCACCCCCGACTGCTTGGCGAACACCTGCATCGTGACGCGCGGATCGCGCCCGGCGTGGCGCAGCGTGGCCGCCGTGCGCACGAAGTAGCGGTCCGAGAGCCACCCGTCGCGCATGCGCGAGTCGAACTGGAAGACGTCGGCGGGATAGCGGGCCAGGCGCTCGTGCAGGAGATGGGCGCGGGTCCCGGCCAGGGCGGAGTCGGCGGATGCGGACGCGGTCATCGCGCGGTCCTGCTGCGGGTGGAGGAGCAACGTTCTCCAATTGAGAACACCGGAAGCCGCGCGGCATGCCGCCCGTCGTTCTCAATACGAGAATACGCGTAGAGCTTCCTCACGTCAAGGACGTCCACGGCATTCGCAGCGACACGTCCAGCCGCGACGCCACCGCCTCGGCGCGCAACGAGAAGAGCTCGGGGTCCACGCCCGGCCCCTGCGTCTCACGCCGCCTGCCCGTCGACTCCACCAGCGGGGTGCGCCGCGAGGTGAGCATGCGGCGGAAGTTCGCGCGGTGCAGCGGGCGCCCGGCGACGGCCTCACAGGCGCCCTGCAGGTCGTCGAGGGTGAAGTGGTCCTCCACCAGCGCGTGCAGCACGCGGGGAACGTACTTCAGCTTTCCGCGCAGGCGGCCCAGCGCGTCGGCCATGATCTCGCGGTGGTCGAACGCCATCGGCCGGCCGCAGGTGGGGAGGGTCGCGGCGGCCCCGTCCACGCGCCCCCAGACGTCGCGATGGGCCTCCTCCACCAGCCCCGCCTCCGCCAGCAGGGCGTAGCGCGCGGGGACCAGCTCCTCGTTCCAGCGGCCGCCCTCCGCACCGAAGGCGCGGTCGACGCGCGCCGTCCGCTCGCCGCTGGCGTCCTCCCGCGCCCAGGCGCGGAGGGCGGTCACGGCGGAGGCGCAGGCCGTCCGTCCTTCCACCCCGCGCCGGTCCTCCCAGGGAAGGAAGTCGTAGACGTCGCCCCAGAGCGCGTCGGCCGCGTCCTCCCCCTCCCCCGCTGCGAGCGTGCGGCCCTCCTTACGGACGAGGGCGAGGTGCGCCGTGGTGACGACGCGGCGGCCGCGCACCGTCCACTCCCCCGTCTCCGGATCGACGCGGCCGGCGAACTGGCGCGGGTCGCGGCCCATGCGCCCGTAGGTCCCCAGCTCCTCCACGTGCGCCACGTCGCCCTGCGAGGTCTCCTCCCGCAGCTCGCGCCAGGCGGCGGCCAGCGAGTCGCGGTCGCTGGCGGCGTCCACGAAGCCGCCGGGCCAGGCGTGCAGCCCGCGGAAAGGCTCGTTGCCCCGGACGACGAGCAGCGCGTGCAGCGATCCCGCCTCCGGGTCGAGCGCGAACCCCACCACGTCCGCCGTCCACGAGAAGGCGTCGAAGCGCGACGCGTCGTACTCCGTCGCCCACGCGGGGACGCCGCCCTCCGTGGGGCCCGCCCTCACATCCGCCATGCGTCCTCCACGTGGTCCACGCGCGGCGGCCCGCCCGAGGAGAGGAGGACGGAGACGGCGTCGAAGCGGTAGGTCTCCTCGTCACCGCCGTGGCGGTCGATCCACCCGGCCGCGACCTGCTGGATCTCGCGGCGCTTCTTCCAGGTGACGCTCTCCAGGGGGTGCCCGTATCCCAGGCCGCCGCGCGTCTTGACCTCCACGAACGCGACGACCTCGCCGCGGCGCGCGACGAGGTCGATCTCCTTCCGACCCATCCGGAAGTTGCGGTCCACGATGGTCCAGCCCGCCGCCTCCAGGTGCCTGGCGGCGATCTCTTCCCCCCGGTCCCCCAGCGACTTGTTGTGCACCGGGCCGGCCGCGCTCAGGCGAGCGCCGCCACGCGCTCCCGCCCGCCCTCCACCGGCGGAACGAGCCGGCGCCCGATCGCCTCGGCGATCACGGCGATCTGCTCCATCAGCTCGCCGAACTGGTCCGGGAAGAGCGACTGCGCGCCGTCGGACATGGCGCGCTCCGGGTCCGGGTGCACCTCGATCATCAGCCCGTCCGCCCCGGCGGCCACCGCGGCGCGCGCCATGGGGATGACCTTGGCGCGCAGCCCCGTGCCGTGGCTGGGATCCGCGATGATGGGGAGGTGCGAGAGCGACTTCACCACCGGGATGGCGGTCAGGTCCAGCAGGTTGCGCGTGTGCGTGTCGAAGCCGCGCACGCCCCGCTCGCAGAGGATGACCTGGCCGTTCCCCTCGGCCAGCAGGTACTCGGCGGAGAGGAGCAGGTCCTTCACCGTGGCCGCCATCCCCCGCTTGAGCAGCACCGGCTTCCCCGCCCGCCCGGCGCGGCGGAGCAGGGAGAAGTTCTGCATGTTGCGCGCGCCGATCTGCACGATGTCGGCGTACTGGACCACCAGGTCCAGCGACTCGGGGTCGATGGCCTCGGTGACGATCGCCATCCCCGTCTCCTCGCGCGCCCTGGCGAGCAGGCGCAGGCCGTCCTCGGCCATCCCCTGGAAGGAGTAGGGCGACGTCCGCGGCTTGAAGGCCCCGCCGCGCAGGATGGTGGCGCCCTGCTCGCGCAGCCGGTGGGCGATGCCGATGATCTGCGCCTCGCTCTCCACGGCGCACGGCCCCGCCATCACCGCCACCTCGCCGTCGCCGATCCGGGTGCCGTTGAACAGCTCCACCACCGTGGCCTCGGCGCGCCACTCGCGGGAGACCTGCTTGTAGGGCTGGGAGACGTGGATCACCTCCAGCACGCCGGGCAGCGACTCCAGGCGGTCGGCGTTGACCTTTCCGTCGTTGCCCACCAGGCCCACGGCGGTGCGCTGCTTCCCGGGCATGGGGGCGGCGTCGTAGCCCATGTCCCGGATCGTTGCGACGACGCCCTCGATCTCCTGGGGCGTGGCGTCGTGTCTCATCACGACGAGCATATTCGTTCGGCCGGTTGGGGCGGAGCGGCATTCGTGGGCCCCCGCGCGATCTTCGCCGGGGGTGCAGGAATGTACGGCGGTGCGGGGACGTCGTCTAGCGGGAGGGCCGCACGGGAACGCCGCGTGGAGCGCCGGTCGCCCTCTCCGGAGGACGGCCCGCCGGCGTGCTCCGTCTTCGCGGGAAGGCTACCACGAGGCGCCGCCGCCCCCGCACCCCCGCAGCAGCACGTTCAGGACGACCGTCAGCACGATCGAGAGGACGATGCTCGCCATGCACCCCATGGTGCGGATCTTCACCGGCATGCGCGCTCCTGGCGGAAGGTGGAGCGCGCCGCCGGGGCAGCATCCGTGCCGGTGCCGGGTCTCGGGGGTGGAGGGAGTCTGGAGAAGGCGAGCAGGAGACCTCCCGCGGCGTCCATGGCCGGGGACGCTCCCGCATGGTCGTGCCGGGCAGACCGCCAACCATGATCCGGCGCGCGGCGGTGCAGTCCGGCAGGACGATCGTAGTGGCCACCCGGGGGTTTCACGCCCCCGGACGGCGGACGGCGCGCCATCCAGCCGACGACCGTCACCCCTCTCCCCTCGTGGGGGAAGCGGCCGGGGGTGAGGGGTAAACCCGGCCGACGGAGAGAGTTGCCCGCCGTCCCCCGGCGCCGTCGAGGTCGACCCTACGCCACCCGCTCCTCTCCCTCGTCGCCCATCTCGTACTTCCCCTCCAGCTCCACGCCCACGATGCTCGACACGCCGGGCTCCTCCATCGTCACCCCGTAGATCCAGTCCGCGGCCTCCATGGTGCGCGGGTTGTGGGTGATGATGATGAACTGCGTCTGGGCCTTGAAGTCCGCCAGGAGCTGGATGAAGCGGCCCACGTTGGACTCGTCGAGGGGCGCGTCCACCTCGTCGAAGAGGCAGAAGGGCGACGGCTTCACCAGGTAGATGGCGAAGAGGAGGGAGAGCGCCGTGAGCGTGCGCTCGCCGCCGGAGAGCAGGTGGATGCGCTGCGTGCGCTTGCCGCGCGGCGAGGCGTGGATCTCCACCGGCGACTCCAGCGGGTCGTCGGGGTCGGCCAGCCACACGTCGCACTCGCCGCCCTGGAAGAGCGAGTGGAAGGTGCGGTGGAAGTTCTCGCGCACCGCGTGGAAGGTCTCCAGGAAGACCTCGCGGGCGGTGCGGTTGATCTGGCGGATGGCCGATGCCAGGTCGTCGCGGGCGCGGGTCAGGTCGTCGCGCTGCTCCGTGAGGAAGGTCAGCCGGCGCTCCTCCTCCTCGTGCTCCTGCACCGCGAGCATGTTGATGGGGCCCAGCGCCTCCACCTGGCGCGAGATCTCGCGCACCTCGGCGCGCCACGCCTCCGCGTCCCCCTCCCCCGCCGGCTCGGCGGTCGAGACCAGCACGTCCCACGGCCGCCCCCACTCCACCTCCAGCCGCTCGCGGGCGCGCTGCAGCCGCCCCTCCACCTCCACGCGCTCCAGCTCCAGCCGGTGCCGCTCGTCCGCGCGCTCCGTCTCGCGCCGCCGCGCCGCGCGGGCGCGCTCCTCGGCGGCGGACGCCTCCTCCTCCAGCTCCGCCAGCCGCGCGTCCAGCGTCGACACCGTCCCCGCCTCACGGTCGCGCTCGGCGAAGAGCGCCTCGATCTCCCCGCCCGCCGCGTCGCGCACCCCGGAGAGGCCCTCCATCGAGCGGCGCAGCTCCGTGGCCTCCGCCTCCAGCACCCCCGAGCGGCGGCGGGCGCCCTCCACCCCCTGCTCCGCCGCGGCCAGCGCGCGCTCCGTCTCCCGCAGCTCCGCCTCCGCGCGGGCGACGGCGACCCGCAGCTCCGACTCCTCGTCGCGCGCCTCCTCCCACCCCGCCTCCAGCCCGGAGAGCCCGGCCCCGGCGCGCTCCGCCTCCGCCCCCGCCTCCTCCGCCGCGCGGGCCAGCTCCTCCAGGCGGGCCGCGGCGGCGCGCATCCCCTCCGCCGACTCCGCCGCGAGCTGCCGCGCCGCGCCGATCCCGCCCGCGACCTCCTCCCGCTCGCGCGCCAGGCGGGCGCTGCGGTGGCCGTGCGCCTCCGTCTCCGCCTGCAGCCGGCGCAGCTCCGCGTCGGCCACGCGCCGCACCTCCTCCGCCTCGCGCGCCTCCTCCTCCGCCGCTGCCAGCGCCTCCGCCAGCGAGGCGCGCTCCGCGGCAAGGCTCTCGCGCTCCGCCTCCGCCGCGTCGCGCTCGTCGCGCAGGCGGGCCAGCGCCTCGCGCCGCGCCAGGATGCCCTCCCCCGTCGCCGGCTGGCCCAGGCGGATCACGCCGCGCGGGTCGACCACGTCCCCCAGCGCGTCCACCCGCGCGCCAAGGGGGAAGGCGTCCAGCTCGTCCTCGCCGCGGACGAGGACCAGGCCGGCGAGGAAGACGTCCACCCAGCGCCCGCCCTCTCCCGCCCCGCCCACGCCGGCCGCGCCGCCGGAGACGGCGTCGCGCAGCCCGGGTGCGTCCAGCGGGAGCAGCAGGAGCGAGCCGCCGCCCGTCCACTCCGCGCGGAACCAGCGGCGGACCGCGCGCGCCGTCGCCAGGTCCCGAACCACCACGGCCTGGAGCAGCGTCCCCAGGAACGACTCCACCGCGGAGGCCGCGAGCGCGTCCGCGTCGTCCGCGCGGACGAAGTCGGCCAGCGGGCCCAGCACGCCGGGGAAGCCCTCCCGCGCCGCCATCACCGCGGCGACGGCGGGGGAGAACCCCTCGTAGCTCCGCTCCAGCGCCTCCTGCGCCGCCACCCGCGACGTCAGCCGCGAGAGGCGGTCCTCGGCCGCGCGCAGGGCGTCGCGCCCCGCCGCCTCGCGCGCGCGCAGGACGCGTGTCCGCTCGCGCGCGAGCTCCGCCGCGTCCGCCGCGGCGTCGCGGCGGAAGGCGACCCGCTCCGCCTCGCCCGCCCAGAGGTCGGTCTGCTCGCCCATCCGCGCCGCCTCGGCCCCGAGCTGCGCCTCCTGCTCGCCCAGGCGGGCCAGGCGCCGCTCCGCGTCCGCGTGCGCGCGCTCCAGCGCCGCGCGCTCCCCCTCCGCCGCGGCCGTCAGGCGCGCGATCTCCCGCGCGCGCGCGCCGACCTCCTCCGCCGCCCGCCGTCCGGCCGCCACCGTGGCCCGGAGGGTCTCGTTCTCCTCCGCCCGCTCCTCCAGCCGCAGGCGCAGCGCCTCCAGCCGCCCCGCCGCGCCCTCGCGCTCGACGGCCAGCCCCTCCCCCTCCCGCGCCAGCGTCGCGGCGCGCTCCGCCAGCTCCGCGCGCTCCCGCACGAGCTGCGCGATACGCATCTCCGCGTGCGAGCGGCGCTCGTCGGCCAGCAGGATCTCGCGCTCGCGGGCATCGAGCCGCCGGCGCACATCGTGGAGCCGCGCCGCGACGGCCGCCCTCAGCCGCGAGACCTCCGTCGCCTCCAGCCGGCGCTCCTCCACCGTGGTCTCGGCGATCGTGCGCTCCGTCCGCGCGTCGCCGCCCTCCCCCTCCAGCAGGACCAGCCGCTCCTCGCCCGCCGCGAGCGCGGCGGAGAGCGCCTCCACCTCGGCCGAGGCCAGCGCCACCTCCAGCGCCAGGCGCCGCGCCTGCAGCTCCGCGTGCCGCTGGGCGCGGCGCCGCTGCCGGGCCAGGGCGCGGACCTTGGAGTCGACCTCCGCGATCAGGTCGCCCAGGCGGGCCAGGTCGCCCTCCGCCTGGTCCATGCGGCGCTGGGCGGCGCGGCGGCGGTCCTTGTACTTGCCGATCCCCGCCGCCTCCTCGAAGAGCGCGCGGCGCTCGTCGGCGCGCTCGCTCAGGATGGCGTCGATCATCCCGGCCTCGATGATCGCGTAGGCGTTCGCGCCCAGCCCGGTGTCGCGCAGCACGTCGTGCACGTCGCGCAGGCGGCAGGCGGTGCGGTTCAGGAAGTACTCGCTCCCCCCCTCGCGGAACACCTTCCGCGCCACCTCCACCTCGCTCTGCGGGAGCGCGACGGAGCCGTCCTCGTTGGAGAAGACGAGCGAGACCTCGGCGAAGCCGAGGGGGCGGCGGCGGGTGGTGCCCTGGAAGATGACCTCGTCCATCCTGGCGCCGCGCACCGCGCTGGCGCGCTGCTCCCCCAGCACCCACCGGACGGCGTCGGCGGTGTTGGACTTCCCGCAGCCGTTGGAGCCCACGATGGCGGTCACGCCGTCGCGGAACTCGATGGTGGTGCGGTCTGCGAAGGACTTGAAGCCGTGGAGATGGAGGGAGCGGAGCTTCATTTCGGCGAGGCCGGGGGGCGGCCGGTCCGCTGCACCAGCCGGGTCGGCACCCCCACGTACACCAGCAGGCGCCGCATGGGCTCGGCGCCGGCGCTGTCGGCGAACGCGCCGCCGTAGACCTTCCAGCGCTCCTGGCCGTCCGCGAAGGGGACGGGCACCACGTAGGCGGGGATGGCCTTGGCCCACAGGGAGTCGGCGCGGGCCTCGGCGCCCTCCCGGGTGGGGGCGTCGCCCAGGTCGAAGGAGAGGGGGCGGTGCAGGATCAGGGCGGAGGGGCCGCCCACGTCGTCGTCGTCCACCATCTTCCGCTCCACCAGCCGTCCGCGCACGGACGCCGCGTCGGCCGTGTCGGAGAGGACGCCCGCGTACACCTTGTACCAGATCTGCCCCTGCGTGCTCTCGGGGATCACGTAGAAGGGCGCCTCGGGGAAGCGCGCCGCCGCCGCGGTCGCGGCCTGCTGCGCCGGCCCCAGCGTGGGGTACGCCTTCACGAACACGGCGTAGGGCAGCGCTGTCCCCGCCGACGCGACCCCGTCCGCCGACAGCGCGCCCCCCGGCCCCGAGGCCGCCGCGGCGGCGGTGGCCGTCCCCCCCAGCCAGGCGGGGAGGAGCGCCGGCCGGTACTCGCGCACGAAGTACCAGGCCGCGCCCACCAGGACCAGCACCAGGATGCCGAGCAGGATGGGCGAGATGCGGCGCCCGGGCGTGGCGACGCCGGGGTCCACCGCGTCCTTGCCGCGCCCGCGCTTCCGGGAGGGGATCTTCACCTTCCCCGCGGCGGGCTCGGCGCCGCGCTCCCACTCCGGGTCCGGGACCGGGAGCGCCTCGGTGGAGGCTCCCACCGTGGCCTCGGCGGAGGGGAACGACTCCGGCGGCGGGACGGGGTGGCGCGCGCTGGCGACCGGGTGGCCGAAGGCGGGGACCGGCTCGGGCTCCGGGAAGATCTCCCCCGGCGCGGGGGCGGCGTGCAGGGGGCCGCTCTCGCGCGCATCCCCCGGGCCCGCGGGCGGCGCCAGCCAGGCGCGCACCGGCCGGCCGTCCAGCACCTCGCCGAAGACGCCGGCCGCGCGGGCGGGGCCCAGGAGGACGACCTCCGTGGCCCACGAGCCCAGCCCCTCCACCTCCGCCTTCCGCGCCGGGGCGAAGACCAGCAGCGCCGCCCCCGCCTCGCGGAACCCGGAGACGATCTTCTCCCAGCGGGGGTGGCGGAAGACCGCCTCCTCGTCCGGGGTGTAGGTGCCCGACGAGATCAGGTAGAAGCCGCGGCCGGGGACGGTGCGCGCGCTGCGGGCCAGGGACGCCCCGTAGAGGAAGATGTCCACCACCCCGTCCAGGTTCGCCATCCCGATGCGCTCGTGCAGGATGGGGTCTCCCAGGGAGAGGTCCGCCAGCACCGTGCGCCGGCCCGACTGCGCCCACGCCGTCGCCAGCGCGATGGCCGCGTCGGCCACCCAGGCGCGGTCCGCCGAGGGGTCGTAGAGGAGCAGGACGGGGCCGGGGGTGGCGGGATCCGCCGCCGCCGACGCCGGGATGCGCTCGAACGAGGGATCGAAGAAGCTCGGCTCCGGAAGCCCGGAGCCCGCGTGCCCGCCGTGCGAGGTCGGTTCGGTCATGGAGACGGGGATATCCCGGGAGAGGTTCGCCGCCGCGAGAGGGGCGCGGCACGGCCGGGGAAGGGCCGTGGACGCAGGGCGCAAACTAAGGATGGAAGCGCGTACCCCGCAAGCCGAAGGCCGGTCCGGCCCGCGCCCGCCGGGGTGGCGGGCGGACGGCCGGACCGGGCGCGGGGGGTCAGCTCCCCCCGGGCGGGTCCATCAGGTGCAGCGGGGCGTCGCCCCAGAGCCGCTCGAGCTGGTAGAACTCCCGCGCGGCCGGGTGGAAGACGTGCACCACGAAGTCGAAGTAGTCCAGCAGCACCCACCGCCCGCCGCGCGCGCCCTCCACGTTGATGGGGCGTGTGCCCGCCTTGCGCAGGCCGTCCTCCACGTTGTCGGCGATGGAGGAGACGTGCGTGTCCGAGGTGCCGGTGGCCAGCAGGAACCAATCGGTGGCGTTGGAGATCCCGCGCAGGTCCAGCAGCGCCACGTCGCGCGCCTTGCGGTCGTGCAGCAGCTCGACGGCGCGCGACACCGCGTCCGGCAGGCCGGTGGGGATCGAGGTCGCGACGGGGGTGGGGGTGCTCATCCGGTCTCCGCGGGTGTGGCTGCGCGCTCGCAGACTGATCGTTCGCCGGCCCGCCCCGGGGGGCGGGCGGCGACTGAAGGGGCAAGATGGGGACCACCCGTACCCCTGGAAAGAGGGAGGGAGCGGACCGCCGCGCGGTCCGCTCCCTCCCGGTGCTCGGTCCGGCCGCGAGGGCCGGGGGCCGCCGCTACTCCTCGGCGATGACCCAGACCTTCAGCTCGGGCCGCACCTGCGCGTGCAGGCGGACCGCGACGCTCGTGACGCCCAGCGCCTTGATCGGCTCGTCCAGCTCGATGGTGCGGCGGTCGATCTCGATCCCCTGCTCCGCCAGCTTCTCGGCGATGTCCGCCGAGGTGATGGAGCCGAAGAGCCGCCCTTCCTGCCCGGCGCGGGCGTGGAAGGTGAGGGAGACGCCCTCGATCTGCTTGGCGCGCTCGCGCGCCTCGCCCATCGTGGCGGCTTCCTTCTTGGCGCGCTGCGCGCTCTCCGCCTCGATGCGGCGGATGTTCTCCTTCGTGGCCTCGTACGCGAGCCCCTGGGGAATCAGGTAGTTGCGCGCGTAGCCCGGCTTGACGTCCACCTTCTCCCCGGCGTCGCCGAGGTTCTCGAGGCGCTCCCTGAGGATGACCTGCATGTCGGAATCTCCTTGGGCGTCAGCCCTCGTGGCCCGCGATGTACGGGAGCAGGGCGAGGTAGCGCGCGCGCTTGATCGCCGTTCCCACCTGGCGCTGGTGGCGCGCGCACATGCCGCTGATGCGCCGGGGAAGGATCTTCCCGCGCTCGGTGATGAAGCGCGACAGGGTGCGCTCGTCCTTGTAGTCGATGATGCGGCTGCCGGACTCGCAGATCGGGCAGCTCTTCCGTGAAGGGCGCATGGTCTAGGCCTCGTCGTCGGAGTCTTCGTCCTCGTCCGACTTCGGAGCGACCTGGACGGGAGAGGTCGCGAGCCCGCCCTCGTTGACCACCACGAGGTAGCGGAGAAGCTCGTCGTCGAGCTTCAGAAGCCGCTCGAACTCGGGGAGGGTCTCGATGGGAGCGGCGAAGTGGGCCACCACGTAGTATCCGGAAGTCTGGTCCGCGATCTCGTATGCGAGCTGGCGGCGACCCCAGTGGTCGACCTCGGTTACCGAACCGCCCTTGCCCTCGCCCGTCAGCAGCGCGTGGTAGCGCTCCAGCTTGGTGTTCACCGCCTCTTCCTCGACCGCAGGAGAGAAGATGTACACGATCTCGTAGTCCCGCAAAGTCACCTTCCTGTGGGCTTGAGGCCCCGCGCCGGTGCGCGCGGAGCAGGAAAAAAGAAACCGTCCTCCAGGGGGAGGACAGCTCGGCAATATAGCACCGGCCCCCGGAGCGCACAACTCCGGGGGCCAGGGCCATCGACCGATGACCGCGCTAGAGCCAGGTCCGCGCGGCCAGGGCCACCACCAGCACGCCGACGATGCTCAGCGCGTTGAGCCGGAAGACCAGCGGCCCCAGCGTCACCCCGATGGCGACCAGGTCCACCACCAGCGGCCCGAACGCGGCGGCCACGGAGTAGGTGAAGAAGTCGCGCGCCGCGCTGTCCGGCATGAAGCGCACGGCCAGCTCGGAGAGCAGCGATCCCAGGACCAGCCCGATCAGCACCACCAGAGCCAGCCGGCCGGCGCGGCGGCGGATAGCGACGTTCATCTCACCTCCCAAACCCGTGGATCCCCGGACGCCCGGGCCGCTCCGGGCGCCCCGCCTGCCCGCGCGGCGCGCCCGTGGTCAGCGGCGCCGCTCGGTGGCGTAGGCGATGCTCTCGCGTAGCGCGTCGAGCGCGGGCCCCTCCGGCAGGCCCTCCAGCTCGTCCGCCGCCCGCTGCGCGCATTCGAGCGCGCGGTCCCGTGCATAATCCAGGCCCTCGTGCGCCGACACCAGCTCCACCACCGCCGCGATCGACTCGTCCGAGGGCTCAGGGTCGCGGAACAGGGCGTCCACTATGGCGCGGTCGGCCGCGTCCAGCCGCGGCAGCGCGGCGATGAGCGGCAGGGTCACCTTGTGCTCGCGCAGGTCCAGCCCCGACGGCTTCCCCGTCACGGACGAGTCGGCGGTGTAGTCCAGCAGGTCGTCGGCGATCTGGAACGCCATCCCCAGCTCGTGCCCGAAGCGTGCCAGCGGCTCGCGGTGCTCGGGCGAGCCGGTCAGCGCCCCCAGCTCGCACGCCGCGGACATCAGCGACGCCGTCTTGCTGGCGATGAGCCGGTCGTAGTCGCTCTCGGAGAAGTCGAGCGCGTCGCACGAGGAGAGCTGCCGCATCTCGCCCACGGTCATGGCGTTGGCGGCGGCGGCGATCACGCGGATGGGCTCGATCTTCCCCAGGCGGGTGATCTCGGTGATGGAGCGCGAGTACAGGAAGTCGCCCATGATGATGGCGACCTGGTGGCTCCACAGCGCGTTCACCGTCGGCATGCCGCGGCGCAGCACCGAGTGGTCCACCGCGTCGTCGTGCACCAGGGTAGCCAGGTGCACCAGCTCGATCACCGCCGCTAGCGTCTCCGCGTCGGGGCTGGGGGTGCCGCTCACCTCGTCGCAGAGCAGGAGCAGGCCGGGGCGGAAGAGCTTGCCGCGCAGCTTGACCAGGTACTCGTTGATCTCCCCCATCGGCGCGAAGTCGGCGGCGACGATGCGGCGGATCTCGTCCACCACGGCGTCGAGCCGCTCCTGGATGGGAGCCTGCACGGCGGAGAGGGTCGGCGGCGCGGTACGGAGCATCGGGTCGCGGGGCGGTGGATCCGGTTGGGCGCGGAAGCGCCGCACAAGCTAACGGGCCTGTCGGGCCCGTGTCAAAGCGGGACGCGGCCGGGTCAGCCGGCGGTGCGGAGCATCTCCACCCGCCGCTGCGCGTCGCGGAAGCGGATGTCCATGGCCAGCACGCGCGAGTAGTACTCCCGCGCCTCCACCGGGTGGCTCAGGGCCTCCTGGCAGCGGCCGAGCTGGTACAGAACGCCGATCAGGTCTCCCTCGGCGGTGCCGGGAATGCGCAGCGCGCGGTCCAGCACCCGGGAGGCCACCTCGTACTGGCCCTTCTCCACGAAGCACTGCCCGATCAGCTCCAGCGTGGCGAGCGGGTTGGCGCCCCCGCGCAGCGCCACCTGCAGCTCGGAGATGGCCTCGTCGATCAGCCCCATCTCCTTGAACGCCATCCCCAGGTCGTAGTGCGAGGCGGCGTCCTCCACGTCGATGTTCTCGGCCACCTTCTGCCGGAAGGTGGAGAGCATCTCGGCGAAGTCGCGGTCCTCGTCGCCGGTGGGCTCCTTCTCCTCCACCACGAAGCGGGTGGTCTGGTCGGCGCGCACGTCGTCCATGATCAGCGCGCCCAGGTCCACGTAGTCGCCCGCGGGCGCGGCCGGCTGTACGGGGGCGGCGGGCGGCGGCGCGGGAGCCGGCGGAGGGGCGGGTGCCTGCGCGCGGAGGAAGGGCGCGACCTGCGCGGCGGCGGCGCGGCCCTCCACGTTGTGCGGGTCCAGCTCCAGCACGCGGTTGAAGACGGCGGCGGCCTTGCCCTCCTGCCCGTGCAGCGCCAGGTGGCGGCCCAGGCCCAGGTACGCCTCTACCTGCACGTCCGCGCGGCCGCTGCGAAAGGCGTACTCCACGCGCTTCTGCAGCAGCATTCCGTCGTCCGGGCGCAGGCCCAGCAGCGCGGTGATGGGGGCCACCGCCTCGAAGTACATCCCCCGCGCGGCCAGGGCGCGGTGGGCGGCCTCCAGAACCTCGGGGACCTCGTGGCCCAGCCCGCGGGCGCGCAGCTCGCGCACCAGCTGCTCGCGCGAGGCCTCGTCCGCGGGGACCGCGGCCACGTGCGCGCGCAGCTGCTCCAGGTTGTCCGCCGCCGCTTCGACGACGGGCTCGGGCACGCGGCGGGGCGGCGGGGCGTAGCGCGCCGGCTCGTCATCGAAGCCGATGAGCGGCAGGTCGCCGGCATCGCCGCCGTCCGCGTCGTCCTTGTCGATCAGCAGCGGCAGGTCGCCGCCGTCTTCGCCCGCGTCGTCCGCGTCCAGCAGCGGCAGGTCGCCGCCCCAAGATCGATCACCCTCGTCCTCCGCGCCGTCGTCGGCCAGGAAGGCGATCGGCTCGCCGTCGTCCTCCGCGCCGTCGTCGGTCAGAAAGGCGATGGGCTCGCCGGCGTCCTCGTCGTCGCCGCCGTCCAGCAGCGTCGGCTCCAGCTCCAGCCCCAGCCCGGCGGCGGGGGAGGGGGGCGGCGGCGGATCATCCAGCAGGGAGGTGGATTCAAGGCCGGCGAGAGGGGCAACGCCGCCGGAGCCGTCGTCCAGGGCGGTGG